>JAOTVU010000075.1 GCA_029863385.1 Acidimicrobiia bacterium
GTCTCGCTGACACTGAACGTGTCGATCGGGTCGGCCGTGCGGTCGAAGTCGAAGTCGGTCGCCTGGTGGAGATGTCGCCACAGCGCCCTGCCACCGTGCCCGACGAGCAGCAGGGTTTCACGCGGGACAGCTGCCGGCCGCTGGGGAACGGCCCCGCCGAGCCAGACGGACGACGGCAGATCTGCGACCGGGGTGGCCTGACAACGGTTGAGCCCGACGGCGGCCAGGCGGCCGGCGATACGGGCCAAGGCGGCGGAGGACACGACCGGGCCGGCCGCGGGATCGTTGCGCTCGCCGTTCATGAGCTCGGGAGTTGGATGACGAGCCAGGAGCCGAGCCCGTCCGGATCGGTGAGCGCCTCCGCCTCGGAGATGCGGCTTCGCATCGCGACGGCCTGCAGGTCGGGACGTGCTGCGTTGGCCCGCCAATGCTCTCTGCCCTCGTGCACGAGCGTGTCGATCCCCCACCGACGGAGGAATCCCGCCTGGGTCTCGACGAAAGCTCCGGCTGGAAGCTGGTCGACGGCCACATCGACGGTGATGTCCCATCGGCCCGGCTCGGCCAAGGGATCACCGCCGCGCTGATGCTTCCGGTAGGTCCGCAACCATCCGCCCCGTTTCGCCAGCTCGGCGGTGGTGGCGGCACCGTAGTCGAACAGGCACACATGGCTCGGACGTCGCGCGATGACCGACCGGCACCACCGGGTTGCCTCGCTCAGCAGCGGCGCTCGGGCGCCGGCCGCTATATCGAGCCGAGCGTCGGTCGGCATCAACTGCTCCTCGCCGCCCTCGACGAACACCTCCCGCCACCTCCCGTCGGTCCCGCGTTCGATGATCCGGAACGGGAGATTGTCGAGCAGCTCGTTACCCAGAACGACTGCGCCGGTGAGGTCCTCCGGCAGCTCGGACCGCCGTTCCACGACACCGGTTGCGGAGTCGGACGGCGCTGCCCCCGTTTGCGGGACATCGGGTCGGGCCCGGTCGACTCCGATCAAGCGCCACGGCCGTTCATCGGCCGGGCGGGCCTTGCGGATCGCCTTCAGAAGGGTGTTGGGGCCGCAACCGACGTCGTAGACGGTCCACGGGTCGGGTCGCCCCGCCGACTCCCACCAGGCGTCCAGGGCATTGGCCAGCACGGCCCCGAACAGTGGCCCGACCTCCGGGCTGGTGATGAAATCCCCTCTCCCCCGGCCGGCCACCCCGTGAGTTGTGTAGAAGCCGTCTGGCCCGTAGAGGCAGCGCTCCATATAGGTGTCGAACCGCTCCATTCAGGCCCACCCTAGTGTCCGGCGTCGGTCACGCGACCTGCAGGATCGTCACGCTCCGCCAACTGGTTGCCGGCCCACCGGTCCGGGTTGTCGCCGACGCTCAGTGGTGACGGAGAACGAAGTCGGCGGGTCGGCTGTGTGATTGCACCAACCGGACATTCGGCATGTCGTTTCCCTCCAGCTTCTCCTCGAGCGCTTCACCGGACAGATCCGACCATCGCTCCAGGAGTCGGCGGCGGAGCTCCACCTCCGGGACGTCGATGTACACCGTCGTGTCGAACTGGTCGGCCAGGTCGATCCAGGGCGGGGTTTCGAGTAGCAGGTAGTTGCCTTCGACGACGATGCGGCTGACAGATCGTCGAATGATCCGGGCGCCCGCCCGGGCGATTTCGATGGTGCGGTCGAACACGGGGACGGCCACTTCGTCCTCGTCGTTTCGGCGGAGGCGGGCCAGCATGTGCCCAAAACCCGAGACGTCGAACGTGTAGGGCGCGCCTTTGCGAGATCGCCAGCCGCGCTGCTCGAGTACGAGATCGTCGTAGTGGTAACCGTCCATCGGAAACACCGCCGCCGTTCCCGGCGAGCGGGTGTTCAGAACCTCGACCAATGACTCGGCGACCGTCGACTTCCCGGCCCCGGGCGGCCCGGCAACGGCGATGACCTGACGCTCTCCGCCCGCGGTCTCCTCGTTCGTTCCAATGATCAGATCGGCCAGCTGCTGTACCGATACCACGTCGACTGTGTCACTCATAGCTCGACGGCCATTGTAGGTAGGTCTTCGTCACCCACCCGAACCCTGTGCGGGTCCAGGATGTCCGGGGTTATGGGGCGGCGGCGAGGTTGGTGAAGTCGGTCCAGTCCGGGATCAGCCCGGTCACGCCGGTGATCATCGTGACGATGATCGTGACCGCAACGGCGGCCACCAGAGCCGGCGGGATGACGATCGGTGAGTGATCGCCGTCGGGAGCGGGCATGAACCACATCTGTTTGGCCACGTTCAGATAGTAGTAGGCGGCCACCACCGAGTTGACGGCCACGAAGATGGCGAGAATCGTGCCCCACAGGCCCCAGCCGTCGGTCAGCACCTTGAACACGAAGAACTTGGCCCAGAACCCGCCCATCGGGGGAACGCCGGCCAGCGAGAACAGGAACACCGTCATGGCCAGGGTGAGGCCGGGGGCGTAGCGGAACATGCCGCCGTAGGCCGAGATCTCCCCGGAGCGGGTCTTGCGGGCGGCGATGATGACGACGGCGAACGCACCGAGGTTCATGGCGGCATAGATCACCAGGTACAACACGATGGCCTGCTGGGCGTCGCCAAGTCGGTCGCCGTAGACCGCCAGCGGAGCCAGCACGTAGCCCGCCTGGGCGATACCGGAGTAGGCCAGCATGCGCACCATATTGGTCTGGCGAAGGGCGATCAGGTTGCCGACGGTCATGGTGGCTGCAGCCAGGATCCACATGAACGGCTCAACCAGGTCGGGTTGACCGGCGAAGGCGAAGAACACCACGTTCATCAGCGCCACGAAGCCGGCCGTCTTGGACGCCACGGCAAGGAACGCGGTGAGCGGGGTGGGAGCGCCCTCGTAGGTGTCGGGGGCCCAGGTGTGGAACGGCACCGCCGAGACCTTGAACCCGAACCCGATGATCGTGAACAGCACCCCGAGCGTGAGGATCGGCGTCGACTCCGCACCGGCGATCGTGTCACCGATGACGGACAGGCGGGTGTCGGCGGCCAGGCCGTAGAGCAGCGACATGCCGTAGAGTAGGATGCCGGAGGCGAACACGCCCATCAGCATGTATTTGAGGCCGGCCTCGTTGGACTTCAGATCCCGCTTGCGCCAGGCGGCCAGCAGGTAGGCCGGGATCGACAGGAGCTCCAGCGCGATGAAGATCGAGATCAGATCGCGGGCCGACGTCATCACCAGCATGCCAAGCACCGACGCCGCGATCAGCTGGTAGAACTCCGAGTCGTAGTAGTCGCCTTCGGCCATGTAGTCGCTCGACAGCAGCACGATGACATAACCGCTGATCAGGAAAAGGCCTTTGAGGACCAGGGAGTAGTTGTCGACCACGTAGGCCCCGTCGAACAAAACCCGGGGCAGGTCGTCGCCCTGGCTCCGCAACGTCAGCACCGGGATCATGGCCAGCAGGAACCCGATGCCGGTCAGCGGAGCCATCAGGCGCCGGACCCGGTCGAGCCCGACGATGTCGACGATCGTCACGAAGGCACCCCAGCCCAGGATCACCAACTCGGGCGCGAAGGCGTGCCAGTCGATGTGAGGCCGAGTGAACTCGGCGGATTCGGTGATGATCTGGGCCAGCACGATGCTTCTCCCTACTCCCTACCGGTACCTGCGGCCCTACTGCCCGAGCGCCTGGAAGACTTCACCGACGGCCGACACCGGCGCGTTCGTCACGTCGAAGATGAGGCTGGGCACGAAACCGAGCACCACGATGAGTATCAGCATCGGAACCCAGGCGATCCACTCGGTCATGACCGTGTCGTGGATGTGGGGATCATCGGCGAACTCCTCGGTCGGCACGCCGAAGGCGGTGCGCTGCAACAGCCACAGAAGGTAGGCGGCGGCCAGGACGGTGCCGACGGCGGCGATCACCATGTAGGTCCGGAACAGGCCCTCGCTGAGGCCGGGTGCCGGATTCCACGACGCCAGGATGGCCGGGAACTCACCCCAGAAGCCGGCGAGGCCGGGCAGACCGAGCGACGCCATCGTGGTGATACCGAGAATCCAGCCCATCCTCGGGGCCTGGATAAGCAGGCCGCCGAGACGCTTGATCTCGAGGGTGTGGTAGCGCTCCTTCACCGAACCGGCGATGAAGAACAGCAGACCGGTGATCAGACCGTGGGCCACCATACCGAAGATGGCGGCGTTGATCCCGAAGTCGGTGAGGGTGGCGATGCCGAGCATCACATAGCCCATGTGGGCCACCGAGGAGAAGGCGATCAGTCGCTTCATGTCGGTCTGGGCGAGGCAGCCGAACGCACCGTAGATGATGCCGATCACCGCAAGCAGCCCGATCCACGGGGCCCAGTTCTGGGCGCCCTCGGGCAGGATCGGCAGAGCGATGCGGACGAAGCCGTAGGTTCCGAGCTTCAACAGCACAGCTGCCAGGATGACCGAGCCCTGGGTGGGGGCCTGCGTGTGGGCGTCGGGCAACCAGGTGTGGAACGGGAACATCGGCACCTTGATACCGAAGCCGAGGAACATGCCGCCGAACAGCAGCGTCTGCTCCTGAGCCGTCAGTCCCTCGCTCTGGACCCGTTCGGCCAGCTGCACCATGTCGAACGTCGCCGACCCCGTCAGCCAGTAGAGGGCCAGGAACGACACCAGCATGAAGGCCGAACCGAAGAGCGTGTAGAGGAAGAACTTGATGGCGGCGTAGAGCCGGTCCTCGCCGCCCCACACGCCGATCATGAAGTACATCGGCAGCAGCACCACTTCGAAGAACACGAAGAAGAGCACCAGGTCGCCGGCCACGAACGTGCCGAGCATGCCGGTGTGCAACACCAGCGTCAGCATCAGGAACGCCTTGGCGTTGCCCGGTTCCGGTATGTGATGCCACGAGTAGACGATGACCAACGGCACGACGAGGAGCGTCAGCGCGATCAGCGGCAGCGACACCCCGTCGATACCGACGGTGTAGCGCGCATCGATGACGTCGATCCATGACCGGTCGACGACGAACTGCATCATCTGACTCTCGCCGTAGTCGAAGTTGCGCATGAGCAGAATACCGACCGCGGCGGACACCACCGTCGACAGCAGGGCGATGCTCTTGTGCAGGTCTTCGTCGCGTTCGGGGATCAGCATCATGATGGTCAGGCCGACGAGCGGCGCAAAGACCATGACCGTGATGCCCCAGGAATTGAGAAAGCTCTCCATGTACCTCTGGTCCTTATCTCAGGAAGATCAAGCGAATTTCGACGAACGACTTACACGAACAGGATGAACACGCCGACCAGGCCGGCGGCCGCCCCGAACAGCAGGGTGGCGTACTGGCGAACCTGACCGGTCTGAATCCCACGCAGGATCTGACCGATGGAATCGGCGGTGCGGCCGGAGTTGTTGACCGTACCGTCGATGGCGCCCTGATCGATGAACCGGTAGACGAAACGACCGACCACGACCGCCGTCTTCCCGACGGTGTCGACGACGCCGTCGAGTATGTTCTGGTCGCTCCAGTTGACGGCCCTTGCCACCGGACCCTTGGCCCCACCGGCGATGATGTCGGTGTAGAGGTGGTCGAGGTAGTACTTCTTCTCGAGGATCGTGTGGCCGACGGCCAGCGGTGCGATGCGGGAGGCCAGGCCGTTGGTGTCGGCCGAGTACTCGGTTGCCTTGGGATCGAGCGCGTAGAGACGCCTGTAGTACAACCAGACGAGGGTGGCCGCACCGACCGCACACAGTGTGGCGAAGATGGCCAGCGTGAGACTCGGGTTCGCGTGAGCAATGCCGGGGAAGGTGGAGATGCCGGCCGGCTCCACCCAGTCCTCGAAGCGGTGGGCCCAACCCTCCGGCAGACCGATCGACGAGACGAACGGGCCGGGCATGTTGAGGAACCCGACGGTCACGGCCATGAACGCCAGGACGACCAGCGGAATGCTCATGACCGGCGGGCTCTCGTGGGGATGCGAGTGGCCGCGGTACTCGCCGAAGAAGACAAGCCAGATGGTCCTGGTCATGTAGGCGGCGGTGAGCGCGGCGGTGATCACCCCGAAGATGAACGGGATGGTGAAGGTACCGTTGCCGTCGGTGCCGGGCCACACCCCGGCCCCCGCCAGGATCTCATCCTTCGACCAGAACCCGGCCAGCGGCGGGATGCCGGCCAGAGCCAATGAGCCGATGACGAACGTGGCGAAGGTGATCGGCATCTTCTTGCGCAGGCCGCCCATCTCCGCCTTCATGTCGAAGCTGTGGTGACAGGCGTGGCTGAGCGACCCGGCGCCCAGGAACAGGCAGGCCTTGAAGAAGGCATGGGTGAACAGGTGGAACATCCCGGCGGTGTAGGCGCCGACACCGAGAGCCAGCACCATGTAGCCCAGCTGCGACACCGTCGAGTAGGCCAGCACCTTCTTGATGTCGTTCTGGACGAAGGCGAGCAGGCCGCCGCCGACGGTGGTGAGGCCCCCGATGAAGGCCATCGCGTTCAGCGTGCCGCCGTCCATTCCGAAGCCGACGAAGAACACGGCGTACATCCGGCCGATCAGGTAGACGCCGGCCACCACCATGGTGGCGGCGTGGATCAGCGCCGACACGGGGGTCGGGCCGGCCATCGCGTCGGGCAGCCAGGTGTGGAGGATGAACTGACCCGACTTCGACATCACCGCCGCCATCAGGCACAGCCCGGCGATCAGGAGGGTGCGCTGCTCGATGGCCCCGGACACCGCCATCTCGTTGATCGTCGTGATCGAGAACGACCGATCGGCGGCGAAGTAGAGGATGCTCATGCCGACGAGGATGCCGACGTCGCCGACCCGGTTGGTGAAGAAGGCTTTGAGCGCAGCGTCGGAGTTGGGTTTCTCCTCCCACCAGTGGCCGATCAGGACGAACGAGCAGACGCCGACCAGCTCCCAGCCGACGATGAGCTGCAACGTCGACGACGACAGCACCATGAACAACATGGCGGCGGTGAACAGCGACAGGAAGGCGAAGTAGTGGGTGAAGCGCCGATCGCCCTTCACGTACTCCGTGGAATAGACGTGGACCAGGAAGGAGATGAACGTGACGACGAACAGCAACATCACGGACTGACCGTCGACGATCGTTCCGATGGGAACGGAGAACTTCGACGCCAGGCTTTCGGTGGCGTGCGCCTCGTCATCCTCACTGTGGTCATCTTCGGCCGCGACCGCCTCCTCGCCATGGTCTTCAGTGGCGGCGGCTCCTTCGGAGACGTTGGCCTCCGAGCCGAGTGTGACCCGGTTGGCGTCGGTGCCGATGCCGAACCACTCGACCTCGGTGACGATGGGCGCGCCTCGCGTCGCACCGTGTCCTTCCTCCCCCTCCTCGGCGGTGAGCGCAACGGCGACCGTCTCGCCGCCGTCGACGATGAGTGAGTGCTCCTCCTCGGACTCACCGCCGGCCTGGATGTCGCCGATCCAGGTGAACGTGGTGAGCACGGCCAGAACGAAGGCGGTTCCGACTGCGGCGATACCGAGTTCGGCGCCCTTGAACGGCAGCCGTTTTCCGAAGAACAGGATCAGCACGAAGGACGCCGCCGGCAGGGCGGGAATGAGCCAGGCGTTCTCGTAGAACCACGAGTTGGCGACGGCTTCTTCGGCAGCAAGTACAAACACGATTCCCAATCAGCCCTTGAGTAGATTCGCCTCGGCCACGTTGATGCTTCGACGGTTCCGGTAGATGAGCAGGACGATGGCCAGGCCGACACCGACCTCGGCGGCGGCCACGGCGATCACGAACAGGGCGAACACCTGGCCGGCGATGTGCTGGTGGTAGGCGCCGAAGGCGACGAGGTTGATGTTGACCGAGTTGAGGATCAGCTCGATCGACATCAGAACGAGCACGCCGTTCTTCCGGGTCAGAACCCCGTAGATGCCGATACAGAACAGAATGGCGGCCAGGAAGAGGAACTGGTTGAGGAACATCAGCGCTCCCTCGCCCAGGATCCGACGCCGTCGTTCAGACGGGAGAACAGCAGGTAGTCGATCACGGCCACGATGATCACGAGGACCAGCAGGACGACAATGGTCAGCATCAGCGATCTCCTCCGTTTCGGTCGGTCTTCGTCCGGTTCATCAGGAACCCGGCGGCGAACAGCCCGACCATGCCGAGGACACCGATCAGCACGACGACGACGAGGAGACCGACAGCCATCTAGTCCCTCCTCGCCACGACGACGGCGCCGATGAGGGCGGCCAACAGCAGGACCGACAACGCCTCGAACGGCACGATGTAGGTGCTGAAGATCGAGTCCGAAACCTGTTGGGTGGTCTGCGGCACCTGGTCGGCCGGCAGCTTCATGTCGCCGAAGGCCTCCCACAGCGAGTAGCCCATCACCGCACCGGTCACGACGGCGACGAGCGCACCCATCCACTTCTGGTCATGATCGAGGTCGGTATCGGTGCCGATCCTGGCCCGGGTCAACATGACGCCGAACAACAGCAGCACCATGATGGCGCCGAGGTAGACGAGGGCCTGGGTGACGGCCGCAAACTCGGCACCGAGCACGATGTAGGTTGCAGCCACCGCAGTGAGCACGACCAGCAGATACAGGGCGGCGTGGACGACGTTCTGGGTGGTGACCATCTTCAGCGCGGCGATGATCGCCACCGCGGCGATGGCATAGAAGAACACGTTGGCGATCCACGCCCCCTGGTCGGAGAGGGACGATTCCTGGGCGATGACGGCGAGGGTGTTCACGGCCGCGGCACCTTCTTCTGCTTGACCTCGGCGCCGGCCTCGTAGGACTCGAATTCGGGCACCGTCTCCATCCACTGGCCCAGACGGGTCTTGTCGTGCAAGAGATCGGCGATCTTGGGCTCGGAGTACTCGTAGTCGGGGCTCCAGAACAACGCCTCGAACGGGCACACCTCGACGCAGATACCGCAGTACATGCAGAGTGCGTAGTCGATGTCGAACCGGTCGAGCTTGTTGACCGAGCGGGGTTTGCCGCCGGCGCGGCGCGGCGGGGCGAGCGTCTTGTGACCCTCGATGTAGATGCACCAGTCGGGACACTCACGGGAGCACAGCATGCAGGCCGTGCAGTTCTCCTCGTGCAGGGCGATCACGCCGCGGGCCCGGGGCGGTGGGGCTTCCTTCTCATGCGGGTACTGAACCGTGTCGGCGCCCTTGGTCACCGTCTTCACGATCTCGCCGAAGGTGACGCCGAGTCCCTTGATCACACCGGGTACGAGAGCCATATCAGAACGCCACTTTCAAGACGCCGGTCACGGCGATGTTGACCAGGGCGAGGGGGATCAGGACCTTCCAGGCGAATCGCTGCAGCTGATCCTCACGGAAGCGAGGGTAGGTGAAGCGCACCCAGTAGACGACGAACGTCAACGCCAGCATCTTGGTGGCCATGACGATCGGGCCCAGCACGTTGAACCAGGGGGAGAACGAGGCGGTGGCACCACCGGTCGTACCGTTGAGCGCACCGGCCAGACCCGTCACCTCGGGGGCCAGGCCGGGGACGACGTCCATCACGAACGGCGGAACACTCCAGCCGCCGAGGAACAGCACCGAGGCCAGGAAAGCGAAGATGTTGGCGGTGGCGAACTCGCCGATGAAGAACAGCAGGAACCGGAAACCGGAGTATTCGGTCATGTAACCCGACACGAGCTCGGATTCGGCGATGGGCATGTCGAACGGGGTCTGGGTCAGCTCGGCCTGCACGGCGATCAGGAAGATGATGAAACCGACGAACTGGGTGATGATGAACGGGTTCCCAATGGCGCCCCAGCCGAAGATCTCGCCGGTCGTCTGGGCGGTGACGATGTCCTGCATGTTGAGCGAACCGGCCTGGATGACGACGCCGACCACGGCGAGCACCAGCGGGAGCTCGTAGGCGATCAACTGGCCGGCGGCCCGCAGCCCGCCCATCAGCGAGTACTTGGAGGCCGACGCCCAGCCCGCCATCAGGATGCCGACCACCGATATGGAACTCACGGCGAGGGCGAAGAAGATGCCGGTGTCGAAGTCGACGAACTGGGCGTCGGGTCCGAACGGGACGACCAGGACCAGCAGGAACGTGCTGAGCAGCACGACGTACGGGGCCGCCTTGAAGACGAACTCGTCGGCTCGCTCCGGAACGATGTCTTCTTTCTGGGCCCACTTGCCGACCTCGGCCACGAGCTGGAGCGAGCCGTAGGGCCCGGCCTCCATGGGACCGAGCCGGCTCTGCATGAACGACACCATCTTGAACAGGTAGAGATAGACGGTGCCCCCCGCCGGGATCAGCACGGCGACGAACGCCATCAGGAGTTTGAAGATCGACGTCTGCCAATAGGCGAATTCAACGGCGAGGCTCACGACGGACCTCCAGCCGGGAGTTTTGGCGCAGCCAAAACTCGGTTAGCGAAGCGGCGCCAGCAGGCGAACTCAGCCGCAAGAGTCGTAGTCATGAGGCTGCTCCGGTAAGCGGCGACGCACCCCATCGGAGCAACGGCGTAGCGTTTCGCCGCAGGCGAAAGGCGGGGGGACGGAGAGCGAAGCGATCCGTCATCGCGACCCCGGTAAGCGGCGACGCACCCCATCGGAGCAACGGCGTAGCGTTTCGCCGCAGGCGAAAGGCGGGGGGACGGAGAGCGAAGCGATCCGTCATCGGTCAATGTCTCCCAGGATGAAGTACAGCGAGGCCAGGATCGTGATCACGTCGGGGACATAGGTGCCCTTCAGCAACCACGGTGTTATCGACATGTTGGAGAAGCTGGCCGAACGAATCTTGACCCGGAACGGTTCGAGCCCCCCCTGGCTGATGACGTAGTAACCCATCTCGCCCAACGGGTTCTCGGTGGCGACGTAGGCCTCCCCCTCCGGCACCTTGATGATGCGAGGGACCTTGGCCATGATCGGGCCGGACGGCAGACCATCGAGCAGCTGTTCGACGATCTCGCATGCCTCCCTGGTCTCCTGTAGACGAACCCAGTAGCGGGCGAAGGAGTCCCCGTCGGGGTGGGTCCACACCTTCCAGTCGACCTCGCTGTAGGCCAGCGCCAGATCCGGGTTGTCGCGGCGAATATCCCAGTCGACACCCGACGCTCGAACGTTGGCCCCGGACAGGCCGTAGGACAAGGCGACATCGGCCGGAATCACACCGATACCGCGGGTCCGTTGCTCGAAGATCTCGTTGCCGACGAGGAGATCCTCCATCTCGTCGCAGAAATCCCGGATCTCCTTGAGCGCGTGTTTGGTGTCGGCGATCCAACCGGCTGGGAGATCGTCCTTCACACCGCCGATGCGGTCGAAGTTGGGGTGGAAGCGGCCTCCGGTGGCGGCTTCGATCTGGTTGAGGATGTACTCCCGATCGCGGAAGGCGTAGAACACGGGGGTCACGGCGCCGAGCTGCACCCCCATGTCGCCCAGGAACAGGGTGACGTTGGCGATGCGGGCCAGCTCGAACAGGATCGTGCGGATCCACTGGGCTCGGGGCGGGGCCTCGATGTCCATCAACTGTTCGGCGGCGAGGATGAACGGCACCTCGTTGGCGAAGCTGCCCAACCAGTCGATCCGGTTGATCAGTGTGGTCACCTGCGGGTAGGTGCGGACCTCGGCCAGCTTCTCGTAGCCCCGATGCATGTAGCCCATCACGGGATCGGCGTTGACGACCTGCTCGCCGTCGAGCTGGAGGATGATCCGCAACGTGCCGTGCGTGGCCGGATGCTGTGGCCCGACGTTGAGGGTCATGCCCTCGGTCTCGAGTTCGATGTTGACCCGCGCGTCCGCCGCCTGCGCCGCGATGTACGCCATTTGACGACGATCCATGATTTCGGTCATTGCCCGGCACCGCCTTCGGCGTTATCGTCGTCGACCGAGGGAATATCGACGGAGTCGACCTCCTGCGATGTTTCGGCGTCAGCCGAAACTCGGTTAGGCTCCGCCGGCGGCATGGGTTCGACGTCGACGATGCCGGGCCAGGGCTTGACCAGCCGGGCCAGCAACGGAAAGTCCTTGCGGAGCGGATTCCCCTCGAAGTCGGTCGGGAGATAGAGGTGCCGCATGTCGCCGTTGCCGATGAACGTGATGCCGAACATCTCGTGGGTCTCCCGCTCGTGCCAGGCGGCACCGGGGTAGGTGTCGATCCACGTACCGACGGCGAGCTCGCCATCGGGCCCCTCGGGGACATCGGCCTTGAGGGTGAGGCCCAGGCCGGTGGACAGGCTGTAGACCCGCGCGAACACCTGGAATCGGGTGCTGCCGCCGGTCACGCCGTCGGCTCCGGTGCCGGTGTAGCCCCCGGCGGCCTTTTCTCCGCCGCCACCGTCATCGTCACCACTCGCCTGGGCCGCTTCGGCAGCGGTGTCGACCGCGGCGTCGAGGCTGCGACCGAACGGCGATTGCTTCCAGTCGATGGCGGAGAGCCAATCGAAGAAGCGGAACCGTTGCCGGTTTCGCAGGTAGTCGGCCGTCTCGGTCCAGGAGTCGGTGGCGACTCGGATCCACAGATCACGACCGGGTTCGAGGTGGGATGCGACGAGCGAGTCGCCCAGTTCCGAGGTCAGGGCCTCGAGCAGAGCGGAGCGGGCCTCGTCGACGGTTTCGGACTCCTCGGCCTCGGTTTCGGTTGTTTCCGCGCCGGCGGCGCCGTCAGCCGATGGCAAGGGGGTCCCCCTTCCACTTCTCGGCCATGTCCTCGTTGAGGATCATCTCCTGGAGCAGGACGATTCCTTCGAGGAGCGCCTCCGGGCGGGGTGGGCATCCCGGCACGTAGACGTCGACGGGGATGATCTGGTCGACACCCTTGGTGACCGAGTAGCTGTCCCAGTAGGGACCGCCGCAGTTGGCACAGGAGCCCATGGAGATCACGTACTTCGGCTCCGGCATCTGCTCGTAGAGCCGACGGATCGCGGGGGCCATCTTGTCGGTCACGGTGCCGGAGATGATCACCAGGTCGGCCTGGCGGGGGCTGGCCGGCAGCGGGATGACGCCGAGGCGCATCACGTCGTAGCGGGGGGAGCCGAAAGCGGCGCCCATTTCGATGGCGCAGCAGGCGAGACCCCACTGGTAGGCCCACAGGGAGTACTTCCGGCTCATGTTGAGCAGCTTCGTCAGCCCTTTCGGCATTTTGCCCGATTCAACTAAGCCCATCGATGCCCTCTCCTGCGTCCCATGCCAAACCCGGTCAAACCCATCGCAGCACGCCCTTGCGCCAGGCGTAGGCCAGGCCAAGGGCGAGGATGAAGATGAAGATCACCATTTCCACCAGCCCGAAGAGGCCGTACTGCTCCAGCCGGGTGGCCCATGGGAAGATGAACACGGCCTCGACGTCGAACATTACAAACAAGAGCGCGAATATGTAGTACCGGATCTGGGATTGCGACCATCCGCCGCCAACCGGGTCGACGCCGGACTCGTAGTTCTGCAGCTTGCCGGGGGTGGGCCGGCTCGGTCGGAGCAGTGACGCCAAGCCGATGAAGCCACCAACGACGCCGACGGCCAGCAGCCCGAAGAGGAGAACGAGGAGGTACTCGCGAAGGAAGTCCGACACGACCGACGACTCTACCGGCGGAACGGCCCTTGGGCCAAGATCAGGCCATGTAACGTTCTTGTTGAAATTTGCATGTGGCAATCCCCTGCTCGAACGAGCCCCCGACAACGTCGTGCTGCACCGATGCTACCGAACAGGCGCCACGGCTGGGTTCTTTGGCGATCGAAACTCTCGACTTTGCATCAGGTTCTGGAGTTCCGGCCCTTGATTGCCGAAACCTGGCCGCAGCCCGCAGCGAGGGGTTCCGTTCCTTGCGCCGGGGCGGTTTCTCCGTGATCGGCCGCACGGATGTCGACTCATGGGCACGAAACACGAAGGATGTTACGCTTGCGTGCAGTTGCAACTGCGCCGGACCAACGCTAGGGGAGGGCAGGCGGGTGGAACACGATCCGGAACGAGACGCCGTGCATGCCGCAATCACGACTGCGGAGCACCGGAATCTCGGCAACGTCCTGGACGCTGTCCGGCGGCTGGAGGAGCTGCGAGCGAGGGGTCTCTCGTCAGCGCAGATCGCCGCACGTATACGCCTCACCCATCCGAACCGGCCCGGCGGTGGGCAGTGGTCCCCCGAGGCGGTCGAGCGGGTACTCGAAATCGCCGACGCCAGCCGAACTCCGACGTCGCCGCGACCGGCCGGCCAACAGGTCACCCAACCGATTCCCACCACACACTCCACGTCGGCGTCCGATCCCCGTTCGCCCGACCCCGGCCGGACCATGGAGCATCCGTCCAACGCCTACCCGCCGCCCAGACCACGTCCGACGACTGAGCTCCCACCGGTGGCGGACCCTCGATTGGGCGGACCGCCTCCTGGGGAGTCCCACGGATATCGGTCACCCTCGGCCTACGTGGCCGTCGGCGGCCATCGGGTCAACGACCAGCCGGCACCACTCCGGGTCGAGCCGCGACGGTATCATCAGCGCCCGACCGTCGGGCCTCAGACGTTGTTGCAGCCCGAGAAAGGCCGGCGATGGCCCGCCATTGCCGGCCTGCTCACCCTGATCGGCCTCGTTGCAGTGGGTGTCGGTCTCTACCGGGTCGGTGTCTTCGATCGATTCACCACCATCGACGACCAGGCCGGACCGGCCACACCCGATGCGACCGACTCCACCGCAGCCGGCGACCAGGACGCAGACGGAGCCGAGAGTGAGGCGAACCCGGGCGGCGCTGACAGCGCTGACGCCCCTTCCGACGGCTCCGACGGCTCAGCTGCCGACAGGCTCGTCATCCGTATCGAACCGTCGCCGCCGGAGACCGCCGACGGGATCGTGCCGGCCAGTGCCACCATTCGAAACGACGGCAAGCTCTACATAGAGGGCGCGTTCCGGTCGGAGTCGGAGGCTCAACGGTTCCTCGAATCAGCTGCAGAGGTGTTCGGCGAGGACGCCCTGGTCTCCGGCTACACCATCAACCCGGCGGCGCCCGATCCAACGGTGTCCGACGTCGTGTTGGAGAAGCCGGTGCTGTTCGAAAGCGGCTCGGCGGTGATCGATCCGCAGTACATCCCGTTCCTGGAGGCCTGCGGCGACGTGTTGAAGCTGAATCCGCACATCGTGATGTCGGTTTCCGCGTTCACCGATGCGTCGGGAAGCGCCGACCTCAACCTCGAGCTGTCACAGCAGCGGGCCGACGCCGTCATCGATTTCTACCGAAGCCTCGACATCGGCGATGATCAGCTGATCTCGACCGGCTTCGGTGAATCCGACTTCGTGGCCGACAACAACACCGAGGAGGGTCGCCGGCAGAACCGTCGGGCCATGCTCGAACTCCTCAATGTCATGAAGGACGGATGACGACGAGCGCGGGCAGCCAATCGCCAACCAGCCATCGAGGCCTTCCAGCTGAAGTGCATGGAGCGCATTCACCGGCTCCGGGAGCTCGACCACACGATGGTCATCGTGAGCCTCCTGGAGGATGGGGCATGAACCGTCTCCGTACCACGTTTTTCGTCCTGCTGCTGGTTCTGACCGCCTGCGGTACCGACCCGGAGGTCGAACAAGCCGGGTCGACCGTCTCGACCGAGGATTCCGATGAGAGCACGGGTGTGGGTTCCGAGGAGAACACCGCCGAGAACTCCGAGGAGCTGTTCCCCGACGTCGTGGGTGTCGAAGCCGTGCACGACGGCGACGGATCGTGGACCTTCCACGTCACCCTGTCGTCGCCCTATGACAGCCCCGAACGGTACGCCGACGCCTGGAGGGTCGTGGGCCCGGACGGCGCGGTGTTCGGCGAACGCATCCTGCTCCACGACCATGCCGCCGAGCAGCCCTTCACCCGATCACGGTCGGGCATCGAGATCCCGGCCGACGTCACCACCGTCACCGTCGAGGGCCGGGACCAGGTGAGCGGTTGGGGCGGCGCAACGATGGAGGTTGCACTGGAGCGCTGACCGCCGGTTGGACTCTTGACCGGGCGTCTCTACAAACGCTCGGCGAATCGCCCTCGAGGTCACCGGGTCGGTGGCGTCCGGGCGCAACCACCCAACCAGGCCTCGGACCGGGCCCGACTGTTAGCCTGGCCAGAAGTGCGTCCCACCTACAAGACCAGGGTCCTCGTCGCCTACGTGGTTGGGGTCTTCATCCAGATTCTCGACGCGACGGCGGTCAACGTCGCCCTCCCGGCGATCGGCGACGACTTCGGTGTCCGGGCCAACGAGGTCGAGTGGGTTGTGCTCGGCTACCTCCTCAGCCTGGCCATTGGCATCCCGGCCGCTCCCTGGATCGCCGACCGCATCGGCTCGAAGCGGGCGTTCATCATCGCCATCGCGGGGTTCGTCGCCGCATCGATCCTGTGCGGCCTGGCCCCGTCCCTCGCTTGGCTGGTCGCCGCCCGGGTGTTGCAGGGTTTGCCGTCGGGTCTCATCCTGCCGATCGGGGCCGCCATCCTCTACCGGGCCTTCCCCCAGAACGAGCGGGCCCGGGCCGCGTCGGCGGTCATCGGGGTCGCCGTGGTGGCCCCCTCGATCGGTCCGATCCTGGGCGGGATCCTGGTCGACAACCTGAGCTGGCGCTGGATCTTCTTCATCAACCTCCCGATCGGGATCCTCGCCGTGACGCTCGCCTGGGCCTGGTTGCGGGAGGAGGATTCCGATCCGGCCGGCCACTTCGACACCACCGGCTTCGCCCTCGCCGCCATCGGTCTGGCCGGTGTCCTCTACGCGCTCTCGTCGGGTCCACGAGAAGGGTGGACGTCGACCATCACCGTGGCGGCCGCCGTCATCGGCGTGATCGCGCTGATCGCGCTCGTCCGTTTCGAACTCTCGACGTCATCGCCCCTGGTCGACCTCCGCCTCCTCGCCGACCACCACTTCCGGGTCATCAACCTGTACGCCCTGTCGACCTACGCCGCCTTCATCAGCCTCATCTACGTGTTGCCGATCTACCTGCAGGGCCATCGGGGGCTGTCGGCCACCGCCGCCGGAACGACGCAGGCACCGCAGGCGATCGCCATCTTCCTGGTGTCGAACCTGGCCGCCCGACGGGCCTTTCACCGTTTCGGACCCCGCCTGCTGTTGCGGGTTGGCGCCGTGGCCGCAGCGTTGGTGTCGGGCACGTTCGCCTTCGTCGGCGACGACACCGGCCTCTGGCTGCTTAGGGCCGGCACGTTCGGCCGGGGACTGGCCATGGGGTTCCTCTTCGTCAGCCTACAGACGGTGGCCTACGCCACCACCTCGCACGCCGACACGGGAAGGGCCGTGTCGATCTTCACCACGCAGCGGCAGATCGCCATCGCCACCGGGACGGCGGTGGCGGCGACCTCGCTGACGGCGAGCCTCAACGCCGACCTTGGTTTGACCGCCTATCGGGTTGCATTCGGGATCGGTGCGCTGCTGTTCCTTCCGGCGTTCGTGATCTCGTTCGCCGTGCGGGAGTCGGAGGTTGCCGCCACCCGCGACGTCCCCCCGAACCGTGCGCCCAACGCCCCGAAACCCGGGTCTGCGGCGCACACATCGGAGGAGGGTGCGGGTCAGAGCTGATCGAAGAGCGTGGGCGGCACGGCCGGGCACTCCTCGGCCAGCAGCATCCGCCGTTTGGTCTCGATCCCGCCGTTGGCCGAGAACCCGACCAGTTGTCCATTGGCGCCGACTACCCGGTGGCACGGGATGATGACCGGGATCGGGTTGGCCCCCATGGCTCGACCGACGGCCTGCGCTCCCCCGGGCTCGCCGACCCGGCGGGCCACCTCCCCGTAGGTCAGCGTCTCACCCCGGCCGATCATGCGGACGATCGAGTAGACCTGCTGGTTGAAATCGCTGCTGCCGGTGACATCGACGGGTACGGGATCGAGGTCGACGTCCTCACCGGCGAGCAGCGCCTGGATCCGGGCAATAGCGTCCCGGCCGACGGCGAACCGATCGGCACCGGCATCGGAGCCGTTGGCGGGGCCGGCCGCGCCGTGATCGGTCAGGTCGACCTCGGTGGCGTCGGTCAACCGGCGGCCAAATCGACGGCGTGTGGCCTCGGCGGTCGCCTCGGGCAGCTGCACGGCAACCACCGCCCGTTGCGTGTACCCGATTCCGGCGATGCCGAGCGCCGTGTCGAAATACGACACGAAGACCTCGTCGGTCTCCCGCTCACGTCGTCGCTTCCCCATCACTCCATTCTGCCCGACGGGCGGGATCCTGCACAGCCCTGCGGCGGGCCCGGGCCTCGGCCAGGTACGAGCGCATCCGCAGCATCATCAACCCGCCGACGACCGCCGCGACCGCACCGGTGGCCGCCGCGGCGGCGAATCCGGCCTGAACGGCGTCGGGAATACGGGCGCCGAGCTCACCCGAGGTGTCACCGGCCAGCACCTGCCGAACAGCCTCGACGTCGCCGATCTGTCGTTCGATGACGAGCAGCATGACCGCACCGCCCATGGCCGCCCCGGCCGCGATGCCCTGGCTGCGGGCGAACTGATAGACGGACGTGACCCGGCCGATCGACGCCGACGCCGTGACCGCCCGCAGCAGGGTCAGACCGGCATTGGTGGAGAAGCCGATTCCCAGGCCCGACAGGCAGAGCAGGGCGAAGATGACGACCAGCGAGATGTCCGATCGGGCCACCACTGCCAACCCGATCAGGCCGGGCACGGTGAAGGCGAAGCCGAGCACGGCGATGGCCGATTCCGACCACCGGTCGAGCAGCCGGCTGCTGATGTTGGCACCCGCCGTCCACCCGATGCTGAAGAACAGCACCGACCACGCCGTGACTGCGGTCGAGCCTTCCCGACCGGCCCGGATGTACAGCGGGGTGTAGGACGAGACGGCGATCCCGCCGGCGAGGAGCAGACCGGTGCCGAGGGCCAGCCCACGGTAGGGCTGGGCGAAGAGATGCTCGAGCCGCACGATCGGCTGGGCGTGACGGCGGGCATGGCGGAGATAGAGGAGGCCGAGGACGGCGCTGACCGCCAGCCAGGCCAGCGTCAGCGGGCCGATTGCGTCGAGAGCGACCAGCAGGGTCGTGGTCAGACCGGCGACGAGGATCGAGCCCCGCACGTCGAGGCGAACCGACGCCTCCTCCACCGGGCCGGGCAGCGTGCGCCAACCGGCGATCAGCGAGATCAGACCAAGGGGCAGGTTGATGAGGAAGATCCACCGCCAGTTGAGGTAGGTCAACATCGCCGCGGCCAGCGCCGGACCGGCCACGCTCATCACCCCCCACACCGTGGAGTTCGCGGCGAACGCCCGGCCGATGAGGTGTTGAGGGTAGACGAGGGCCACCCCCGACAGCGTCGAGGCCAACAGGAGGCCGGCGCCGATGCCCTGTACCACCCGGAGCGCGATCATGATCGCCATCGTCGGGGCGAAGGCGGCAGCTGTCCCGGTCACCGTGAAGATGACGACGGCCAGTCGGAAGATCCGGCGTGACCCCAACCCGTCGATGAACGGCCCGCTGAGGACGACCACGATGCTGGAGGCCAGCAGGAAGCTGGTGATGACCCACGGCAGCAGGCCGACGTCGCCGAGATCGGCGGCCACCTGGGGCAGCGCGGCCGACACGGCCATTCCCTCGAACGCGGCGAGGGCGACCGTCGTGAAGATGGCAACGGCCGCGGGCCGGTACCGGCGATCGAGAATGCCCGAAGCGGAATCGGCCTCGGCCACCAGATCGGTCATCGTGTCGAACCCCACGGGCGCTGGTTGGCGGACACTGCTCAGACTCTAATCGAGCGCACCCGGCGTACAGGAATCTACAGATTGTACGATTTGACTACCATGGCCGAGATGATCGCGAACATCGAGCGATGACGCTCCACGAGATTCAGCGACCGGCCACCCGGGTTCCCCACTATGTGAAACCGTCGACCGCCGCCGCCGTGATCGAACTGTTGGAGCAGCACCGCGAGCAGGCACGCCTGATCGCGGGCGGGACCGACCTGATCGTCGAACTCGACCGGGGCGCTCACCGGTCGGTGGAGCTGCTGATCGATGTCAGCGGCATCGCCGAACTGGCCGGAATCTCCGAGACCGACGACGATCAAATCCGGCTGGGCGCAGGGGTGACCCACAATCAGGTGGTGGCCAGCGAGCCCTGCCGGGACCGGCTGTTGCCACTCGCCCAGGCCTGCCTCGAGGTCGGTTCGCCCCAACTCCGCAACCGGGCGACGGTTGTCGGCAATGTGGTCACCGCCAGCCCGGCCAACGACACGATCTCCGCCCTGCTGGCGTTGGGGGCCTCGGTTGAGCTGACGTCGGCCGGCGGCGTCCGCAGCGTCGCCATCGCCGATTTCTTCACCGGCTTTCGGGCCACCGTTCTCGAGCCCAACGAGCTGGTCACGGCGCTGATCGTGCCCGGCCTGGGCGAGAAGCAGCGAGGGGTGTTCGTCAAGGCGGGACTGCGTCGTGCCCAGGCCATCTCGGTGGTGCACATGGCCGTCATCGTCGGGTTCGACGACGACGGTGCGGTCACCGAGGCCCGAGCGGCGCTTGGCAGCGTGGCCCCGACGGTGATCGAGGTTCCCGATCTGGCCGCGACGCTCATCGGCGGACCCCTCGACGAACCGGCGGTGGCCCGAGGTCGGGACCTGGCGATCGCGGCTGCCTCCCCCATAGACGATCTGCGCGCCACCGCCGAATACCGGGCCTCGATCGTGGGGACGATGATGGAGAGGGCGTTGCGGGTTCTCGCCGACGACCGTCAACGCGAGCGTTGGCCGACGGATCCACCTCTTTTGGGGGGCGTGGCGGTCGGAACATCGTCACCGGCCGCCAACACGGCGGCCGATGACGATACCGACCACCACGTTGGAGACCGATCTGTCGCCGCTCCGCCTGTGCTCGACCGGGGGTCGGTCATCACCGCAGCGGTGAATGGCGCGGAGGTGGCAGCGGCGGGGGCGGTCGGGCGGACCCTACTGGATTGGCTGAGGGAGCAGCCGGGGTTGCGGGGGGTCAAGGAGGGGTGTGCCGAGGGTGAGTGCGGGGCCTGCACGGTGTTGCTCGACGGGAGAGCGGTGATGGGATGTCTGACGCCGGCTGCTCGGGCCGATGGCGCAACCGTCGTCACCGTCGAGGGACTGGCCACCGACGGGATGCTGGCGCCGATCCAGGATGCGTTCATCCGGACCGGCGCCGTACAGTGCGGGTTCTGCACACCGGGTTTCCTGGTGTCGTGCGCGGCGCTGCTCGACGAGAAGCCGACGCCGACGCCCGAGCAGGTGCGGCTTGGATTGTCGGGAAACCTTTGTCGCTGCACCGGCTACAAGGCGATCGAATCGGCCGTGGCGGTTGCCGTGGCCGCCGGCGGCGACGGTGACCGTGACGGAGCCGGGAAGGACGGTTCGTGATGGGTGTCGGCGCCACCCCCGTTCGCGTCGACAGTCACGCCAAGGTCACCGGCGAGGCCCAGTACCCGGCCGACCGGATCCCCGACGACGCTCTGTGGGCCAAGGTCGTCTTCACCGACCAGCCCCACGCCCGGCTGCTCGCGCTCGACGTGTCGGCCGCCCGAGCCACCGACGGCGTGGTCATGGTGCTCACCGGGGCCGACGTTCCGGTCAACGAGTACGGTCTCACGCTGTTCGACCAGCCGGTCATGATCTCGACCGAACACACCGGAGCCTCCGATGTGCCCTGCGACATCTCCCGCTGGGAGGCCGACCACCTGGCCGTCGTCATCGCCGAGACGGTGGAGGCGGCCGAGGCCGGGGCGGCCGCCATCGACGCCGAGTGGGAACCGCTGCCGATCCTGTCCGACATCGACGCCGCCCTCGCCGCCGACGCTCCGCTGATCCACCCGGAGAACGGCGCCGAGACCAACAACTACCACTCCTACAGGATCCGGAAGGGCTCGATGGACGACGGTTGGGCCGCAGCCACGGTCGTCGTCGAAGCGACCTACGAGCTCCCCCACCAGGAGCACGCCTACCTCCAGCCCGAGGCCGCCGTGGCCTACATGGACGACGCAGGGCGGGTGACCGTCGAGGTCGCCGGCCAGTGGACCCATGAGGACCGCGAGCAGATCGCCCACGCCCTGGGCATGGAACTCGACCAGGTTCGGGTCATCTATCCGGCGATAGGCGGGGCGTTCGGCGGGCGGGAGGACATGTCGCTGCAGATCGTGATGGCGCTGGCCGCCTGGCGTTTGTCGCAGCAGGGTGAGACCCGGCCGGTTGCCACCGTGTGGTCCCGGGAGGAGTCGATCGTCGGCCATCACAAACGGCATCGGGGGCGGATCCGGGCCAAATGGGGGGCCGACGCCGAGGGTCGCATCGTGGCCGTGGAGAGCGAGGCGTGGCTCGACGCCGGCGCCTACAACTACACCTCCAACAAGGTCCTGGGCAACCTCCACATCGGCCAGGGAGGCCCCTACGAGGTCCCCAACGCCCACATCGACTCCCATGCCGTCTACACCAACGCCGTGCCCGGTGGCGCGTTCCGGGGCTTCGGTGGGCCCCAGGCGGCCTTTGCCGCCGAGTCTCAGATGAACCGCCTGGCCGGGGCGCTGGGCATGGACCCGGTGGAGATCCGGCGCCGCAACACCCTGCGTGACGGGTCGGTCTTCATCACCCAGTCACCGATGCCCGAGGGGGTGACCCTGCCCCAGGTGATCGACCGCTGCGCGGCCGCAAGCGGCTTCGAGAGTGGGTTCGCCTCCGGTTTCGATGCGCCGCCCGACGTTGCCGATGACCCGGCCGGTGTTCGTGGCGCCGAGCCGTTCTCCCCGTTTGCCTCGCTACCGCCTTCGGCGTCAGCCCTCCGGCGGGGCCGGGGTTTCGCCTGCGCCTTCAAGAACGTGGGGTTCTCGTTCGGTTTCCCCGAACGGTGCGAGGCCGAGATCGTCCTGCACGGCGACGAGGGTGCCGACGAACCGGATCGAGGTGAGCTCTACCACGCCGGGGCCGACGTCGGGCAGGGTTCGCACACTGCGTTCCTGCAGATGGCGGCCGAGGCCACCGGGGTACCGCTCGACCGGATGGAGGGGCGGTTCTCCGACACCTCGTCGACCGGCGACTCCGGGTCGGCGTCGGCCTCCCGGCTGACGTTCATGGCCGGTAACTCGATCCTCGGTGCGGCCGAGGAGGCCCAGAAGGCGTGGCGCGACGGCGACCGCCCGGCCCGCGGTCGATTCCGCTACGTGCCACCCCCGACCGAAGCGCTCGATCCCGAGACGGGCATCTGCAATCCGAACTTCAGCTATGGCTATGTGGCCCAGGCCATCGAGTTGACCGTCGACGTCGAGACCGGTCACATCGTGGTCGACCGCGTGACCAGCACCCACGATGTCGGGCGGGCCATCAACCCGGCACTCGTCGTCGGCCAGATCGAGGGGGCGGTGGCCCAGGCCCACGGCTACACGTTGAGCGAAAGACTCCGGGTCGCCGACGGGCGGGTGCTCAACCCCCGGCTCAGCACCTACCTGATTCCCGGCATCGGCGACATGCCCGGCGAGATCAACAGCGTGGTCATGGAGCTGGCCGATCCCCGGGGCCCGTGGGGAGCGAGGGGCATGGCCGAGATGCCGTTCATGACCTACGCCCCGGCCGTTGTCGCGGCCCTCCACGACGCAACCGGCGTCTGGTTCACCGAGTTCCCGCTGACACCGGACCGGGTGCTCGCCGGTCTCCGTGCCGCCGACGGTTCTCCAACGTAGACCGCTCTCACGGCTGGTACTGCTCCTCGATGGCGACGACCAGACCGTCGCTGATCTCGACCCACACGCCGGGCTCGAACGAGCGGTCCGGGGCCAACGACACCCACGTCGGGTAGTCGATCGTCTCGACCGTCGAAGGGTCGCCGGGATCGCCGAGAAACTCGACGGTCGCCTCCGGTGCCGGGATCAGGAACCGTTCGGCCGGGTTCTCGTTGCGGATGTGGTAATCGTTGGGTGGAGGACTCTCCGCTCCGTCCTCGGTGGCGGCCAGCGCGGCATCCTCCCCGGTGAACCAGCAGGCCAGGTCGAAGGTGAACGAGTCGAATTCCCGCGA
>JAOTVU010000228.1 GCA_029863385.1 Acidimicrobiia bacterium
ATCTCATTCGTTGGATCGACCTGCGACGGGTGGACGAGGGTCTTGCCGTCGAAACCCATGGCGAAACCCTGCACCGCCTCGGCCCGGAACCCGTCGGGGTCCTTGACGTTGTTGTAGACCCCGTCGAGGATGGCTTTGCCGGCCTCCCGGGCCGCCAGCACCGCTGTGGCCAGATAGGGGGTGAGGGTCGAGCGTCCCTCCCCGGGCGCCGCGCGGAGTTCCTTGACCAGGTCGTTGGTCCCCATCACGAGAACCGCCACACTCGGGTGGGCGGCCAGGGACCGCACATCGAAGATGGCCGTCGGTGTCTCGATCATGGCCCAGATCACCATGTCGTCGGGGGCGCCACCGTTGTCAAGGGCGGCGGCGATCCGGTCGAGGTACTCGATCGAGTCGACCTTCGGGATGACGACGGCGTCGGCGCCCGACGCCGCAGTCGCCGCCAGATCGTCGGCCCCCCAGGGTGTGTCGAGCCCGTTGCAGCGGATCGTGATCTCCCGGCGGCCGTAGTCGCCGGCCGAGGCGGCGGCCACCGCCTGAGCCCTGGCCGTGACCTTGGCGTCCGGGGCCACGGCGTCCTCCAGATCGAAGATCAGCGCATCGGCCGGGATCGTCTTGGCCTTCTCGAGAGCCCGCTCGTTCGACGACGGCATGTAGAGAACCGATCGCCTCGGTCGGAGCACGCTGTCGGACATCATCGGCGTCTCGCTGCTCATCGAATCCTCACCGGAACCCGTAGGCGGCAGCGAGGTCGGGGTCACGCTCGGCCAGTGAACGGGCCAGCTCGACCACCACATGGCACTGCTTGACCGATGCGTCGTCCTCCATCTTGCCGTCGAGCATGATGGCGCCGGTGCCGTCGCCCATGGCCTCGATCACCCGCTGGGCGTGGGCCACCTCGGCCGGATCGGGCGAGAACACCTTCTTGGCGATCCCGATCTGAACCGGGTGGAGCGACCAGGCTCCGACACAGCCGAGCAGGTAGGCGTTACGGAACTGGTCCTCGCAGGCCACCGTGTCGGCGATGTCGCCGAACGGACCGTAGAACGGCAGGATGCCGTTGGCCACGCAGGCGTCGACCATCCGGGCGATCGTGTAGTGCCACAGATCCTGCTGGTAGGTGGTGCGATCGGCTTCGTGGTCTGGGCCACGTTCGCCGGAACCGGACGGCGGATCCTGGCGTACCAGGTAGCCGGGATGGCCGCCACCGACCCGGGTGGTCTTCATCCGCCGGTTGGCGGCCAGATCGGCGGGTCCCAGCGACAGGCCCTGCATCCTGGGTGAGGCGGCGCAGATCTCCTCGACGTTGGCCACACCCCGGGCCGTCTCCAGGATGGCATGGACCAGCAGCGGTTTCGTCAGCCCGGCTCGAGCCTCCAACTGGGCGAGGAGCCGGTCGACGTAGTGGATGTCCTCCGGACCCTCGACCTTCGGGATCATGATCACGTCGAGCTTGTCGCCGATCTCGGTCACCAGCGTGGTGAGATCGTCGAGACACCACGGTGAGTCGAGCGAGTTGACCCTGGTCCACAGCTGGGTCGAACCCATCTCGACCGTCTCCCCAACCTCGACCAGTCCGGCCCGAGCGGCCTCCTTGTCGGCCATCGGTACGCCGTCCTCCAGATTGCCGAGGAGGATGTCGACGGTTGGGGCGATATCGGGGACCTTGGCGACCATCTTGGGAATCGACGGCGGGAAGAAGTGGATCATCCGGCTCGGTTTGACCGGGATCTCCCGCACCGGCTCCGGCGCACCGACCGCAAGTGGTTTGAAGAAGTCCTTGGCACTACGCACGATCAGCAACCGTACTGTTCGGGGATTTCGCTAGCCCAGTCCGGTGATGAAGTCGATCAGCAGGCGATTGACCTCCTCGGGTTGTTCCTGCTGAACCCAGTGTCCGCAGTTCTCGACGATGTGGCTGCCGACGAGGTTGGGAAGGTTGGTGCCGAAGTTCTCGATGGCTCTTGCCCCGAGGATCGTCGGCCCGTCGCGGTCGCCGCCGATGAACAGCGACGGCACGGTGACGGGAGCGAACCGCCAGGCGCTGAGTTGGTGGTGATCCCTGGTGATGTTGCGATAGCGGTTGAAGCCGCCGGTCAGCCCGGTCCGCTCGAATTCGCCGAGATAGAACGCGAAGTCGTCATCGGTCATCCACGCCATCTGCCCGTCGGCCGGTTGTTGAAACCGATCGGACATACGCCCGCCCGGACTCACAAATCCCATCGACGGTTTCGAGAAATCGCACTCGGCCGAGGCGGAGAAGTAGAACCCGCGGAGCCACGACGCCAGATCGGCCTCGGCTTCCGACTCGGCCAGACCGGGCTGCTGGAAGTGGTCGATGTAGAAGATCTCGTCACCGGCCAGGGCCCGGAAGGCATCGAGCGGTTCGACATCCCCACGGGGGTTGTAGGGCACCGACATCCCGACCACACCCCGGACCCGGTCGGGCCGCCACAGGGCCGTCGTCCACGCAATGGGGGCACCCCAGTCGTGGCCGATGATCACAGCGCGATCAGCGTCGACGTCGTCGAGCAGGGCGACCACATCACCGACCAGGGCGGTCATGGCGTAGGCCTCCGCGTCGGGCGGCGCGGCCGAGCGACCGTAGCCGCGGACGTCGATGGCCAGCGGACGGAATCCGACCTCCGCCAGCGCCGGGATCTGATGACGCCACGAATACCAGCTCTCCGGGAAGCCGTGGATCAACACCACGACCGGCCGGTCGGAATCGACCGACTCCCGAGCCTCGACGCAGTGGATCCGATGACCGGAGGACAGAATGGTTCGGTGGGCGAATGACATGGTCACACGATACGACCTGGACAATCGCCGGCACGAACTCCGCCTTGGCCTACTCTTTACCCGGTCGGCTTCGTCGGGGAGCCGGAGAATTGAGGCGAGGATGAGTGGGGACGACACAAGAGGCGGTAAGGGCAGCGACAAAGCCTCCGGCGGCACGTCCGGCGACGAGCTCGAACTCGCTTCGGCGGACGAGGACGATCACCCCAAGGACGGCGACGGCGAGAAGGAGCCACGGACGGTCCTCGAAGGGGCCGACGGCGCGACGACTGTTCCTCCGACCCTCGTTGTCCGCCGGGGCGCCGGAGTGGGAAGCCGCCTGGCCGGGATGCTGGCCGCTGCGCTCGGCCTGATCGGTTGCCTACTGTCCTTTGTCCTCCTGGCCATCTGCATCCGGTTCGGGTTCTCGGCCAGCAGTGTTGCCGAGACGACGGCCGAGCCTTTGGCGGCCGCCGTCGATCGTCTGGAGACTCGGATCGATCAGACCGACGATCTGATCGATCGCGACGGCGTGTCGGGTTCGGACTTTCGCGAGTTGCGAGCCAGACTCGACGGTCTGGCCGACTCTGCGACCTCGGCGTCGCAGGCGTTCTCCGCGATCGACGATCACGTTCTCTACCGGTGGCTGCCGATCGACAAGTCGGAGCTGTCGTCCTCGTTGAACGACTTCAAACAGGGGGCCGATGAATCCAATGGCGTCGCGCTCGCCGTCGACTCGCTGTCACCGGCACAGGCCGCCCGGATCGGTGACCGAATCAACGACATGCAGACCTCGGTGTCGGGCACCGGCGATCTGATCGAGTCGACGGTTGATTCATTGAAGAACTGGATCCGCCTCTCGGCGCTCGGCGGTTTCGTCCTCTCACTCTGGTCGCTGTGGGCCCAGATCTCGCTCATGAAGCGGGGATGGCGGGGCATCCGGGGCCAGAGGTAGTCGCTGCGGTCAGCCGTAGGATGCACCGAGCCCGGCCCGCGCATCGGACTGGATGCCGTAGGGCGGAATCGGATACCGGAGGCCGTTGGCGGAGAGCGCCTCGAGGCCGGCGATGACCTTCGGCAGGTAGTGGGGTGGCAGGGCCATCAGCAGCTCGTCGTCGGGCACGCCACCGTAGCGCCGCTCGGCAAAGCAGGGGATGGACAGGCTCGGTTCGCCGGTGGACAGTGCCCGACCCCACGAGTCGGCACATGACGATTCACCGACGCACGCCCATTCGAGCTTGCGGTAGCCCGACCACTGCAGGCCGTTGATGAACAGGATCATCTGAGCCGGGTTGGCGTAGATCATGGCGATATCGGGCGGATCGAGACGGCCGGTGACCAGCGGTGAGACCGCCATGGCAGAGAACCGACCGGCGGGCACCACCGGCATCGCCGCCTGATGAGCGGCCGAGTCGTCGACCGTCTCGAACCAGACCCCGGCCATGTGTGCGCCGCTACGCCACTTGTCGTCCTGAGGGCGGAGTCCCAGGACCGCCCCGCACTGGGATCCGACGAGGTCGTCGCTGGTGATCCCGACGGTCCAGTTGAGGCGCGACGCCATCGATACGATCTGGTCAGCGGTGTGCACGTGCTGCGGTCGACGAATCCGGGGAACGGCCTCCATCTCCGCCACTGATTCGAACAGCTTCATCCCGATCGGCGTCGTACGGAGACGAAGAAGCCGGTTGAGATCGGCGACAACGGCGCCCCAGTCGTCGATCGAGTTGCTCGGCTTGCGGGTGACGGCAACCGGGCGACCGCCGGCGCCGGAGCCGTCGGGGGAGGTTGTGCTGCTCATCGGTCCATCGTGGCCCATCGCCGACCATAGGTCGAATATTCCCGCCCTACTGGGGTCTTTTGCTCGACTGGTTCGGCTCGAACCGCTCTATGGTTGGCGGGGCAACCGGGAAAGGGCGCGCCGTGGCGGACGATGTGCTGGAAGTGGAGATCGACGGAGTGCCGGTGCTGTGGGTGCCGAGCGACAGCCGGCATCTCACCGGAGGCATCATCGTACGTGTCGGTCTCAGCGACGAGGCGTTCGTTCGTCGTGGGTTCACCCACCTCATCGAACACCTGGCGCTCAGCACGTTGAACGTCGACTACGACTACAACGGCTTCGTCGACTCAACGACCACCAACTTCATTGCCAGGGGTTCTCCCGACGACGTCCTCCACTTCGTCGATTCCGTTGTCGCCGCCCTGTCGAACCTCCCCTACGATCGGCTCGACGTCGAGCGCAGGGTTCTTGTGGCCGAGTCGGAACGCAACGGCGTGTCATCGGCGGCCTCGGCCCTGGCGGTGCTCTACGGGGCGAACGGTGTCGGCTCGATGGCGTTGCCCGAAATGGGCCTGTGGCAGGCGACGCCGGCGACACTTGAGCACTGGTTGGAGGAATGGTTCACCCTTCAGAACATGGTGATGTGGTTCGCCGGCCCCGAACCGCTCCGGCCGTCCCTGGCCGGTATGCGTCGGGGCCGCCGCCGTCCCACCGTGCGGATGCAACGGCGCCCTCTGGCCGAACCGGTCTATTTCGTCGATTCGGTGCCCGGCCCCGGCGTGGTCAACGTGATGGATCGGTCACCGCTGGTGGCTGCCGGTCTGGCCATGGTGACCGACCGGCTCACCGAGCGGCTGCGGACGACCGAGGGGATGTCCTATTCCGTCAACTCCAACCTCCAACCACTGAATGCGTCGGCAACCCTCCTGACGCTGGCCGCGGATTGTCGGGCCGCCGACGTCGACGACGTGTTCTCCATCATGGTCATGGAACTCAATCGGTTTGCGTTCGAAGGCCCCACGGCCCAGGAGGTCGACGACTACGTGCGAAAGCGGCGCCGTCTGGTCGATGATGACGGCGCTCCGGTGGCCAGGGCCAGCACTGCGGCCTACCACCGGCTGCAGGGCGCATCCACGATCGATCCGATCGAAGAGCTGGCCCAGGTCGAAGCCGCGCCTCGGGCGGCCTTCGCCGCAGCGGTACATGACATCACCCGTTCGGCGATGTGGGTCGTCCCGCCCGGCGCGACCGTGCGCGACCAACGCTTCACACCGGTG
>JAOTVU010000076.1 GCA_029863385.1 Acidimicrobiia bacterium
CGAAGTCGACGGCGAGAAGAAGAAGTATTTCGTGCTCCAGGCGGTGCACGACAACCTGACCGTCCGTGTACCCGTCGACATGGTCGAGGAGGTCGGTATGAGAATGCCGATCAGCGAGTCCGATGTCGAGGATCTGTTCGATCTGCTCAGCATGAAAGACGTTCGGGAGCCGGCCAACTGGAGTCGGCGGTTCAAGAACCATCAGGAGAAGTTGAAATCGGGCGACGTCTACCAGGTGGCCGAAGTCGTCCGCAACCTGGCGCTGCGCGAGAAGTCCAAGGGCCTCTCTGCGGGCGAAAAGAGCATGTACACCCGGGCTCGAAAGGTCCTGGTCTCGGAGCTGTCGTTCGCTCTCGACGTCACCGAGGAAGATGCGATGGACAAGGTCGAGGCGCAACTGGCCTGACGCCGGCGCCCGCTCTCCCGGCGGTTTCGCCTACAGGCCGAGCAGGGCGAACATCGAGGCCGGCGGTTCATCGCGCCCGGCGGCCAGAAGCCGTGCCCGGTCGACGTTGACCGGATCAAACCGGCGGTCCGTCCAGCGATCCCATGGTCCGCTCGGCAACGCCCGATCGGTGGGGGTCGACAGGCAGGCTTCGAGATAGGCGATCAGATCCTCGACATCCGCCGCACCGCCGACTGGCCCGTGCCCTGGGACGACGGTGACCCCGGCCCCCGCGATGCCCCGCAGTCCGGCGATCCATTCGGTGGGATAGGCGTCGTGGCCCAGCGGGGTCACGCCGAAGGAGGCGAACGCTCCGGCGAAGACGACTTTGGCCGACTCGACGAACGCGACCAGGTTGCCGGCCGACTCGCCGGTCAGGGGGTCGAGGGCGATCGCACCGGTCAACTGCGCTCGCTCGTTCACCGTGTGGGTGATCGGGCGGGTGGTGAAGTCGTCTGGATAGGAGGCCGCGAGGTGGGGGAGGAGCGCCCTGAACGCCGGTGGGTTGGCCGGAGCGTCGAGCTGCTCGCTCGTTACCTCGGTTCCGTAGAACGCCGCCGACCAGAAGATTCCGCTGCCCCCGCTGAAGGCCACCCGACTCGACGTGAGCACCACTCGTTTGATCGGCAGGCCGAGTTCGCCGGCCAACCGGTCGACGGCCCGAGCCGTCACCTCGGCCTGGGCCGGGGTGGCCGTCGTGTCGATCAATGTCAGTCCGTCCTGGTCGATGACCAGCCCCACGTTCGAGTGACCGAACCGGGGATCGGGGTGGGTGAAGGCGTACACACCTTGACCGAGCTGGACCAGGTTGGGCTCGACGGCCATTTGGTCGATCCTAGCGCCACCCGGTCGCCCGCATTCGACCGGCCGCCCCGTTCCCGTGGTCGCCGGGCCAGGAAGTAAACTGGGTGATTCGAACCCTCTGGAGGTGTCGCCAACGATGTCCGACTACACGCCACCGATCGCCAACATCGAATTCGTGCTCCGGCACGTGGTCGATCTCGACGACCTGTTGGGAAGTGGCCCCTTCGAAGACCTCGATTCGGAGACGATGTCGATGGTCATCGCCGAGGTCGGGCGGTTCATCGCCGACGTGATTGCACCGATCAACCGCGACGGCGACCAGATCGGCGCCAGCTGGAACGACGGCGAAGTCACACTGCCCGACAGCTTCCGATCCGCCTACGACCAGTTCGTGGCCTCCGGATTCGGTGCCGTGCCGTTCGACCCCGAGTACGGGGGCGGAGGGTTCCCGTGGATCACGGCCATCGCCATCCAGGAGATGTTGACCAGCGCCTGCATGTCGTTCTCCCTCTGCCCGCTGCTCACCCAGGGGGCGATCGACGCCTTGATGCATCACGGGTCCGAGGAGCAGCGCCAGACCTACCTTCCGAAGATGTTGACCGGCGAGTGGACGGGCACGATGAACCTCACGGAGCCGCAGGCCGGCTCCGACGTCGGCGCGTTGACGACCAAGGCCGAACCCGTCGGCGACGGGTCGTTCCGCCTCACCGGTCAGAAGATCTACATCACCTACGGTGAACACGACCTGTCGGAGAACATCATTCACCTCGTGCTGGCCCGCACTCCCGGCGCTCCGCCGGGAACCAAAGGCATCTCGATGTTCCTGGTGCCCAAGTACCTGCTGAACGCCGACGGCACGCCGGGGGAGCGCAACGACGTTTCGTGTGTCTCGATCGAGCACAAGCTCGGTATTCACGGCAGCCCGACCTGCGTTTTGAGCTTCGGAGACGGCGGCGGCGCAATCGGGTGGCTGATCGGTGACGAGGGCGCCGGCATGCGGAACATGTTCACGATGATGAACAACGCCCGGCTGTCGGTCGGTCTCCAGGGCCTGGCCATCGCCGAGCGGGCCTACCAGCAGGCGCTCGAGTACGCCCAGGAACGTGTTCAGGGCACCGCGGTCGGCGCCCCACCCGGCACCAAGAGCCCGATCATCGACCACGCCGATGTCCGCCGGATGCTGATGACCCAACGATCCTGGATCGACGCCATGCGGTGCCTGCTGTACGAGAACGCGGCAGCGCTCGACCGGGTCACGGCGGCCACCGATCCCGATGCCCGCCGGCGTCACCAGGAGTGGGCCGACCTGCTGATCCCGCTGTCGAAGAGCCTGTGCACCGATTTGGGCAACGAACTCACCTCGCTCGCTCTCCAGATCCACGGCGGGATGGGGTACGTCGAGGAGACGGGAGTCGCCCAGCACTATCGCGACATCCGCATCGCCGCCATCTACGAAGGCACCAACGGTATTCAGGCCGCCGACCTCGTGGGCCGCAAGCTGCCGATGCGGGGTGGCGACGTGGTGCTCGAACAACTCGACATCATCACGGAGAGGGCGAAATCGCTGGGTGAGGTCGAGGAGCTGGCGGTGTTCGCCCGCAATCTCGACGCCGCGGCCGACACGGCGCGCCGCGCCACCCGTTGGCTGATCGAAAACGGGATGGCCGACCCGAACGACGCCCTCGCCGCATCGTCGCCGTACCTGCGTCTGCTCGGCACGGTCGTCTGCGGAGGGCTGGTGGCGAAGGCGGCCCTGGCCGCTGCCTCCCAGCTCGACGGTGACGCCGATTTCAATCGGGCCCGCCTGATATCCGCCAAGTTCTTCGGGGAGCAGCTGCTGCCGATGGCCGACGGCCTGGCCGGCGCCGTGATGGCCGGTGCCGAGGACCTGTTCGCCTTGACCGGAGAACAGCTCCAGTAACCTGGGTCGAATCCAGTCCGAATGGGAAGCGCGACGGCACTGTGCCGGTTACCCCCTCGGGCCATCGGATCGGGCCGGTCCGATGTGTGATCGAATGGAGAAACTGTGAGCTACGAGGTGGGTCGCCGGTGATGGTCGAGGGTGTGTTGCCGAAGATGACCGCGTCGATTCCGAGCCCGTCGTCAACGGGTCTCGAAATTGGTCCAATGACACTCAACTACTACGGGCTCTGTATCGGCCTCGGTGTCGTCGTGGCCGTGGTGATGGCCCAGCGGCGTTGGACGAGGACGGGAGGCCACCCCGACGACATACCGGAAATCGCCAAATGGGCGGTGCCCGCCGGGGTCATCGGCGCCCGGATCTACCACGTCATCACCGACTGGCGACCGATAACCGACTGGATCAAGATCTGGGAGGGCGGTCTGGGCATCCCCGGCGGCCTGATCGGTGGTATCGGTGTCGGCTACCTGGTGGCCCGCCGCCGCTTGCGGGGCACCGACGGTGATCTTCGCAACCTGCTCGACGCCGCCATCCCGGGCATTCCCGTCGCCCAGGCCATCGGCCGGTTCGGCAACTGGTTCAATCAGGAGATCTTCGGTGGGCCCACCGACCTCCCGTGGGCCGTCGAGATCGACGAGGCCCACCGGCCGGCCCAGTTTGCGTCCGAGCCCACGTTTCATCCCGCCTTTCTCTACGAGGCCACCTGGAACCTGCTGCTGGCCGGCTTCCTCGTCTGGATCGATCGGCGCGGTGTTCTCAAGCGGGGGATGATCCTGCCGCTCTACGTCATCGGCTATGGGATCGGACGGTTCCTGGTCGAAACGGTGCGAATCGACGCGGCCACCGAGCTACTCGGGATCCGGGTCAACCACTGGATGAGCGGTCTGGCCGTCGCAGGCGGTCTGGCCGCCCTGGCATGGATGCGCCGGGGCAACCCGTCCTTCTGGGCCGACGAGAGCGATGGCGAGTCCGTCGACCCGTCCACCCTCGAGGCCGACTCCGTCGAAAACGGGTGAAATCGACCACTTCCGTTCGTTTTCGCCCGCGAACGCACAGCCGGGTTCATCTCGGCGACACCGAACCTCGAGAACAGGTCGCTCAGGTCGGGTTCTTCGGCACCATCGCCCGCTCGATGTTGAGGCCCAAGCCGCGGAAGTTGGCGATCGGCGTGTTGTAGCCTCGGTCGAGATGGTGTGTGTTGGTTATCGTCGTACGGCCTTCGGCCGCCGCGGCGGCAAGAACGTAGGCGAAACCGCCCCGGATGTCGGGTACGACCACATCCGCGCCATGGAGCGGTGTGCGGCCTCGGACCACCACTGAACAGGCCGTCGATGAGCCGACGAATCGGCCCTTGATGCTGCCGAGAGGCGTGTTGTAGGACTCGATCTGAGCCCCCATCTTCTTGAGGGCGGGGACGTAGGTGAACCGGTTCTCGTAGACCGTCTCGTACATGACCGACAGACCGTCGCACTGGGTGAAAAGCGCAACCATCGGTGACTGCCAGTCGGTCATGAAACCGGGATGGGTGTCGGTTTCCACTGCGGCGGCCTTCAGGTGGTCGGCCTGGGCCGAAACCGACGTGTCGGTGATCTCGAACGTGGCCCCCATCCGGGACAGCGTCGAGATTGCGGTGACCAGACGATCCTGGCTCAGTCCGTGGACGGTCACCTGACCGCCGGTGATCAAGCCCGCCACCAGGTAGGAGAAGGCCTCGATCCGGTCGCCCTGCAGGCGAAGCGACGCACCCGAGAGGCGATCGACACCGTCGATCACGTAGCGACGGTTGGGACGCATCTCGATGTGTGCGCCCATCCGCTGAAGGAACAGAGCGAGTTCGATGACCTCCGGCTCCAATGCGCCTCCATCGAGCACCGTGCGTCCGTCGGCTATCGCCGCGGTCATGAGCACGGTCTCCGTGGCGCCGACGGAGGGGTAGGGAAGTTCGATGTGGGCGCCCTTCAACCGGCCGGCCTTGGCTTCCAGCCCATCGGCGGTCAGCTCGAGTTCGGCTCCCATCTTGCGCAATGCGTCGACGTGGAAATCGAGCGGTCGAGCGCCGATGTCGTCTCCGCCGACCAGCGGAACGAACGCCTCACCGACGCGATGCAGCAGCGGCCCGAGCATCAGGATCGGGATGCGGTTCATGCCACTGAAGGTCAAGGGGACTCGGCTGCTCGTGAGGCTGCGGGAATCGACGACGGTCTCGCCGTTGTTGCGCTCGACGACACAGCCGAGCGCTTCCAGCATCTGGACCGTGATGTCGACGTCGCCGACCGCAGGGCAGTTGCTGATCGTCGACGGGGTGTCGCCGAGGAGGGCTGCCACCAGATGCTTGGTCACGGCGTTCTTCGAGCCTTTGACCGACACGTCGCCCACCAGCGGGCCGACCGGTTCGACGATCCAGGCCTCGGTCAGATCGGTTTCAGGGGCTTTGATTCCGTCCGGTTGCGCTGTCACGGTCATCCAATGTAGTTGGTCACGGGCCTTTCTCGTTGGCGCCGGGCCAATCCGCACCCCAATCCGTATTTCGGGGGCCGCATCGGATTCTCAGCGTCGGTGAGAGGCTCCCCGGTGGATGAGCGGTCGAACGAGGCTCGCAGCGGGACCGCCGTCGGCGGCAACGTCGATCAGCCTCCGGTAGGGATGGACGGGCGACAGCCTGTCCGACGCTACCTTCGGCGGGTTCGCCAGCACGGCCCGCACCTCATAGGCGACGGCGAAGAGGGTGAGCCGTCGATCCAGATCGGCGGGGGAGAACAGCTCGGGATACGAGTCGGCCAGCCAGCCGATCACCTCCCGATAATCGCCGGGACCGACCCGACCCCGGTAGGCCTCGGGCACATGAAGGTCCGGGAGTACGAGGAAGCGGCACAATACATCGAGATCGAGTTCGCGCGGCGCCCCACGAGCCCATTCGAAGTCGAGAATTGCACTGATCGATGAGCCGTCCCACAACACGTTCTCCAGTGAGAGGTCGCCGTGGACAAGCCCGCTCTCCGGATACATCTCGAGCGACGACGCCAGCGAGTGGACCGTTGACTCCAGGTCGTCGATCAGCGACGGGTCTATGTTGGCCACCGACCGCAGCCCCTGCAGGCCGTGAAGGACGGGAAGGGCCGGATTCCCGGCCGAGCCCAGGAGCTGCGGGGTGTCGGTGATCGGGTCGAGTCCGTCAGGCACCGTCGTCGAATGAACGGCCCGCATGCAACCCGCAAGCTGTTCGATCGCCTCGCGCCGCTGACTCGGGCGCATGTCGGGCCACCAGCGGGACAGCGTCATACCCCCTTTGCGGCGCACGATCAGGAACGCCGTACCGTTCAGGCGTCCGTATTCGACGATCTCGGGCGTCCATCGGAGACGGGGCAGGGCGAGACACAGCTCGGCCTCGCGGAGCAGCCGAACGGCGTTGGCGCTGTCGCGGTTGATCCGGATGACATGGTCGTCGGCCAGGAACACCTCGTTGCTTGTGCTCGGTGCTCGCCGCAGATCCCGCCCGGTCAGTCCGTTCCGTTGCAGGATCTGGCGGGCGATGGATTCGGCGTCGGGCAGAAGTGACCGGGGCATGCCCGACTCCATCGGCGGTGCCGCTGCCCTCGTTAGCCCCCGGGCTGCGACCCGTGGACCGCGAGCACAAAATCGCAGAGGGGTGGCCACGCCTCGGCGGCCCAAGGCCCGAAGCGCCGATCGGTCAACACGACCGAGGCCAGCGAGCGATCCGGGTCGACCCACAGGAATGTTCCCGATGCACCGAAATGGCCGTACGTCATCGGCGAGTTGGTGGTCCCGGTCCAGTGGGGGTGCTTGCCGGCCCGGATCTCGAAGCCCAGGCCCCATGGGTTGGGATCCTGGCGACCGAAGCCCGGCAGAACGCCGCCGAGCTCGGGAAGGAACGGCGCCCTAGCCCGTTGCAGCGTCGTCGGGTCGATGAGCGTTGGCGCCAGCAGCTCCCGGCAGAATGCCACGAGGTCCGCCACGGTGCTCAAGCCACCGTGGGCCGGTGAGCCGTCCAGCGAGCTGTCATCCATCGCCAGCGGCTCGAACACCGCGAGGCGCAGGTACTCGGCCGGCGTCATGTTGGTGTTTGTGGCCAGAACCTGGCCGAGCACCTCGAAACCCTGATTCGAGTAAATCCGGCGGGCGCCGACCGGGGCGAACACCGGACCGCCGGGGCTGGTGGCCTCCGGGGCCAGTCCCGAGCTGTGGGACAGCAGATGGGCGACCGTCGAGCCCTGCGGACCGGCCGGTTCGTCGAGCGCAACGGAACCCTCCTCGACGGCGATCAGCATCGCGTAGGCGAACAGGAGCTTGGTGACCGAGGCCAGTGGGAACACCCGCCCGGTTTCGCCGTCCGCTTCGTACCGCCCGTCGCCGCTCGTCCACGCACCGGCCCAGGAGGTCACCGGCCAGTCCTGCATCGACCGCAACGCTGTCGTTCTCGGAGCCGTCATGATTGGCACCGTAGCGAGAAACGAGCCTGATTTCGAGACGGTCGTGTGGCGATGTCTTGTCGATGCTCGGCGCTGAGTTGTCCAGTGGATACCCTCGTGAACACGACCATGGTGGTCAACTCGTTCGAGAAGGGACGGCAAGACTCATAGTGGGAACTACATTCTCTGAGCTCGGCGTGGCCGAAGATCTGGTCGATGCGCTGGCGGCCAAGGGAATCACCGAGGCCTTCCCCATCCAGGAACTCACCATTCCGGACGCCCTCAAAGGGCTCGACGTCTGCGGCAAGGCGCAGACCGGATCGGGTAAGACCCTCGCCTTCGGGCTCCCCACGGTGCAGCGCATGGATCCGGACGGCAGCAAGGCGGTCGATTCGCTCGTCCTCGTGCCGACCCGTGAGCTCGCCATCCAGGTCCTCGGTGAACTCGAGCCGTTGGCCGAGGCCAAGGGGCTGGCGTCGATGGCCGTCTACGGTGGATCCGACATCGACAAGCAGATCAAACAGATTCGAAACGGCGTACAACTCATCGTGGCCACCCCGGGCCGGATGATCGACCTCCTCGATCGGGGCGATGTCTCCGTCACCGATGTCAGGCGTGTCGTGATAGACGAAGCCGACCGGATGGCCGACATGGGTTTCCTGCCGCAGGTCGAGTGGATCCTGCGACGGATCGAGGGCAACCATCAAACCCTGCTGTTCTCCGCAACCCTCGACGGTGCCGTTGATTCCCTGGTTCGCCGCTACCAGAACGATCCGGTTCGCCACGAGGTGGAGGAACCGGAGGTCACCGTCGAGCAGATGGGCCACCGGTTCGTGGCCGTTCACGATATGGACCGCAACCGGGTCGTTGCCGAGATCGTCAAGGCGGCGAAGCGGACGATGGTCTTCTGCAACACCAAGCGGGCCTGCGATCGGCTCGCCGCGGATCTCGGCAAACTCGGGGTTCAGGCTCAGCCGATCCACGGTGACCTCCGCCAACGGCACCGCGAGAAGGCGCTCAACCGATTCTCCGAGGGCGATCTGCAGGCGTTGGTCGCCACAGACGTCGCCGCCCGGGGTATCCATGTCGATGACGTCGACATCGTGGTCCACTTCGACCCGCCCGAGGATCACAAGACCTACCTGCACCGATCGGGGCGAACGGCCCGGGCCGGTGAATCGGGTCTGGCGGTCACGTTGGTGCTCTGGAACCAGGAACTGGACGTGAAGCGGCTTCAGAAACGGCTGGCGCTCGACATCCCCATCGTGGAGATGTTCTCCAACGACGAGCGCCTGCATGACCTGGCCGGATGGGATCCAACCGTCGACGGCTGACCCCGGTCGACCCCCTCAAACAGTGGGCCGCCCGGTTGGTCCGAGATGCCGTTCCTGACGGGGGCGATCTCGACGCCATGGCCCTGGTCGGCTCCGTGGCCGAGCGGGCTGTCGAGACGCTGACCGCCGAGACGGCATCCGTGGCGGCGCTACCGGCACCCCTCGAACTCAACGGCGCCGACGAACCGCCCGGCGGCTGGGCCAATCCGTGGCTGCCCGGCCTGGTCCATGAGCAGGCGGTTTCGGCCTCGGTCCGCCGCAATCGTGGAGCCTGGTACACGCCACCCGACCTCGTTCGAGGGCTGGTCCGCCTCGTCGATCAGGTCACGACGATTCCCCCCTTCGCCTTTGATCCGACCTGCGGCGGCGGCGCCTTCCTCCTGGCCGTGCTCGACCATTGGGTGGACCGTGGCGTTGCGCCGTCGGAAGCACTGACAAGGATCGGGGGCTTCGACATCGATCCGGATGCCGTGACCGTCTGCCGACTGTCGATCGAGCTTTGGGCGGCGGCCCATGGTGTGGCGGTCGACGAGGCGCCACTGGCCGACACGGTGCGGATCGCCGACGCACTCACCGTCGAGTATCCCGCTCGCTGGCCCGAGCATCGTCTCGTCATCGGCAACCCTCCGTTTGCCACGCCCCTCAAGACGGCCAAGGGCGGATCTCTGCCTGAACAAGCCGAATGCTATCGGTCCGCCCATCACGAGGAGCTCGGCCAGTACGCCGATCTGGCCGCCATCCACCTGCATCACGCCGTCGACACCGTTGCGGCCGGATGTCCCGTCATGCTCATCATGCCCCAGTCGATCCTGTCGAGCCGCGACGTCGCCGGCCTGCGGGCCAGAATCGCCAGGGAATCGACGACGCTGGCGATGTGGGCCGCTCGGGAAGCGGTGTTCGATGCCGGGGTCCGGGCCTGCGCACCGGTTGTCAAGGTTGCCGTCGGATCTACCGGGCCGGTGACGTTGGCCACCGGACCCCGAGCCGAGATCATCGGCCACCTGCCGCCGACCGCTCGAGCAGCCGACGCCTGGGCCGCAACCGCAGCCCGATCGCTCGGTGCGCCGACCCTGCCGTCCACGGTGCTTCGTCCGACGGCGACAGTGGGGGCGCTCTGCACCGCTACCGCCGGCTTTCGTGACGAGTACTACGGACTGGCGGAGGCGGCGGCCGAATGGGTAGGACCCGGTTCGCCGCCCAACCGGCTCGTCACCGTCGGCTCGGTCGACCCGCTGTCGACCCGGTGGGCGACCGGCACGACCAGGCTCGGCGGTCGCCGGTGGACGGCCCCTTACGTTCGGCTTGGGCACCTCGACGACAAGGTCCGACGATGGGTCGACCGGCAGGCCGTCCCGAAGCTGGTGGTGGCCACCCAATCGAAGCTGATCGAGCCCGTCCTCGATCCCGTCGGCGATCTCGTTCCCTCGACACCGCTGTTGTCCGTGCACGCCGATGTCGATGATCTGGCCCACGTGGCCGCCGTCCTGCTCGCTCCTCCGGTCGTCGCCTGGGCCTGGCAGCAGTGGTTCGGCTCGGCCCTGGCGGTCGACGCCTTGAAGATGGCCGCCAACCAGATCGTGGAGCTACCGCTACCGGCCGATCGCGCGGTGTGGGATACCGCAGCCGAGGTCATCACAACCACCATGGCCGACAACCCGAGCGGGGTGTCGGTCGAGGACGGCTGGGCGGCCGCCGTCGAGGTGGCGGCCCTTATGAACACGGCATTCCGAGCCTCCGCCGACGTGTTCGACTGGTGGCTCGCCCGCGTCCCGAACGGAAATGCTCCGGTTTCACCGAAGCGGCATCGGTAAACTGGGGCGGTGAACTCGTTGAGGCGCCCCGACCTGGATCCCATGGACATTCCGGCCACGGGAGCATGGCGTCCGGACATGCCGACGGCCCAGCGCCGGTTTCATACCGTGCTCGGCGATGGTCGTATCTTCGCCCTCGAGGGTGGCGGGCACCTCGATCAGGTCACCATCGCCTACGAGACCTGGGGTAACCTCGACGACTCGGTGTCCAACGCCGTCCTCGTCTGCCACGCTCTCACCGGCGACGCTCATGCCGCCGGCCCGTCCGGCGCGGGGCAGCCGACCGACGGGTGGTGGAACGATCTCATCGGCCCCGGCAAGGCGATCGACACCGACCGGTTCTTCGTCGTCTGCGCCAATGTCCTCGGTGGCTGTCAGGGAACAACCGGACCGGCCTCACCCCACCCGGCCGACGGACAACCCTACGGCTCCCGCTTTCCGGTGGTCTCGGTTCGTGACATGGTTCGAACCCAGGCCGCGCTGGCCGACCATCTCGGCATCGACACCTGGCTGTCGATTGTCGGCGGCTCGATGGGCGGCATGCAGGTCCTTGAATGGGCCGTGATGTTCCCCCATCGATTGCGATCGATGATCAACATCGCGTCGGCCGCCAGCGCCAGCCCGTTGCAGATCGGATGGAGCCAGATCGGTCGGCTGGCGATCGCGCTCGACCCCGGGTGGAGAGGCGGCGACTACTACGACGCAGCCGTCGGCGAGGGGCCTCATCGCGGGCTCATGCTGGCCCGGAGGTTGGCCCAGATCCACTACCGGAGCGACGAGTCGCTCCACATGCGCTTCGGCCGATCGACCGTCGATCGCCTCGACACTTTTGCACTGTGGGATCGGTTCCAGGTCGAGGGCTATCTCGACCACCACGGGCAGAAGCTCGCCCGCCGGTTCGACGCCAACAGCTATCTGATTCTCAACAAAGCCATGGACCTGCACGATGTGGGCCGTGGCCGCGGGGGAGTGGCGGCCGCCGTTTCTCGCATCCGCTGCCGATCGCTGGTGCTGAGCGTCGACAGCGACATGCTGTACACGCCTCGTCAACAGGAAGAGCTGGTCGGATTGCTGCGGGCCTCCAACCTGGAAGTCGACCACGAGACGATTCGATCGGCGCACGGCCACGACGGCTTTCTCATCGAGTTCGACCAGCTCGAACCGCTGGTCGGAGACTTCCTCGACGAGCAGCTGAAGGGCTGAGGCACGTCCTCGATGCCCGAAGGGGTCGAAATCGAGATCTACCGGCGCCAGGCGGAACCGGTTGTCGGCCGTCGCATCGCCGCAATCGACGCCCCAGACGACTGGTTTCTCAAGGGTGGACTCACCGCGGAGGAGGTGGCCGACGCCGCCCTCGGTGCTACGGTGACGGCGGCCCGTCGGCGCGGAAAGCTGCTCGTGCTCGACCTCTCGTCCGGTCATCGGCTCGGTCTTCGATTCGGGATGACCGGCCGGTTGATCGTCGACGACGAAGCCGCGATCGAGTACCTCGAATACTCCAGTCAGCGCAATGACACGGCGTGGGACCGGTTCTGTCTGACGTTCGACGACGACAACCGGCTGGTGATCCGGGACCCTCGACGGCTGGGTGGCGTCGAGCTCGACCCCGAGGAGGAACGGCTCGGCGCGGACGTCTTCACGATCACACCGACTCAACTGGCCGATCGGGTGTTCGTCGGATCGGTAGCGATCAAGGCCCGCCTGCTCGACCAGGGCCGTATCGCCGGTGTTGGGAACCTCATCGCGGATGAGACCCTCTGGCGGGCTGGGATCGATCCGGCCCGGCCGGGCGACTCGTTGGACCGCAACGAACGGCGCCGCCTGCATCGCCACCTTCGGGCGGTCGTCTCGGAGTTTCTCGACAACGGCGGCTCACACACCGGCCGTCTCCAGGAGGCCCGTGTTCGCGGCGGCCGGTGTCCCCGTGACGGCGTCGAACTCGATCGTCGCACCATCGGGGGCCGGACCACCTACTCGTGTCCCAAGCATCAGCGTTGACATCCCGTTGGCCATCGGATAGCCGGCTCCCGACGGATCGGATAGTTTGGCTCCGTGCTTCTCCTGGCCGCCGCCGCCACCGACCAAACGGGCCGGACCATCACGATGCTGTCCGGCGGACTCATCGCGGTCGCCTTCGGGCTGACCGCGTTGACGATCTGGTACTGGCGGTTCACCAGCCCAAAGCGGCGGGCAAGGATCGCGGCCCCCGTGGTCGATCATCGGCAGGCGGCCGAGGAACCGGCAGCGGTTGAGGCCGAACCGGTCGAATCCGTCCGGCCAGCGGATCCACCCGAACCATCGGATCACGTCCGGCCAGCGGATCCACCCGAACCATCGGATCACGTCCGGCCGGCGGATCCACCCGAACCATCGGATCACGTCGAACCATCGGATTGGGTCAAACTGTGGGTGGCCGACGAACCTCCTGACTCCGAAGAGCCGTCGGATTCCGACGATCCGCCCACCGGCACCGACGAATCACCGATCGGCCTCGACAGCGAGCAGTGGGCCGTCCTGACGCAGGCGGTGATGGACGAATACCTCGATTCCTGAGTCCGATGATGCCTCCGAGGCGGGTCAGTGTCGGTCTGTCGGACTACGGTGGAGGCCATGGCTGAAGGCTTCGATCCATCCGAGATGATCGCCCGCTTTCGAGAGCGGGCGGATGCGGTGAAACGACGGAATCTACCTCCCGTCGGCGGCGACGAACGGCAACTGTTCATCAAGCAAGCCGAGCAGGACTTCATGGATTTCTCCATCATCGCCGACGCAGAACCCACCCTGGAGGACGGCATTCTCACCCTCACCGTCGACCTCCGTCCCCCCGACGCGAAGGGCTGAGGTTTCCCGACAATATGGTCGCCGTCCGATCGACGATCCCGATATAGTCGATAACCCGTGCGGACGTAGCTCAGCTGGTAGAGCATCACCTTGCCAAGGTGAGGGTCGCGGGTTCAAATCTCGTCGTCCGCTCCACAGAATCCCAGGTCAAGCCCCATCCCGGTGATGGGGCTTTGCCGTGTCCGGTGGCAGTGGACATCACCAGGAATGCCTCGGCGGGCCACCGACGCGATCCTGCTGTCCTGGACGAGGACTCGACCCCTGCCGGTTGCCGCTGCGGTCAGCCGATCGTCAGCGTGAGAATGATGACCAGGCCGGTGACCGCGGTCGCGGCGATGACGAGCGGTGCAGCCAGAAACGCCAACCGTGAGCCGCCGATCCACCGCCGAACGGCCCAGATGACGACCCCGACCGACACGAAAAGGTAGACGGCGAGACTCCAAGAAGCCCGCGTCCGGAACGGGTGGTAGACCACGTTGTTGAGTTCGTTCATGGTGCCCAGGGCAAACAACACACCAAGGAAGAACAGGATGATGACGATGTCGGAAAGAACCAGTCCTGTGTGGAAACCGATCCGAGCCGCCCGGCCCGGTGGCACGATCTCCCGTGGCCCGGTTCGGCCAACCGACCGCCGCCGGAAGACCAAGGCCGGTGCACCGACGACGAACGTGATCACCACGGCGGACAGGGCCGCGAATCCGAGTGGGCTGAACACCGGATTGCGATAGCGCGGCAGGTAATCCCGGGTGAGGTCGAAGAAATCCTGTTCGTAGACGTCGAGACCGATGCCCAGTCGTTGTTCGAAGGCGGTCTCGAAGGGCATGCCTGCGGCCACGTCGGTCAGCACCGCCCCTGCGTCGGCCGGGGATCTGCCGCGGCCATCGGGATCCAGGAGGTACTCGACGGCGAGTTGGAACATCGGGTAGTTGAACCGCTCCCCGGATTCGGGGCTGACGATCTGGGAGTAGGTCTTGAAGGAGATCGGGCTGACCGTCCCATACTCGGCGGTCAGGTCGTTCAGCTGATCACGTCCCCTGATCGCACCGCCGGCCGTCCCCCGGCGAGGGCCTCCGGTAGGCCTTCGAGGAACCACACGTCGATCGGGTTCGGGCTCGGGCCGGCAATCAGCGACTGGAGAACGTGAACGAGTTCGTGTTTCATGACGGCGGCCAGACGGGCGCCTGAGGTCTGTCGGTTCTCGTTGTCCGGCGACCAGACGATCACGCCGGCGTAGTAGGCGCTGGCCTCCCAGTCCTGCGGGTTGTAGGTCCGGTAGGCGTAGATATGGAGTTTGTCCTGGCCCTGCGGAAACTGAAGGATCCGGGGATCGATCGCCAGCTCATCGAGGAGCTCCGGCGACACGTCCTCGGCGACGTCGGCGACCTCCTGTCGCGCCTCGACTCCGGCGCCGTCGCTGTAGACGACGAAATGCTCGCTGTCGACCGGATTCCCATCGTGGGGCCAGCGTTGATGCGCATACCAGGAGCCGCTGTCAACCATCTCCGCGGTATCCGGTTGATCATCGGACCCCGAGGAGCCGCAACCGCAGAACAGGACGGCCAGGACACCGGCGATGGTCAGCCGCAGCAACCTCACACCTCAGGAAACACGCTGGGTGGGCGGCACCAGCACCAGCGGCAACCCGATCCGGTGCAGGATCTTGAGGGCCACGCCACCAGCGCGCAACGTCAGGAACCCGCCCAGGCCGCGGGTACCCACGACCACGAGGTCGGCTTGTCGAGAGGCGGCCACCCCGATGAGGCCGTCGGCGGGGTGCAGATCGCGTTGGGCGAGCGGGACGACCGACACACCCGAGTCGGTCAATGGCTTCGCCCACTCGGTGAGACTGTGTTCAACATCGCGCCGCCAGTTGTCCGGGCTCGAGACCGGAGTCCATTCCAGGAACGGTTCCATCACCTGCACCGCGACCAGTTCGGATTCCGTCGCCTTCGCCACGTCGCCGGCCCACGCCAACGCCTGGCGGGATTCGGTTGAGCCGTCGACGCCGACGACGATGCGACCGATCGGGGTCGGCGCACCAGCAGGAATGACGGCGACGGGGAGCGCGGCGTGATGTGCTGCATACTCAGCGAGGCTGCCGAGATGGAGGAACCCGGGACCACCTCCCGATCCGATTCGTCCGAGAACCAGGAGATCGGCTCCGGCGGTCCGAGCCGCATCGAGAACGACGTCCCGAGGGTCGCCGTCGCTGATCACGGAATCCACGGTGAGTCCGGCTTTCGCCGCCGGGCCCAGCCAGTCTCGTTCGAGCTGCTCCTTCCGCTCCGCCTTCAGTTGTTGGCGGTCAAGGGGTTCCGGTTCCGTCCACGGTGTGTGGAATGCGTTGATTCCGACGACCCGTGCGCCGATCGTGACGGCAAGATCAACCGTCCAGAGCAAAGCCGCTGCCGACGCCGCCGATCCGTCGAGGCCAACTGCAATCGTCTCCATCGGAATCACCTCGTTTTCTCGCTTCTCCTGTCACCATCGCACGTTCGAACGTGCGGAGTGCAGGGACCTAAGACCGTTTCCGTGTCGATGATCCCGGATGATCGACTCCCAGACTCACCTCGACCCGATGGGTGGCGCCATCGCCGGGGATGGCAACGTGGTTGCCCGCTATCGCGGCGCCATCGACCCGGATCTCCGTTTCGGCCGGAGCCCCTCCGGCCGTGTTGTTGGTGACCGCGATTTCGAGCACACCCCCGTCGACGCGCACCGTGGCCACGAAGCCCGGCCAATGGTGCGGAAGCCTCGGGTCGATTCGCAACTTGTCACCGATGCGGCGGAGGCCGAGGACGGCCTCGACGGCGAGGCGCCACGTCCAGCCGGCCGCGCCGGTGTACCAGTTCCATCCGCCGCGGCCGACGTGGGGCTCGACACTGGCGATGTCGGCGGCGACCGCATAGGGCTCGAGCCGGTAGCGACGCACCGCCTCAGGGTTCTGGGTTCGCTCGATCGGATTGAGCATGCGGAGGATCCGGTCGGCCTGCTCGCCGTCGCCGGTTTCGGCAAAAGCCCAACCCAGCCACGCCGCGGCGTGACTGTACTGGCCACCGTTCTCCCTGATGCCCGGCGGGTAGGCCTTGATGTAGCCCGGATTCCGATTGGTGACGTCGAACGGGGGCCAGAGCAGGCAGGCCAGCTGATCGTCGTCCCGCATGAGCTTCGAGCGGGCCGATCGGAGCGCACGCCTGGTTCGTGTCGGTGATCCGCCGTCGGAGAGGACGGCCCAGGATTGGGCGATCGAGTCGATCTGGCATTCGTCCGAGGTCGCCGAGCCCCACGGCTCACCGTCGTCGTCGAAGGCCCGCCGGTACCAGGCGCCGTCCCAACCCGCGGCCTCGACCGCGCTGAACAGGGTGCGTGCCCGCTGACGCCACAGCGTCGCCGCCTCGGCCTGTCCGATGCGCTCGTGGAGCGTGGCGAAGGCATCGGCCGTGGCACCGGTGAACCATCCCAGCCACACGCTTTCGCCGCGGCCGGCCGAGCCGACCCTGTTCATTCCGTCGTTCCAGTCGCCGTCGCCCATGAGCGGCAGGCCGTGTGACCCTCGGGTCAGGCCGCGCTCGAGAGCTCGCCGGCAGTGTTCGAGGAGAGAGGCCTGTGTCTCGCCGTGCCGGAAGAGGTCATAGCGTTCGGCTTCGTCGGGCCCCAGCGGGGGAGCGGACAGGAACGGGATCTCTTCGTCGAGGATGCCTGCATCGCCGGTCGCCTCGACGTACCTGGCCGTGACGAAAGGCAGCCAGAGAAGATCGTCGGAACAACGGGTTCGGACCCCGCGCCCGAGTGGTGGGTGCCACCAGTGGAGCACGTCGCCCTCCTCGAACTGTCGTCCTGCGCTCTCGAGGATGTGGGAGCGGGTTCGGTCCGGTTGGACGTGAAGCAGCGCCAGGACGTCCTGGAGCTGGTCGCGGAAGCCGTAGGCTCCGCTCGACTGGTAGAACCCGGTGCGGGCCAGCACGCGGGAGGACAGCACCTGGTACAGAGCCCAACGGTTGACCAGGAGGTCGAGGGCCTGCTCCGGGGTCTCGATGGTCACCGCGGACAGGATCGAATCCCACTGGTCGGCGAGCTGCTTGGACGCCTCGTCGGTCGTGGCGCCATCACGCCACCGTCGAGCCAGCCGCTCGGCGTGCTCCTCGTCGGATCCGGCACCCAGCACGAAGTGGGTTCGCAACTCGTCACCAGGGGGCACCTCGAGATGAACCTGAAGACAAGCGGCGGGGTCCAAGCCCGGGCCGGTTCGCCCGGTGAGCCCGACCCGTCGCAGGGCGGCTGGTGAGCTGGGATCACCCTCCTGGCCGAGGAACTCGGTGCGGTCGGTGGTGAAACCGTACGGATCCCGGTCGGAGGTGAGGAACGCCACGGTGCCGGCGAAATCCGGATTCCATTGGTTCCGTGCTCGCAGCGACCGGGTGGCGGCGTGGTAGTCGACCACGACGGGCGATGGACCCGGCTCGAAGATCCGGCCCAGGAGCCAGCGGGCGTAGTAGGTGGCGGTCAGCCGCCGGGTGTGGCTGTGGTGGTTGCGGACCCGCAACTCGACGATCTTCACCGGATCATCGGTGGGCACGAACACCCGCATCCGGGATTCGATTCCGTGGGTGATGTTGTGCCACTCGGTGTAGCCGGCCCCGTGACGTATCTGGTACGAGGTGTCGGAGCCCGCCGGGCCGGGGGTCGGGCTCCAGACATCGACGATCTCCTCGTCCCGGAGGTACAACGATTCGCCCTGTGTGTCGAGAACAGGATCGTTGGTCCACGGCGTCAGGCGATACTCGCCGCAGTTGCCGGCCCACGTGTAACCGCCGCCGGATTCGGTGACGAGCGTGCCGAAGCCGTCGTTGGCCAGAATGTTGATCCACGGCGCTGGCGTCGTCCGGCCCGGTTCGAGATGGATGACGTACTCCCGGCCGTCGGGCGAGAAGCCACCCAGGCCATTGTCGAAGAGGAGCCGGTGTGGTCGGGCCAGCGCAACGCCGGCCGCTGCCGGAACAAGATCCCGAGTTGGGAGCAGGGGTGGTAGGGGTCGGGTTTCGGCCCGGTGCGGTGCGAGCTGCTCGCCGAGGCGCGGTCCGTTGCCATCGATCGTGGCGCCGGCAGTGACCGACAGGAGCTGCCGCTGATCGGCTGAGATCTGATCGGCCCGCAGCAGATGGATGCCGGCACGGCGGCTCAGCCATTTGGCGGCCCCGAGGTCGGTGAGGAACTGCTGGATCTGGTCCCAAGTCTCGTCCTGGTAGCCGGAGACGGCGTGGGAGACCACCGCGAGATCGATGGCCACCCCTCTACGACGCCACATCTCGCCGGCTCGGAACACGTCCTCTATCACCCGGCCGTTGTCGTTCCTGTCGGTCTCGAGGAGCAGCACCGGATCGTCACCGGAGATCCCGAGACCCCACAACCCGGGCTGCCCGAGACGGTTGGAGGACACCTGGTGCGTATCGGAGCGGAGCCCCGACTCGGACGCCAGAACCGTCGACAGCAGCTGCTGGAACTCGGGTAGGTTCTCGGCGTCGACACCGAGCCGGCCGGCCTCCCGTGCCGCGGCTCCGTGGGCGTCGGAGATCAGCCACTCGAATGCCGCCAGGGAATCGTAGCGGGCCGCCGTGTCGGTGACCTCGGTCCTCGACGGCCCCACGATCGTGGCGAAGGCGAACTGCTCCGTGGCGAACGGCTCCAGCTCGACCGTCGCGCCGAGCGCCATGATCGGATCCAGGGTGTCCCCGAAGGTGCCCGTCAGGCCCTCCTCGACGCCATGGGGCCGTTTCGGGCTGCGATTCCGGCCGAGAAAGCGCTCACGGTCGGTTTCGAATCCCGATCGGGAAACCGACGGTGAGTCGCTGACCAGGCGGTGCAGAAGCACCGGAAACTGCTCGTTCGGACTACGGGCTCGGCGGGTGAAGACCAGTGCGTCGAGGTTTGGCGCGAAGGTTGACTCGACGAACAGTTTGCTGAACGCCGGATGGCGGGCATCGTCCCGCGCCGGCGCCAGTACCACTTCGCCGTAGGAGGTGAAGGTCAACGACCTGGCCCGGTCGGTCTCGTTGACAACGGTGACCCGGCGGACCTCGATGTCGTCGACAGGACTGATGGCGATATCGGTTCGGATGGCAATCCCGTCGTGTCGCCGGTGCAGCTCCACCATGTGGGCGTGGAACACGACGTCGACCGGCGTCTCGATCCCGCCGGTCGGCTGACGGCCCACCGACCAGATACCGCCGGAGTGGCGATCACGCACATAGATCCACGGTCCGGCGTCGTCGAGGGTGCCGTCGGCCGTCGGTCGGGTGACGGCGTGCCGGCGCCAGCTCAGACCGCCGCCCCCGCCCGAGCTCACTCGAGTCGCCAGGCGACCGTTGCCGAGGACATGAACAGCCGGATGAGCACCGAGCGGCTCGGGCCGCCACGGGTACAGGTCGACGGTCTGCTCGGACCGCGGCCGCTCGACCGAGGAGTGGGCGTACCGTGGCGCTTCGACCGGGAACTCACTGGGGACCCGTTCCTGGAGGAGCAGGTCGACCGCCTGGACACGCGGGTTGGCCTCGAACCGGCGGATCAGCGCATCGGCGCACAGGGCATTGTCGAACGCAGCCAGCGCCATCCCCTGGTGATGGGCCATGTAGGAGCGGACGATGGCGTGGTCGCGACCTTCGGGCAGCCGGACCGGGGTGAAGTCGACGGCTTCATAGAAGCCGAACTGGCCCTGCATCCCGAGGTCCCGCAGTCGCCGGAGGTTCGTGGTCGCCGACCGGGGGAGTTGTGGAACGGCCAATGCGCTGGCGTACGGGGCGACGACCAGGTCCTCGTCGAGCCCCCGTTTGCGGCCGAGACCCTGGACCCCGAACGCCCGGTACTGATAGTTGTTGTTGGCATCGACTGCGGCGAATCCCGATTCGGAGATACCCCACGGGATACCGCGACGCCGGCCGTCGGCCATCTGTTCGACCACGGCCGCCCGTTCACTGACCGCGAGCAGGGTGTCCGACCGGCTGCGCAGAAGCAGAGGCGGCATCAGGTACTCGAACATCGTTCCGCCCCACGACAGCAGCGTGGGCGTCCCATCGATCCTGGTCAGCGGCCGATTGAGCGAGAACCAGTGGTTGACCGGTACGTCGCCCTTGGCGATGGCCACGAAGCTGGCCAGCCGGGCTTCCGATGCCAGCAGATCGTAGTGGTGGGGATCCATCTGGTCGGCGGTGAGGTTGTAGCCCAGGAAGAAGTGGCGGACCTTCGGGTCGTAGAGCAGCCCGAAGTCCATGCCGAGTGTCTCCCGCTCGGCGTGAGCCGTCAATTCAGCCAGATCGCGCTGAAGCTCACGGGCATTCGCGGCGCCGGCCGCCAACGCCTTCTCGAGCTCGTCGAGCCAGCCTTCGACGACCGTTGCCGCGTCGCCCGGCAGTTCCTCCGAGGACCATCCCGTCCGGGCCTCGGCGATGGCGACGAGCGCTACGTCGCAGCGTGGACCGACCAGCCCGAGTGGCAGTGTCGGCGGGAGGAGCCGGGCGATCTCGACCCGAAGCGCGTCGAGGCCGGCGATCTCACCTGTGTCGATCTCCAGCCCCCGTCCCGCATCGAGGACGCCGAGCCAGGGAGCCAGGAACGCGATCTCCTGTTGCATGTCCAGGATCTGATTGTGAACCCGGGCCAGCCACGACCGGAGGTCGCTCAGCGCCACCAGGTCAACCGAGTCCCGGTGGGTGGCCACCGTTTCGACCAGGACGTCCTCGATCTCCCGGCACGGCACCTCGATTGACGACACCGTGCGGGCCCAGGCCGCCGGGTCGTCCCGCACCTTGAGCGCCGTGTTCGCCATCGACCCGCTGCGCTGCTCGATCATCGTGACATGGGAGTGATCGTCGTCGATCAGCGGCCTGGTGTCGTCCTGGAGGACCGTGATCGTGTCGACCAGTCCCTGCCACCGGGTGGCCGGCAGGATCGGCCTGTCGATCAGCTCGTTCAGCCCGGATTCCACGGCGAGCAACGCGGCCGCCAGGTTGCCGCTGTCGACGGTCGACACATAGCGGGGCTCCAGCGGTCCCAGCGTGCGGATGTCGTACCAGTTGAGGAGATGGCCCCGGTAGTGATCGAGCTGTTCGGTTGTTCGCAGCGTGTTTCGGATACGGAACGTCAATTGCTCGACCCCGATGTACCCGAGGTCGTAGGCGGCCAGCGTCGACAGCAACAGCATCCCGATGTTGGTGGGCGAGGTCCGTTCGGCCACCACCTCGTCGGGGTCCTCCTGGTAGTTGTCTGGGGGAAGCCAGTGCCGGTCAGGGCCGACGAAGGACTCGAAGAAGAACCAGGTGCGGCGCGCCACCGTGCGCAGCCATCGTGCGTCGTCGGGATCGAGCTCCTCCACCTTGACCGGTGTCGGCCGGCTGATCCGGCGGGCGATCTCCGGCGACACCGCCCAGAGCACGACGAGCGGCGCCGCGTACGGCAGGGAGAATGGCCGAATCGCGGCAACGGCGATCGCAGTGGCCAGGGCAGCCACCGGTGCGACCGCCATCTCCCTCCAGGCGACGGCGGACCTCAGGCGACGCCCGGTCGAGGCTGCGGCCTGGGCGGCCGTGGTCCACTCGAGAAGATGCCGCCGCGTGACCAAGAGCCGCACCACGGTCCTGACGATGGCGTCGCCGGCAACGAAGGCTCGGTGGGGCAGGAACGCCAGGTACAGAAACCAATGCCCGAACTGGCTCGACAACCGGTGTGACAGGCCGCGGGACGGACGGGAACGCTGCCGGGCGAGTCCGGTGGCAACGTCGATCAGGAGGTGGTGAACCGGAGCCAGCGCCGCCACGACGGTCCAAACCAGCGGATGACCGGGAAACCAGGTCCAGCCCGAGACGAACAGCAGGAGCAGCGCCCCCGGAAGCAGGCTGCGGCGGAGATTGTCGATCATCTTCCAGCGGTCGATGACCGAGAAGCGGTTTTGGCCCCCCGTGTCATCGGACCCCGGAACCCGGCGCCCAAACCAGGGGAGGAGTTGCCAGTCGCCTCGAATCCAACGGTGGAGGCGGCGGACGAAGGCGAAGTAGGTCGGTGGGTAGTCCTCGTAGAGGACGATGTCGGTGGCGAGGCCCACCCGACCGTGGATGCCCTCCAGGAGATCATGACTGGCCACGGCGTTTTCGGGGACCCGTCCGGTCAGGCACCGTGAGAACGCGGCCACGTCGTAGATCGCTTTGCCGACGTAGATCCCGTCGCCGAAGAGATCCTGATAGACGTCGGAGGCGGCACGACTGTAGATGTCGATGGCCGTGTCGCCGCAGAACAGCCGGGTGAACAAGGTGGTCGCTCCACTCTCCGGTGAGGTTTCGACCCGGGGCTGAACGATCGTGTACCCGGCCTTCACCCGGCCCGACTCGGGATCGACCTCGGCCCGGTTGAGCGGATGGGCCAGTGTCCCAACCAGACGGGCCGCGGTTCCCGGGCCCAGCACGGTGTCGGCATCAAGGGTGATCACGAACCGTACCCTGTCGAATCCACGCGGATCGCCTTCGTGGACCTGGAAACCCGTGTTCTCATCGCCTTGAAGCAGCCGGTTGAACTCCTCGAGTTTCCCCCGCTTGCGCTCCCATCCCATCCAGCGATCCTCGGACGGATTGAACCGCCGTTCTCGATGGAGCAGGTGGAACGGTCGATACGGTCCGTGGCGTCGGTTGAGCTCCGCGATCCCGGTCACGGCCTGATCGAGCAGTGCCTGGTCCTCCGGAGCGTGAGGTGTGTCGGCCTCCCCGAAATCGGTCAGCAGCACAAACCGCAGGTTCGGGTCGGGGTTCGACAGCCGGTGCCGTTCGAGCTGGGCCAGCAGGTCACGCACAACCTCGGCGCTGGTCAGCAGGCTGGGGACGGCGACGGCGGTGGTGTGGTCGGCGGGGATTCCCCCGTCGAAATCGAGTTTCGGTAACCGGGTCGGAGGAAGGATCAAGGAGATGGCCCGGTGGAGCACCGCATGAGCGGGCACGGAAGCCGGAAGGAGAAGGAGGGCCAGAGCGAGGAGTTCCGTCTCCACCGGGGCGTCGTCGAGGAGCAGGTACAGGGCGGGGACGAGCATGAAGCCGGCGGTCAACACCACCATGGCGCCGAGGTACACGGCGGTTGCATTGCGCCGTATCCACCGCCGGAACCGGTAGGAGAGGTTGGGCCGGTATCGGATCGCCCGCTCGAGTTGTTGACGGCCCTCGGCG
>JAOTVU010000077.1 GCA_029863385.1 Acidimicrobiia bacterium
CTTCAGTCCCGCCTCCAACCAGCCGTAGGCCTCGGTTCGCTGCTGCCATCGAATGTGGAACCCGAGGCGCACCAGGGGCTCCACCGCAATATCGGGGCGGCCGGCATCGAGACCCCAGCGGACGGTGTCCACCACATCGGGCCACTCCGCTGTCAGTGCAGCCGCCGCGACCGGTTCGTCGGACGTGTGAAGCAGTCGGGCCAGTGTTGCGATGCGTTCGGCAAAGTATTCAGCGTGACGGGTCCGGAGACCGATCAGCCCGCCCTCCTCGCTCCGCTCCTCGATGAATTGCCGGATCGGTTCGAGCATGCGGAATCGTGTCCCGTGCGACCCCTGTACCACGGAGAGCATCGAGCACTGGACCAGACGGTGGACGAATTCGGCAACACCCTCGGCTTCGACCACGTACGTTGCCGCGTCGAGCCGGAAGGGGGAACGGAAAACGCTGAGCTCCGACAGAACCTGCTGCTCCTCGGGCGAGAGGAGCCGGTACGACCAGTCGATGGTTCGCTCCATGGTGGAGTGACGCTCGGAGCCCGGCCCGCCGCGGAGGACGGCGAGCTGATCGTCGAGCGCATCGAGCACCTCGCTCGGACTGGCCGACGTCAGGCGGGTGGCCGCCAATTCGAGCGCGAGCGGGAGGCCATCGAGCCGGTCGACGATTCGCACGGCGATCTTCCGATCCTCGTCGGTGCCGGTCATGGTGCCGAGTTGGCCGCCCCGCCGCATGAACAGCTGAACCGCTGGACTGTGGGGATCGCCGCCGCGCAGTCCTGCGAGACGCACGAGCCGCTCCTCGGGCAAACGGATCACGTCGCGGCTGGTGGCCACGATCGACAGATTCGGCAATCGGTCGAGGAGCCCGTCGGCCAGTGTCCGAACGGCGTCGATCACGTGCTCGCAGTTGTCGAGGAATAGGGTGGTCCGGCCGTGGCCCGGCCGCTCGGCGATCCGGTCGATCGACACGCCGCCGCTCCCCGCTGTGCTGTCGACGACGTCGAGCACTTCGGAGGCCACGCCGTCACCGTCCTGGGCGGCCAGGTCACAGAACCAGATGTCGTGGCCGTCTTCGCCGAGCTCGTGGGCCATCTTGAGGGCCAGGCTCGTCTTGCCAACGCCGCCGGGCCCGACGATCGTCACCGCCGACCGAGGCTCGTTCAACTCCTCCAGCCGTTTGAGTTCGCCGTCGCGGCCGAGGAGCGTCACCGGCCGCGGTAATCGGTGCAGGGCACCGACCTGGGGTGATGACCCGTCGACCGGTTCGACGCGAACCGCATCATCACGGCCGCTGGGTCCGGCGTCGACCGTGACCCGGTGCTCGATCCGTTCGACCGGCACCACGAGTCGATAACCCCGACCGTGCGACGTCTTGATGATGTGCTGTCGGGCGCCGTCGTCGCCGAGCGCTCGACGGGCGTGTTTCACCGCGGTCGACAGCGCCCACTCGCTGACGAACCGGTCACCCCAGAGCTCGTCGAGCAACTCCTCCTTCGGCACCACCCGGTCGACGTGGTGGCCAGATAGGCCACCACGTCGAACACCCTCGGCTCGACCTCGATCTCGCCGCCGCCGTTTTCCAGGGTGCGACGTTCGGTGTCCAGCTCGAACCCTTCGAATCGCGGCCGCATGACTTCATGTTCCCACGAACGGGGGAACCCTGCGAGCGAGGTGCGCCCTCGCTCAAGGCGTTACTCGTAGGCACTGGTGCTCGGAGACGGAGCTCCTCGCCTGGAGTTTGCCTGACGGCAAACTCGTTGCTGCAGGTAGTTCGTATGGGTCAGGGCGTTACTCGTAGGCAATGGCGTCGAGGACGTTCATGCGGGCGGCCCGGGTTGCCGGGAAGAACGCGGCGATCACACCGAGCACGGCTCCGACCAGCAGATAGATCACGAGGCTGAGCCACGGAATGCCGACCTTGCTGATGAAGGTGTCGGGGATGGCCACGACGGCAGCCCAACCGAGTAACAAGCCCATTGCGATCCCGAGCAACGACCCGAACACGGCCACGATGACCGCCTCCCATCGCACCGCGGTGCGAAGCTGGCGACGGGTGGTACCCACCGCTCGCAGTAGACCGATTTCCCGGATCCGTTCGAGGATCGACAGCGCCATCGTGTTGACGATGCCGAAGAACGCGACCACCAGGCACAGCACCAGGAGACCGTTGATCACGATTTGGAGCTGACCGACCTGGTCCTCGGTCTGTTGCTGGAACTCGGTGTTGTCCTGCACACTCAGCTGGGCGAAGTTGCTCGTCACCTGCTCGACCGCGGCCCGGCCGACCTCGGGATCGACGCCCTCCGCGTAGGTCAGGCCGACGAACCCGACGTTGTCGACGTTCAGGTGGGGGCTGGTCAGATCGCGGTCGACCACGAACGCCGCGCCGACCAGGGTGTCCTCGTCGTAGATGGCCTCCACGGTCAGGTCGGTGGTGAACCCGTCCTCCAGTTCGATCGACACGGTGTCGCCGATCTCGAGGCCAAGCGTCTCGGCCTTCTCGGCCAGCACGGCGATCCCGTCGGTTCCCAGGCCTTCCGGCCCCTCGACCGCTCCGTCCACGACGCCGATGTTGACGACCGAGCTTCCCGTCTCGGTGTCGTAGGCCGAGAGCGACTCGACGTTGTCGTCGATCTTCGCCTCGACCGGTGCGAACCCGGTGACCTCACCGACCTCGGGCAGGGCGCCGAGTTGATCGACCACCACACTCGAGAACGGCAGACCCTGCGCCTCCTCGAACACGAAAAGATCGGCGGTGATCGACTCCTCGAGCACCTCGTCGAAGGTACGAAGCAGCGACTCGGTGAGCACGGCGACCCCGGTGATGAGGGCGAGACCGATCATCAACGCCGTGGCGGTCGCTGCGGTTCGCTGCGGGTTGCGGCTGGCGTTGTCGCGGGCCAGACGGCCAGTGATCCCCTTGACCGCCTCGGCCGGCAAACCGAGTACCGAGGCGGCTTGACCGGCGAACAGGGCGCTCAACATCGCCACGCCGAGGAAGGTCAGCGCAGCCCCGATGCCGATGGACGCCAACCGGGGAGCCGTGCCCTCGATGTCGCCGAACATCCCGAAAAGCAATGCCATCAGGCCGGGGACAAGCACTGCGCCACCGGCCAGGATCCGGAACCGCATCGACCGTTCCCGTTGTCCGCCGTCGCGCACCGCCTCGAGCGGCGACACGCGTGACGCCCGGATGGCGGGCAGGATGGCCGACAGTAACGTGACCAGCAATCCGACGACTACGACCACCACAATGGTGCGGGGCAGGATGCGCAGCGGACCGTCGGGGAACGAGCCACCACCGGTGCTGAACAGCTGCTTGAGCAGCCAGGCCACACCGACGCCACCGAACAGGCCGACGATCGAGGCCGCCACACCGATGATCACGGCCTCGATGAGCACCATCGCCCGGATCTGGGCGCCGCTGGCGCCGATCGACCGCAACAGGCCGAGCTGCTTGGTCCGCTGACCGACCAGGATGGCGAACGTGTTGTAGATGATGAAGATCGACACGAACAGCACGACGATGGCGAAACCGAGGAGCACGTTCCCGAAGATGTCGATGATCGTGCCGAACTGCTCCTGCTGATCGGCGATGACCTCCTCCGACGACAGCACCTCGAGACCGTCCGGGAGTTTCGTTTGGATGGCGGCGAGCAGATCGTCGGTGTCGGTGCCAGGGCTGGCCGTCACGATGATCGAGTCGACGAGGTTGCCGTCGATCGCGAGCACGCGCTGCATGGTGGGCAGATCGTAGAGGATGAAGAACGCACCGCCGGTGCCGCCCTCGCCGAAGTCGATCAGACCCGACAGCTCGAATTGCTCCGGCTCGCCGATCGGGATCGTGACGGTGATCATGTCGCCGATCGAGAAACCTCCGGCCGTGGCCTGGGCCTCGTCGACGGCGATCTGCTGTCCGACCGGGGCTTCGCCCTCGAGCAGGGTGAAGGCGGAAGCAGGGCTGGGACCGCCCCACGAGCCGCTGAAGACCGGCGGGCCCTGTGGGCGGACGATCTCACCGTCGGCGTCCTGGGTGTAGGTCTGCTCGAACACGAACAGACCGCCCTCGGCGTACTCGACCTCGTCGAGGGCGGCGATCTCGTCGACCAGCGAGCCGTCGAATCGCACCAGATTCTGGCCGGAGTTCAGTTCGGGTTCCACCGCCTGAATCTGGGCGTCGACACCGGCGAAGGCATCTTCCGACACCTGGTTGAAGATGGCTCGCAGGCTGTCGGCCAGCACGAACGATCCGGAGACGAAGGCCACGCCGAGCGTCACCGAGATCAGGGTGAGAATGAGTCGCCCGAGGTTGGCGACGATGCCACGACGTACGAGTTTGAGCATGGTCGGTCCGCCTAGTCGTGGTCGCCGAGCACGGGGCCGCCGTCGCCCAGGTTCCGGATCGTGTCGTAGATCAGGTCGGCGTCGGGCGACTCGAGCTCGTGCACGATCTCGCCGTCGGCCAGGAACAGCACCCGGTCGGCGTAGGACGCACCCCGGGGATCGTGGGTGACCATCACGATGGTCTGGCCCAGCTCGTCGACGGCAGCCCGCATGAACTCGAGGATCTCGGCCGACGTCCTCGAGTCGAGGTTGCCGGTCGGCTCGTCGCCGTAGACGATCTCCGGCTTCGACGCCAACGCCCGGGCGACGGCCACGCGTTGCTGCTGGCCGCCCGACAACTCGTTGGGGCGATGCGTCACCCGATCGGCCAGACCGACGGTGCTGATCACCTCGTCGACCCAGGCCGTGTCGATGTCGCGGCCCCCGAGATCCATGGGTAGCGTGATGTTCTCCCGGGCGTTCAACGTCGGAACCAGGTTGTAGGCCTGGAAGATGAAGCCGACCCGGTTCCGCCGCAGCTCGGTGAGCTGCTTGTCGTTGAGCGTCGTGAGGGCGGTGTCGCCGATGAACACCTCGCCGCCGGTCAGGCGATCGAGTCCGGCCATGCAGTGCATCAGCGTGGACTTGCCCGAGCCGCTGGGGCCCATGATGGCGGTGAACTTGCCTTTCTCGAAGCCGACGTCTACCCCACGGAGGGCGTGCACCGCGGTCTCGCCGTGCCCGTAGACCTTGCTGGCCGCCTTGGCTTCGGCCGCCATTTCGTTTGTGCTCATGTGCTTCTTCCTCAGTACATGGTGCCGACCGTGGCTTGACTAGGGTTGAGGGTCCGCCACATCTGGAAACCGACACCTCTCTCGACAGGCTATACACGATGTCCGACACCTCACCCGTTGCCACGACCACCACGACCAACGCGGTCGTCGCCCGCCTCGATGACGGCGGTCCGAACGTCATCGGATTCGCCGCCGCCGCCGGCTTGACCGCCGCGATCGACCGGGCCGCCGAGGCCGGCTTGCCGCTGGTGATCATGGGTCGGGAAGGCATGTTCTCCGCCGGCTTCGATCTCAACGTGCTCAACGACGACGTCACCGCGTTCGCCGATCTGGTGATGACGGGGGCTGAGCTGTTGCGCCACATCGTGGAGGCGCCGGTGCCGGTCGTGCTGGGGGTCACCGGTCATGCCGTGGCCATGGGTGCGCTGCTCCTGCTGGCCGCCGACTATCGCATCGGCGCCGAGGGCCGCTTCAAGATCGGTTTGAACGAGGTGGCAATCGGGATGACGTTGCCGCACTTCGCCGTGACCCTGGCCGAAAGCCGGCTGTCGAAACGCCACGTCCTCCGGTCGACGACGATGGCCGAGGTGCACCGACCGGAGGCGGCCCGTGGCGTCGGCTACCTCGACGACGTCGTCGCGCCCGAGGGCCTCAAGGCGGCGACCATGGCCAAGGCCGAGGCGCTGTCGATCCTTCATCGCGGCGCCTTCGCCGGCACGAAGGCCCGGCTCCGGGGTGATCTGGCCGTGGCGCTCGCCGAGGCGATCGCCCAGGACCGAGCCGACTTCGAGGCCTCCCAGGCGGCCTCCCGGACCGGCTGACCCGGACCGGCTGACCCGGCCCAGGCCGACCCGACCCAGGCCGACCCGGCCGGCGACCCGCCCGTCCCCCACCCCATCCAACTTTTCCGACCGGTCGACCCGTTCGGGCGATGTTCTCGGGGTTTTCGACCCGTCTGGTGAGTCGAAAACCTGGAAAACCTGAGGTTGGTCGGTGCTCCCGACGCCCGTCGAGCCGATGGCGAGCCTATGCTGGGGCGCCTCAACCGGTGATCCCGCAGCGTGGGCGGGAGGAAGAGGGAGCGGCATGAAGCGCATCCTGGTTTTGTTCTGTGTACTCGGGCTGTTGGCCGCTGCATGCGGTTCCGACAGCGCTGACACCGACGCGGGATCGGCCGGCACCGACTCGGAGTCGTTGACCAGTGAAGCGGTCGACGACTCCGGCGAGGATGCCGGCATGGCGGCCGACGAATCCGAGGGCGACGAGGGTGGCGCCGCTGCCGGTGACGTGCTCGACGCGGCGGAGCTCGATGAGTTGCTGGCCGCCACCGGCGAGCAGACGAGCGGCCGCTTCGAGGCCACCATGGAGATGACCGGCGGGCCGACCTCGGAGATGCCCGGTCCGATCAGCATTCAGTTCAGCGGCGCGTTCGATGAGGCCACGGCGTCGTCGGAGATCTCGATGGACATGAGCGGGGTCATGGCGGCGGCTCTGGAGGCCGATCCCACCGCCGCCGACGATCCCGACGCCGCGGCCGCGATGGCGATGATGGCACCCTTCTTCGAGGAGCCGATGCAGATTCGGACCATCGGTGACCGCTCGTGGATCAAATGGGGGCTGCTGGCCATGTTCGGTGTCGGCGACAAGTGGCTCGAGACCGACGCCCAGGGCAGCAACGATCTGACCCAGGACTTCGGTTTCGACGCCGAGACCCCGGCCGACGCGTTGAGCGGTCTCGCCGAGAGCGGCCACAAGGTCGAGTTCGTCGGCGAGGAGGAGATCCGAGGCATGACCGCCGCCCGCTACCGGTCGGTGATCGATGTGGCATCGATGACGGCGGAGCAGCGGGCAGCCTTCGGTGAACAACTGCCCGAAGGCGGCTCCTACACGCTCGACCTCTGGGTCGCCGACGACCTCGTGCAGCGGTTCCAGATCGAAATGACCGATCTCGAGCAGACGGCCGACAACGACATCGCCTCGGTCACGATCGTCTACGACCTGTTCGACCACGGCGCTGCGGTCGACATCACGCCTCCGCCACCCGCCGAGGTGGTGACCGAGGCAGAGCTCGGGTTCGACGTCGGCGACTTCGGAGGTATAGGCGGCACGGGCGGCGGCTGATCAGCCGACCAACGACGCCAGCCGTTCCAACGCCTTTCGGAGCTCGGTCGACGCCTCGCGGCCGAAGACCGTCGAGCCCGCCTCATACCGCTGCTCCAGGTACTCCTCGGGAGTGACCCAGTAGGCGCAGTAGTCACCCGCATAGCCGATCACCGACGCCGTGTCGGCGCCGGTGGCGGCCAGCATCGCCTGCTCGATGCGCCACCCGTTCATGACCGTCGGCTCGCCGGGAACCGTGGCGAAGACGTGGCCGCCGACGCGCACCACGTGCAGCGGATACGAGCCGGGGATACCCCAGTCGAAGATCCGACGGGCCGTCAGCGGAACCTTGATCCCGTTGAGCCATGGGATCTTCGGGTGCTGTGGGTCGCCCGGCGGGAATTCCCGTTTGGCCATCGCCTTCACCCGAGGACTGTGGATCCCGGCTTCGAGCTGCGGCCACAGGTTGGTCGGTCCGTCGAGCCCGGCGCCGAGCTGGGTCATGCCGTAGATCGGCTTGGGCAGCACGTCGTCGGCCCGCCAGTCGTCATGGGCGACGCCGAGGGTGAACGCCGTCGGTTCGGCTGTGCCCAGCAGCTCGACGACGGCCGACCCGATCCGGCCTCCGAGCTCCGTGGCGAGCTTCGAGCCCTGAGCGTCGGCCGCCGCTTCGAACGGCGGCATCATGTGGCCGTCGTCGGCCAGGGTTTGCGGGGAGATGTCGCCCGCCGATCCGCCACCGAAACCGATGGGCATGTCGGCCGCGTCGGCGACATCGTGGCGGGCCCAACCATAGAGGTCGGCGCTGAACGTGGGGTGTTTCGGGCCCACCGCATTGGGGTGGACCCCGTACCAGGCCAGCGCCCCGCGCTGCGCGCCGTCGTCGCTGCGGGCCACGAGCAGCGTGATGCGGGGATCCCGGAAGCGGGCCGCCTTCCGCTCCTCGTCGGCCACATGGCGGCCCGGACCGTTGGTCAGGAAGTCGTCGACGACCTCGGCCGGGTAGTGGCTCCACGCCGGGGTGGCCCGGTTGTTGCCGACGCCGTCGACGACACCGCGCACGACCGTGGCTCCGCCCGGCGAGAGCGCATCGATGGCCCTGTTGACCGCGTCACCAATGCGCTCCACCAGCCATCGCCTGTGGCGGCCGAGGCCGAGGGGAAGGGTCGAGCTGAGGGCGAACACCCAGCCGCCGTAGGGCTGGCCGGGACCGTTGTGGGTGTGGGAGCCGCTGAGCACGAGCTGCGATGGGTCGAGCCCCGCCTCGGCCGCCACCGCTTCCCAGATCGGGCGGGACGCACAGTGAAGATCGGCGTTCGCGAAGACGACCCGCTCCCCCCGACCGTCCTCGAGGGCGATGGCGGTGGCGAACAGTTTCTCGGCCGGGTGCGACGGAGGTTTTGCTCGCAGGGTGCCGAACCCGATGGCCCAGCCTCCTGTCGGGCCGCGCCTGGTCGGCGTGATGTCCACGTGTCCTACTCCGACTCGACATCGGTTCATCGCGTTCATTTCCCCAGTGGTTCGCGCCCGGAACCGGAATGTAGCACGGTCGCCGTCCGCCGATCTCGGTGTCCCGGGGGGTTCGACCGGCCGGGCGCCCGGGCGCTACGTTGTGAGACAGTCTGAACACGTTCGAGCCACGTCGAAATCAGGAGCGCTCATGGTCACCGTCGACCCCCGTCTGTTGAGCAAGGTCCAGTACCGGTGCATCGGTCCGACCCGAGGGGGTCGGGTGGTGGCCGTCGCCGCCGATCCCGTCAAACAGAATGTCTTCTATTTTGGCGGTGTCGCCGGTGGCGTGTGGCGCTCGGACGACGCCGGCCTGTTCTGGGAGCCGATCAGCGACGGTCAGCTCACCACCTCTTCGATCGGCGCGCTGGCCGTCGCCCCGTCCGATGCCAACGTGATCTACGCCGGAACCGGGGAGGCCACGATCCGCATAGACGTGACGCATGGTGACGGCGTCTACAAGTCGACCGACGGCGGCAAGCACTGGGCGCCCATCGGGCTCGGCGACTCCCGACACATCGGCGAGATCGTCGTCCACCCTCACGATCCCGACACCGTCTATGTGGCCGTGCTCGGCCACGCCTTCAGGGATTCGAACGAACGGGGCATCTATCGCTCGACCGACGGCGGCGGCACCTGGGAGCGGGTGTTGTACGTGAGTGATCGGGCCGGCGCCATCGACCTGTCGATCGACCTCAACAACCCCCGCATCCTGTTCGCCACGATCTGGCAGGCCCGCCGCACGTTCTGGTCCATGGACTCGGGTGGCCACGACTCGGGACTGTGGCGCAGCCTCGACGGTGGCGACACGTGGGCGGAGCTGAGCGCGCCGGACAATGATTCGAGCGACGAAGCAGGAGCCGATGCCGTTCGGTCGAACGGACTTCCCGATGGCACGCTGGGCAAGATCGGGGTGGCCGTCTCCCCGGCTCAACCGGGCCGCGTGTGGGCCATCGTCGAAGCAGAGAAACGTAAGCGGGGCCTCTACCGGTCCGACGACAACGGCGACTCGTGGACCAAGGTCTGCTCCAAGCCCGACCTGACCTGGCGGCCCTGGTACTACATGCACGTCGTCGCCCACCCCACCGAACCCGACGAGGTGTTCGTCCTCAATCAGAAGGCGTGGCGATCCATCGACGGCGGCGAGAACTTCGACGAGTTCGTCACGCCTCACGGCGACAACCACGCGCTGTGGATCGACCCGGCGAACCCCGACCGCATGATCGGCGCCGATGACGGCGGGGCCTGGGTGTCGCTCAACGCCGGCGCCTCGTGGTCGTCGATCTACAACCAGCTGACGGCCCAGTTCTACCATGTCGCCGTCGACGACCAGTACCCCTACATGGTCTACGGCACCCAGCAGGACAACTCGTCGATCGCCGTTCCCTCGCGCACCGGGAGGGGCGCCATCAACTGGGCCGACTGTCACGTGGCCGGCACCGGGGAGAGCGGATACATCGCCCCCAAACCCGACGACCCGAACATCGTGTTCGTGGGTGCCATCGGCTCGTCGCCCGGCGGCGGCGAATGCCTCCAGCGTTACGACCACCGCACCGGGCAGGTCCAGCTCATCAACTCCTGGCCCGAGACCTACTCGTCGGGACTCGGGGCCGAGGTTCGGTTCCAGTGGACCTATCCGATCGTGTTCTCCCCCCACGACCCCGACCGGCTGTACATCTGCGGCAACAAGGTGTTCCGCTCCGACGACCAGGGCCATTCCTGGGAGGCGATCAGCGACGACCTCACCCACGCCGACCCCGACACGATGGGTGACTCGGGCCCGCTGACCAAGGACGGCGCCGGGGCCGAGATGTACGCAACGATCTTCGCCTTCATGGCGTCGGCCCACGCCGACGGGGTGTTGATGGCCGGATCCGACGACGGCCTGGTCCACATGACCACCGACGGCGGCGGCACCTGGCGCAACGTCACCCCGCCGGATGTGGAGAAGTTCTCCCAGGTCACGTCGATCTCGGAGTCGCCCCACAGCCAGGGCACCGTGTACATGACGGTGGCCCGCCACAAGATGGGCGACTACACGCCCTACGTCTACCGCACCACCGATCTGGGTGAGACGTGGGAGCGGATCGACGGCGTGGGCGGCGGTGCCGGCCAAACGGCCCACGGGATCCCCGACGGCGAGTTCTGCCGGGTGATTCGGGAGGATCCGGACCGGGCCGGGCTGCTCTACGTCGGCACCGAGCTGGGGCTGCACGCATCGTTCGACGGCGGCGCCAACTGGCAGCCGTTGCAGCTCAACATGCCGCTGTCGCCGGTCTACGATCTCGTGGTCCGCCACGGCGACCTGATCGTCGCCACCCACGGTCGGTCGTTCTGGATCCTCGACGACGTGACCCAGCTCCACCAGGCGGCCGACGAGGCGGAGGCGATCCTGGCCTCCAAGGCCCATGTGTTCAAACCGTGCGACACGGTACGCACCCCGCCCGATCTGTTCGCCGGGTTCTGGGGTACGGTCGGCCGCAAGAACTACCACGTCACGATCGGGCAGAACGCCACCTACTATCTCGACGAAGCCGAGACCGGCCACCAGACCACGCGGGTGATCGACGCCGGCACCGACATTCACGAAGGGGTGCGGATCACGTACTGGCTCGATGGGGAGGTGGCTGACGAGACCGTCCGGCTGACCATTCTCGACAGCGACGGCAACGACGTCTACACCACCCACAGCGACATCCCGGATGACAAGGATGATCGCCACGGCCTGTACCTGACGGCCGAGGCGGGTGTCAACGAGTTCCAGTGGCCGATGCGCCACAACCCCGGCCCCAAGCTGATCAACGCCACGTTCCATGGTGCGCCGACCGGGCCGCTCCTGCCGCCCGGCACCTACCAGGTGCGGCTCGACGTGGGCGGCACGTCGTCCACACAGAGCTTCGATCTGGTGCGACATCCCGAGGTCACGACCTCCGATGCCGACTTCGCCGAGCAGCGCGACCTGCTCCTGGCCATCCATGCCAAGCTCACCGAGACGGTCGAAGCCGTCAACCGGATCCGGCGCTTACGCAAGCAGCTCGGTGAGGTCGGGGAGCGCTCGGCGATCGCGTCCGACGAGGATGTGGTCGTGGCGATCTCGGATCTCACCGGCAAGCTCCATGAGATCGAAGGTGCGCTGATCCAGGTCGAGCTGACCTCGGCCGGCGACACACTCAACAACCCGCCCAAGTTGTACGAGACGCTGAGCGACCTGGTGGCGGTCGTGGCCTCGGCCGACACCCGTCCGACCACCCAGTCCTATGCCGTGTTCGAGAAGCTGGTCGGTCTGATCGACGCACAACTGGCTGCGCTGCACGCGACGGTCGATGGCGACGTCGCCGCCCTCAATGCGGCCCTCACCGAACACACGGCCATCATCGACGCCTGACGTGCGCCGATCCGGAGGTATCGTCGGCGGCAAGCCGCTCGAGTTTGCGTGCCGCAAACCGCTCCGAAATTCGTAGAACCGCTGAGGGTCGGCGTTTTGTGCCACCATACGAGGCGTGGATGTTGCCTGGGGGACGCTCATCATGGGCCTGGCCGGCGGGTTGGCCTTGTTTCTCATCGGCATGGCCGAGGTGACGGATGCCCTGAAAGCACTGGGCGACGACCGGCTGCGGTGGGCACTGGCCCGGCTGTCGTCGAACCGGTTGCTCGGGGCGACGACCGGCGGTGTCGTGACCGCGGTCATCCAGTCGTCGTCGGTGACCACGGTGCTGACGGTGGGGTTCGTGAGCGCCGGGTTGTTGTCGCTCACCCAGGCCGCCTCGGTCATCATCGGCGCCAACCTCGGCACGACCGTGACCGCGCAGGTCATCGCCCTGAAGATCACCGATTACGCGCTGGCGTTGCTCGCAGTCGGGGCGCTGCTCGGCGTGTCGGTCAAACGTCGTCAGGTCCGCTATATGGGCTCGGCCGTCGCCGGGCTCGGCTTCGTGTTCCTCGGCATGGACATCATGAGCGACGCCATGTCGCCGCTCAGGTCCTACGACCCGTTCCTCCGGCTCATGTCGGATGCCACCAACCCGCTGACCGCGGTGGCCATGGGCGTGGCGTTCACCGGACTGGTACAGTCATCCAGCGCCACCACCGGGATCGTGGTGGTGATGGCGGCCGACGGGCTGATCAGCCTCGAAACGGCGATCGCCATCATCCTCGGGGCCAACATCGGAACCTGTGTGACCGCCCTGCTGGCGGCCATCGGCAAGGGATCGGAGGCGTTCCGGACCGCCATGGTCCACGTGGGTGTGAACGTGATCGGGGCGTCGATCGCCGTCTTCTTCATTCCCCAGATCGCCGCGGTGGTCGAGTCGATCAGCACCAGCGAGGTCAACGCCTCACCCCGCCAGATCGCCAACGCCCACACTCTGTTCAACATGGCCAACACCGCGGTGTTCCTCGTGTTCCTCACGCCGTTGGTGACACTCGTCCGTCGCATCGTACCCGACCGGGCCGGCCGGATCGCCGGCGAGGGGCAGGCCGCGTTCCTCGACGAGGACCTGATCGACACGCCGGTTCTCGCCCTGGAAATGGTGCACAAGGAAGTGATGCGGATGGGGTTGAAGGCTCGGGAGTTGCTGGCCGATGCCGTACCGGCGGCCATCGACGGCCGACGGGCCGAGCTCGATGCCCTGGTGGAACGGGAGCAGAACATCGACGAGCTGCACGCCCAGATTCTCGACTATCTGGGTGCGGTCGGTCAGCGCCGTCTTGGTCCGGACCAGCGCGACGACATGCTGTCGATGCTGGCCGCGGCCAACGCCGTCGAGCAGCTCAGCGACACGATCGAGAGTCAGGTCATCAACAAGGGCTACCAGCGGCTGGAGAACATAGTGGAGGTGAGCGAATCCACCAGGGAGCTGCTCGACGAGCTCCACGCCGCAGCCCTCGACACGCTCGATCTGTCGTTGGTGGCGGTCGGGGAGCGCAGCTGGAAGCTGACCAAGCAGGTGCTCAAGACCAAGTCCGGGTTCCGCGACCTCGAGGCCGAGACCAGCCGCCACCTGGCCGAGCGGTTGGCCGCCCCCGAGGGTGGGCGAGTGGAGACCTACTCGTTCGAGATCGAGCTGATGGAGGCGCTCGATCTGGTGCACCGCAACTGTCGTCGCATCGTCCGGGCCCTCCGCCTCCCCGACAAACCCGACTAGCGAAGTTCGCAGCAGAACGGGGGTTTCTGTCGGACGGTGTCCAGAACCGTCGTCGCCGTTCGACGAAAGGGTGTTCAGCAGAACAACTACGCTCTTGTTCCAGGAGGACAATCCCATGCGCTACATGCTTCTTCTCTACTCCGCCGCCGACGCCGGACCGGCCCAGGGCAGCCCCGAGCAGGCGGCCGAAATGCAGCAGTGGTTCGCCTACACCGAAGAGCTGGCCAAGGCCGGCTGCCTCATCGGCGGAGAGCCGCTGCACGGCATCGACACCGCCACCACTGTGCGGGTCCGCGAGGGAAAGACGGTCACCACCGACGGTCCGTTCGCCGAGACCAAGGAGACCCTCGGGGGCTACTACATGATCGACGTCGAAACCCTCGACGAGGCCCTCGAATGGGCGGCCAAGACCCCGCTCACGACCTACGGCTCGGTGGAGGTCCGCCCCATCATGGAGATCCCGGCCGCCGCCGAGGCCTGATCCGCCGCCGACGCCTGATCCGCTGACCGACCGCCTGCCTGGCTCGTGCAACAGTCGATCGTCGCCCAGGTCTTCGCCGACGAGTGGCCCCGCCTGGTGGCCACCCTGGTGAGAGAGCTGGGCGACATCGACCTGGCGGAGGACGCGGCCCAGCAGGCGTTCGCCGAGGCGGCCGCATCGTGGCGGCCCGACAACACGCCCAACCGGCCCGGGGCGTGGCTGCTGACGACGGCCCGTCGGCGGGCGATCGACGTCTTCCGCCGCAACTCGACCCTGCGGGAGAAGCTCGGGCGCCCGGTGTCCGAGGCCGAGGCCGAGGCGTCGGGTCTGATCGAATCTGCGGGCGACGGCGGGGACCAGCCCGAACCCAACCAGTTGCTCGACGATCAGCTCGCCCTGATCTTCGGGTGCTGCCACCCGGCGCTCAACCGGGAGGCTCAGATCGCACTGACGCTGCGCAGCGTGTGCGGCCTTTCGACCCGCCAGATCGCTGCGGCCTTCCTCGTTCCCGAGGCGACGATGGCCAAGCGGCTGGTGCGGGCCAAGGACAAGGTCCGCAACGCCGGCATCGCCTTCACCGTCCCGGCCCGGGATCGACTGACCGAACGGCTCGACTCGGTTCTCGCCGTCGTCTACCTCATCTACACCGAGGGCCACTCGGCCAGCGAGGGACCAGCCCTGATCCGCGGCGGTCTGTGCGACGAGGCCCGGTGGCTGGCCGATCTGGTCGCCGATCTCCTGCCCGACCAGGCCGAGGCCTGGGGATTGAGCGCACTGATCAACCTGTCGGATTCCCGTCGGGCGGCCCGGGTTGACGAGGCCGGCCAGATCGTGCTGTTGGCCGACCAGGATCGCAGCCGCTGGGACACTGATCTGATCGAGGCCGGCCGCCGGCGGCTGCATCATGCGGATGACCTCGACGATCCCGGGCCGTACCAACTCCAGGCGGCCATCGCGCTGGTTCATGCGATGGCGTCGTCGGCCGAGGAAACCCGGTGGTCCACGATCGTGACGCTCTACGACCACCTGCTTTCGTTCGAGCCGACGCCGGTCGTCGGTCTCAATCGGGCGGCGGCCGTGTCGAAGGCGTTCGGTCCGGCTGCCGGGCTGGAAGCGCTGGACGCCCTGGCCATCGAGCCACACGCCGCGTCCGAACTCGATTCCTACCGCTACTACCACGCCGCACGAGCCGACATGCTCCTGCGGCTCGACCGGTCCGGGGAGGCGGCGGCGAGCTACCGTCGAGCCCTCGACCTGACCACCAATGAGTCCGAGCGTCGTTTCCTCTCCCGACGCCTCGCCGACAGCGAGTCCCGCTAGACAGGACTCCGTGCTCCAGCGTCTCCGGGCCATGTCGATCATCGAGGCCGTCACCTACCTGGCCCTGGTGACGGCCACGATCTACAAGTACACGGCGGGCGGTGAGCGAGGCGTCGAGGTGCTCGGCCCCATCCACGGGGTGCTGTTTCTCGTCTTCGCCGCCATGTTGCTGGTCCACCACCGGGATCTCGGCTGGCCGCTGTGGAGGGCGTTCATGGCCATGGTCATCGGCTCGCTCCCCTTCGGCGGCTTCTGGGTCGAGCGGCGCTGGCTGGCGCCGTTGGACGTGGCACCGTCGGGTCGGCCCGGATAAGGTCGATCCGGAAACCTGCACGGCCAAGAAGGATGACCCATGAAACGTCTGCTGCTCGCCACCGTTCTGTTGATCGGCTCGATGATCGCGGTCGGTTCGGCACCCGTTGCCGCCGAGTCCGCTGCCTATCCGGATGTGATCCAGCTCCCCGGCGGCTTCTTCCCGGAGGGCATCGCCGTCGGTCGGGGCCACGACGTCTACACCGGGTCGCTGTCGACCGGCGGCATCTGGAAGGGTGACCTGCGCACCGGCGAGGGTGCGGTGTTGGTCGAGGGAGTGCCCGGCACGGTATCGGTCGGTCTGGCCTTCGATGATCGTTCCGGCAATCTGTTCGTGGCCGGTGGCGGGGGCGGAACCGGCACCATCTACGACGGCGACACCGGTGCACTCGTCGCCCAGCTCGATCTGGCCGCCGGGTTCATCAACGACGTCTTCGTTTCCCGCAACGCCGCCTACTTCACCAACTCGTTCGTTCCCGAGTTCTACGTCGTACCGCTCGACGCCATGGGTGACGTCGCCGGACCGGTCGCCACGATCCCGCTCAGCGGCGACTTCGTCTTCGTTCCCAATAACTTCAACGGCAACGGTGTCGTCGCCACCCCCGACGGGTCGACGCTGATCGTGGCCGGCTCGGCCGCCCAGGAGTTGTACACGGTCGACCCGGCCACCGGTGTGGCCTCCCTGATCGACCTCGGCGGTGACTCGGTTCGGGGCGACGGACTGGTACTGATCGGCCGGACACTCTACGTGAACGAGGGTGGCATCAACCAGATCACCGTCATCGAGCTGTCGGCCGACCTGTCCTCGGGCACGATGGTCGACGCGTTGACGAGCGACGCCTACAACGTGCCGACGACGTCGGCCGCCTTCGGCTCGTCGCTGTACTCGGTCAACGCCAAGTTCGGCACCCCGCCGCTGCCGACCACCCCCTACGAGATCGTCCGCGTCACCCGCTGACCCCGGGCCCCTCCCCGAGACTCTCAGCGGATGTCGACGGTGGGTGGAGTCGGGTTGGGAGCCGTGCCCAGGCGGTGAGCCGGGTCGGACAGGTCATCGCCCGGCCGAATCGGGATCGACGACAGCGAATCGAGGGTCATGCAATCGGCCAGGATGTTGTGGAACCGACGCAGCGGTTCCTCGAACCGGCCGATCAGCGGCCCGGCCGGCGGTGCCCCATGTGTCAGTCCCCGCTGGGACCGTTGCACGATGTCGATGTCCTCGCCGTTGACCTCGAACCAGAACTTGCGGGTCGGGGCGAAGGCCGCCTCGTCGACGTCCAGCGATCCCTCGGGCAGCAGGAACGTGCACGTCTCCGCCGTCACCCCCGGCGCCAACGGGTCGAGCCGCATCACGAAAATGTGGTTCGGTAGCACCGACAGCAAAACGTTGGGGAAGATCGCCACGAACCGCCCACTCACCGAATCGGACGCATCCAAGCCGTCGAGGGGCGGCATGCTGAGCCAGTCGTCGCGCTCGTCGGCCGACACCGGCGTGGTCGTCTGACCGCAGTATTGACCCGGCCCCTGATAGCGGTAGTGGTCGGCCACCCGTGACACCTTGGCCAATTCCGGGTGAACCCACGTGAGGTGGTAGTACTCCTGAAAGTTCTCGCTGATCAGCTTCCAGTTGGCGTCGATCGTGATCGTCTGTTCCTCCCGCTTGCCCCACTCGTCGAAGCGGTACCCGGCCATCCGCTCCGGCAGGTCGCCGAGCCAGGTGGTCAACGGCGGCGTGGTCGGATCGAGACAGGCGAAAAGCAGCGGTCCCCACGTGTCGACCCGCACCGGAAGCAGCGAGTGGTCGGCCTTGTCGAATGACGCCCGCGGCACCTGGTCGACGTAGGGCGCGGCCCGGAGCGTCCCGTCGAGGGCGTAGGCCCACCGGTGGTACGGGCAGCGGATGGTGTTGGCCACCTCGCAGTCGACGTCGGTCAGCTCGGTGCCCCGATGACGGCACGCGTTCAGGAAGCCGTGCAACTCGCCGGTGGATCCGTCGCGGGTGACGACGATCGACCGACCGCCCAGCCGCCGCACCAGGAGCCGGCCCGGGCGGACCACATCGGCCGCCACCCCGACACAGACCCAGGCCCGCTCGAACACCTGCTCCTGCTCCAGGGCGAAGAAACGATCGTCGACATAGCACGCCGGGTCGAGACCCAGGCACTCCTCGAGCGGGAGCCGGGTTGCGGCCCAGGCCGCTTCGTGCCGCCAGCGATTCGGGTCGGCGGCGCGGTCGGTGAAACCGTTGCCGCCACCACCGTGCACCCCGGCACCACGAGCCGTCATCGCGTAAGCGTGACCGCCCCGTCAACACCTGTCAAGCCCCGTCGGCCAACCCTCCGGAACGCTGCGATTCCCACTCGGCGGCCAAGGCCTCGGCGGTGGCCAGGTCGGTCTCGTAGGTGATCTTGATGTTGGCCTGGTGGCCGGGGATGATCCGCACGTCGACGCCGCTGAATCGCTGGACCACCTCGGCGGTGTCGACGCCCTGGAAGCCGGCGTCGTGGGCGGCGTCGTGAGCGGCCAGCAGCGTGGCGGCGTCGAATGTCTGGGGGGTCTGGACCCAGACGTGGTCTTGGGGGTCGACGAATCGCTGACGGTCGAGGGCGTACAGGGCATCGGTCACCGGCAGCCCCGGGATCACGGCCCCGTGGGTGGAGGCACCGACCAGGGACCGGTGCAACAGCTCAGCGCCCATGAAGGGACGAGCACCATCGTGGACGGCGATCACGTCGAGCAGGCCGGCATCGATCCGTGACCGCAGCGCAGCCACGCCTGCGTACTCGGAGTCGTGGCGGGACTCGCCACCCGGTGTCGTGTGTACGACGAGATCGGTCGATCGCCCGACGACGGCCGCCACCAGCCGCTCGATCTGCTCGGCGTCATCCGGTCGATGGACGAGCACGAGGTCGGTCACCGGTCCGCAGCTCAGGGCTGTCTCGACCGAGTAGTCGAGCATGTGCCGCCCGCGAATCGAGAGGTAGACCTTGTTGACGTCGGCCCCGATACGCGACCCCATACCTCCGGCGAGGATGACGACCGCCGCCCGCAGCCGATCTGTTGTCGGGGAGGCCGAGCCTTGCGTTTCCACGGCCCCAAGAGTACCGGCCGACACCCCGCCGCTCGTGGCGTTCTGGTGTAGTAGGTGATCGATATCGATCACCTACTACACCAGAACCGTCGGAGACGTCACCGAGCGGCGTTGTCATGCCGCCCGGTCCGACTCCCGAAGGCGGCGGGTGACGATCGACAGGATCTCCGCTGCTGTTGCCGCCGGGCGCTCCGTGACCTCGGGCCACGTCACCCGAATCGTCAGCCAACCATGCTTGGCGGCCAACCGATCCCGCCGCCGGTCGTTGGTCATGGCCTGTTCTCGGCCGTGCCATCGCCGGCCGTCGGCCTCCAGAACGATCCTCGACTCGGGATGAGCGAAATCGACGACACCCCGCACGCCGTCGTACCACGGCGGACGATACTGCGCCCGGAAGCCGGCGATGCCGTACTCGTCGAGCAGGGCGGCCACCTTCCGCTCGAGCACGGATCCGAGGGCCCGGTCGTCGTCGACCAACGGCGCCAACATGAGCCGGAGCGATGCGATCCCGTTCACACCCCGGCGGGCGACCGAATCGAAGCAGGCGACCAATTCGTCGAGCGTCGGCCGCCCGGCGCTGATCTGGGTCAGGACGAGGTGACGAAGACGAGCCGGTCCGACGACCGCCGCCAGATCCACGAGGGTCAGCGCCGGCCCGGTCACCGGTAGTCCGTCGATCGCCACGAGATCGTGCGCAGGAGTCGGTCTGCGGCGACGATGAACGGCGACGCCGGCGACCCGGCGGTTGAACCCGTGAGGAGCGGCCACGTCGACGATCGACTGATCGGCCGACGGATCCAGTGGAAACTCCTGCAGTCGGCCGGCGGTCGAACGCGACAGCTCCCCGCCGGGCACTGCGGCGATGGCGTGGTGGAGGGGCGTTCTGAGGTTGGTCAACTCCTCGACGACGTAGATGCCCCGCCCGGTCGGCCGAAGCAGCCCGGCCATTACCCGACGGCCGATGGCTGCTGGTCGAACACCGCGTGCCAGTAACTCGACCCGGGTGCACACACCGGCCTGTGCTCCGGCCACCTCCATGATCGCCGCATCGATATCCATGGTTCCCGCCATGGGTCCCATGATGGCCGATTGGTGTGACAGCGAGTCCATTGTCCCGTTCTGGTGTAGCCGGTGATCGCTATCGATCACCGGCTACACCAGAACCGCCGAGGGAGCGGTCGGAGGTCGGCAGTTGGCGGGGAAGCGGTCGAAGAACCGCCGAGGTATCCTGCGGCGTGGCCCGCAGGATACGTGTTCACCAGATCACCGGTGTCACCGGTGCCGTTGGACTCGTGTGCGACACGGTCGCCGGTGGCGAGCCACCGCCGACCGATGCGGTACTCGTCGATCGCGCCGCACTGATCGAGCTGCTCCCGACCATCGGCAGCGCCATCGAGACGTTCGTCTTTCTCCGCAGCGTCGACGCCGCCTCCTTGGACACCGGCGCCATGGCCCGGATCTCGCTTCTGGTCGATCAACTGAGGAATGCTCCCGACCATGTCGCCGCCATCCGCCGGGTACGGGCGGTCAATGCGACGAAGCGGGTGCACGACGGGGTGGTCGTCGGGGCGGTCGATCGTGAGACCCTCAACCTCCTGCGACCGCCCGAGGTCGTCAGCCGCCGAGCCCTGGAGACAGCGTTGGAACGCCTCGGCCCGAGCCACGACGCCGTGGTCAATCCCACCGTCCTGGCCGCCTCCGATGGTGGCAAGGTGTTGGTGGTCGAGGACGACCACCTCGACCTCGCCTCCGCCGTGGCACCGTCGCCCATGGGCTCGAGCCGGTACCGATAGAAACGGACCGCCGGCGGCCATCGAGTTGACACCGGGTATCCAACCCGCCGCCTGACGCCTCGCCCTGGCGAATCTAAACTCGAACCATGCGCTCCGATGGTGACGGCGTTGGGTAGGGTTTGATGCAATGATGATTCCGTTTGTCATCGCTGCGGTGCTCGCCGTCGCATTCCTTGCGATGTGGCTCGCGGCCCAGTCGAAGGTCGGGGCGCTCACCGGCGAGCGGGATGACCTCCAGGCCAGCCTCGGCCGGGTCAACGGCGAGCTGGCGGTGCGCGATGGCGAGTTGAAGGAGACCAGGTCGCAGCTCGCCACCCTGGAGGCGAAGAAGGCCTCGGTCGACAACGAGCTCTTCAACACCAAGGCTCGTCTCGATGATGCCACCGACGCCCTCCGCAAGCGCACCGAGCTGGCCGATGCCCAGGCCCTGCAGATCGACTCGTTGAGCGGTGAGCGGGACGAGCTGCGGCAGAAGGTGGCCGACTCGGAGGAGCGAATCGCCACCATGGCCGCCCGGCCCGGCGTGGTCGTCGGCGAGATGCCATCGGGTGACGCGGAAACCGCGGCCGCCGCCAACGCCGAGGTGCTCTGGAGCCTCGAGTTGGCCCGCAGCGAACGGCAGTGGCGCAACAGCGTGGCCATCGATCCCACGAGCGAGACCAGCCCTTTCGAGACAACCGCCGACCCCGTCCGCGAGGCGGTGGAGATCGAGGCGGCGGCTCTGCGGGAAGACGTCGGGGCGCTGATCTCGGTCGACTGGCAGGCCCCGCCGATCGAGTCGGTGTCGCGCCGGTTGATGATCGTGAGGGTGGCCCAGGAGATGCTGGCCACCGCGGCCCGGGTACCGGGAGCCGCTCGGCTGTTGGTCACCCATGATGACGAGTCGGGCGAACTGAAGATGGAGTTCGTGTCGGCCGACGAAGGTGGCGAGGTCATCAACCTCATCCCGCCTCAGATCTCGAGTGACCTGATCGACGTGCGCAACGACACGGGTCTGTCGGTCACGGTCAAAGCCGAGTAGCAACCGACCCACCTCTCCAACTGTGCGCCACACGCCCGGTTTTCCGGGCGCCGGGCGCACGGTCGAGATGGGGGCGGCTAGGTTTTCGCCATGGCCGACGTCACTTCCGTATCGCCCCTGGCCCCCGATCGGTTTCCCGACCTGCCCGCAGTGGCCGGGGTTCGTCTGGCCACCCACGCCGCCGGCCTGCGCTACGAGGGCCGGCCCGATCTGATGCTGGCCGAGCTGGCACCGGGAACAACCGTCGCCGGAGTGTTCACCCGGTCGCTGTGCCCGTCGGCTCCCGTCGACCACTGCCGTCGCATCATCGGCCGGGGCACGGCCCGGGCGCTCGTTTGCAACGCCGGCAACGCCAACGCCTTCACCGGCGCGGCCGGGGCCGCCTCGGCCGAGCTGACGGCACGGGCGATGGCCGCCGGTCTCGGTGTCGACGCCGACGACGTGTACCTGGCCTCGACCGGGGTCATCGGTGAACCGATGGACGACGTGGCCCTCGGCGCGGCGCTCACCAACCTGGCCCCTGCGCTCGCCGACGCCGACCCCACCGCCTGGGCTGCCGCCGCCGAGGCCATCCGCACCACCGACACCTACGCCAAGGGCTCGTCGGCTCCGATCGCCGGGTCGTCGGCGTCGGTGGTCGGTATCGCCAAGGGCTCGGGCATGATCGCACCCGACATGGCCACGATGCTGGCCTTCGTCTTCACCGACGCCGCCGTTGCGGCCGACGTCGGCCGGCGCTACCTGAGCTCGTCGGTGGCCGGCAGCTTCAACCGCATCACCGTCGACTCCGACACCTCCACCAGCGACACCGTGCTCCTGTTCGCCACCGGGCAGGCCGAGGGCAACGGCGGCGCGGTCGACGAGCGCGCCTTTCGGGCCGCCCTCGACACCGTGTGCCTCGACCTGGCCCACCAGATCGTGCGTGACGGCGAGGGCGCCACCAAGTTCGTCGCCGTCACTGTTACCGGCGCGGCCGACGACACCGCGGCCGAGATCATCGCCCGGGCCATCGCCGATTCGCCGCTGGTGAAGACGGCGTTCGCTGCGTCCGACGCCAACTGGGGTCGGATCGTCATGGCCGTCGGCAAGTCGGGCCAGGCGGCCGAGCGCGACCATCTGGCCATCTGGATCGGTGCCGAACAGGTGGCGGCCGGCGGGGCCAAACTCGATGGCTACTCCGAAGCCCGGGCCACCGAACATCTGAAGGGCGACGAGATCGACGTTCGGGTCGACGTCGGCGTCGGTTCCGGATCGGCCACCGTGTGGACCTGCGATCTGACCCACGGCTACATCGATATCAACGCCGGCTACCGATCCTGAGGGGGACGAGTGACGGACAGCTCAGATCGGGAAGAGGAAACCGCCGACGATCCGATCGAGCCGGCCGACCCGACGACCTTTGATCTCTCCGACTACGACCTCGGTCAGCTTCGAGCCGACGTCATGGAGCTGTTCGACCTCCCGGTCGCCATCGGCCAAACGGTCACGTGGTCGATGCGAGGGGTCGGGGCGGCTGGACTGGTGGCCTGGTTCGTCGGCCGGGAGATGCCGGCCTGGGCTCTCGTTCTGTTCGTCCTGGTCGCCGCGGTGTTGGCGCTGCTGGCCGTTGTCGTCCTGTCGGTCTATCTCGTCGTTCGCAAGCGGGTCGAGAACGCCGTCGTCACCTCGGAGCGGGTGCTCGAAACGGTGGTGCTCATCCGCGACGACCTGTATCACGTGTCGGAGGGACGCAAGCGGGTGTCGACCCGGGATCTGGCCTCCGACGTGCTGGACGACGTCGTGTTCCCGGTGATGACCGACACGGCGGTTTCGGTGCTCCCGGGCCCGTTGCGTTTCTTCGCCCGACCTGTCGTCTGGCTCCCGGGCAA
>JAOTVU010000078.1 GCA_029863385.1 Acidimicrobiia bacterium
GAGACACCGACCCCGGAAGTAGGCCCGGGTGTCCTCCGGCGGTTCGGTGACGGCTCGGCGGGCCCCGTCCTCGTCGACGATGGTCTCCAGACCGGCCCGGGCGGCAAGCGACTTCTGTGGGCGCAGATCGTGGTACTGCAGATCGAGCGCCCGCAGCCGGGAATCACCCCAGGCGCAGTCGTGTCGCTCCATGAATCCTTTGAGGAGGCGGAGCTTGGCCGCCCAGTCGACCCAGTTGGCCACGGAGTCGGGATCGGTCTCGAGACCGGTCAGCACCTGCTCCCATCGTTCGAGGACCAGCTTGCCGCAGTCCTCGCCGACCGCCTCGAGTCCGTGACGGTCGGCCCAATTCCTGGCCTGGCCGAGAATGTGCCACTGGACCTCGAGCGCGGTGGCCGTGCGGCCGTCGGCGAGTGGCAGCGGTCGGGTCAGGGTCAGGTCGTGGCTGACGGCGTGCATCGACGGAACCGGGGTCTCGAGCACGATCGGATCGTCGTAGGCGTCGTCCTCCAGCATGGCGAAAACGATGGCCGAGGTTCCCACCTTCAGCAACGTCGCCATCTGCGACATGTTGGCATCGCCGGCGATGACGTGCAGGCGGCGATACTTCTGCGAGTCGGCGTGGGGCTCGTCACGGGTGTTGACGATCGGCCGCTTGAGGGTCGTCTCGAGGCCGACTTCCTCCTCGAAGTGTTCGGCCCGCTGGGTCAGCTGATACGGAATCTCGTCGCCACCCATCCCGGGCAGCTCACTGCCGACCTTGCCCGAGCCGGTGAAGATCTGACGGGTCACGAAGTGTGTCGTTGCCGCGGTGACGATCTGGCCGAAGGGGAGACTGCGGGCCAGCAGGTAGTTCTCGTGGCAGCCGTAGGCGTTGCCCTTGCGGTCGCTGTTGTCCTTGTAGATGACGATCTCCTGGCCGGGCGGCAGGATGTCCATGGCCGCCCTCATGGAGTCGACCAGGATCAACTCCGCCGCCCGGTCGTAGAGCACGACCGACAGCGCGTCACGGCATTCCGGCGTTGAAAGCTCAGGGTGGGCGTGATCGACGTAGTAGCGGGCACCGTTGGTCAGCACGGCGTTCACGAGATGGGTTTCCACCTCGGGCGGCATCGCATAGTCGGGGGCCAGCATCTCCCGGGCATCGGCACCGGGCGTCTCGTCGATGAAGTCCCAGGCGACGGGCGCCGAGCGGTCGTCGAGCCCACCGGTCTCGGATCCGACGTAGGCGTTGATCAGCAGCGACGACGCCGAGACGGGGTTCCATTCGTTGGTCCCTCGAACCATGATCCCGAACTCGGTTTCGATGCCAACAATCTTCGGTATGGCCATGCAGATCCCTGTTGCCGTCTCGGTGGTACTGGATTACAGGTATTGGCCGGTGGCCACCTGCTCGATGGCCCGTCCGCCCGTCTTGTCCTCGCCGGACGGACCGACCAGGGTGCGGACGTACACGATGCGCTCGCCCTTCTTACCGGAGATCTTGGCCCAGTCGTCGGGATTGGTGGTGTTCGGCAGATCCTCGTGTTCCTTGTACTCCTGGGTGACCGAGGTCATCAGGTCTTCCGAGCGGATGCCCTTTGCTCCGGAGTTGAGGAACCGCTTGATCGCCAACTTCTTCGACCGCCGCACGATGTTCTCGATCATGGCGCCGGACGCGAAGTCCTTGAAGTAGAGAATTTCCTTGTCGCCGTTCTGGTAGGTGACCTCGAGGAACTTCGTGTCGTCGTCGGCCCGGTACATGAAGTCGACGGTGGCGTCGATCATCTTGCTCAGAGCTTCCTCGAGTTCGACCCCGCCCGACAGTTCGTCGTCGTGAATCGGGAGTTCCTTGGTCAGATAGTTGGCGAAGATAGACCGGGCCGCGACGGGGTCGGGCCGCTCGATCTTGATCTTCACGTCGAGTCGACCGGGGCGCAGGATCGCCGGATCGATCAGATCCTCACGGTTCGATGCGCCGATCACGATCACGTTCTTCAGCGACTCGACACCGTCGATCTCGGCCAGCAACTGCGGCACGATCGTGGATTCGATGTCGGACGAGATCCCGCTGCCGCGAGTTCGGAACAGGGACTCCATCTCGTCGAAGAAGATGATGACCGGCCAGCCCTCCTCGGACTTCTCCCGAGCACGCTGGAAGATGAGGCGGATCTGGCGTTCCGTCTCGCCGACGTATTTGTTGAGCAGCTCCGGACCCTTGATGTTGAGAAAGAAGCTGCGCCGCTCGTGATCGCCCGAGACCTCGCTCACCTTCTTGGCCAGCGAATTGGCCACCGCCTTGGCGATCAGGGTCTTGCCGCAGCCGGGAGGTCCGTAGAGCAGGATGCCCTTGGGTGCGGGCAGGTGGTGTTCGGCGAACAGATCGGCGTGGAGGAACGGCAGTTCGACGGCGTCGACGATCGTCTCGATCTGGTCGTCGAGGCCGCCGATGTCGTCGTAGCTGACATCGGGCACCTCCTCCAGCACCAGATCCTCGACCTCGGCCTTCGGCAGCTTCTCGATCAGCACCGACGACCTGGTGTCGAGCAACATCGAGTCGCCGGCCCGGATTCCGGTGCCGACCAGGTGGGCGGCGAGTTCGGCGATGCGCTCCTCGTCGGCCCGGCCCACGATGAAAGCCCGCAGCCCGTCCGGCAGCATCTCCTTGATGCTGACCACTTCACCGGACTGCTCGAAGCCGCGCACCATCACCACGTTGAGCGACTCGTTGAGCACGACCTCAGCGCCACGCTGGAGGGTGTCGAGATCGATGGCCGGGTGGACCTCGACCCGCATCTTGCGGCCGCTGGCGAACACGTCGGCCGAACCGTCGTCGTTGACACCGAGCATGGTGCCGTAGGCCGACGGGGGCTGGGTCAGTTTGTCGACTTCCTCCCGCAGGGCGGCGATGTGGTCGCGGGCCTCCCGGAGGGTGTAGGTCAGTTTCTCGTTCTGGCTGACCGCCTGGGCCAGCTGACCTTTGGTATCGAGCAGGCGCTCCTCCAACGTCCGCACGCGTTTCGGTGCGTCCTGGAGCCGGCGGCGGAGGGTTACAACTTCCTCCTCCATCGCCTTCAGCTGCGTCTGCAACTCGGCCATACCGGTTTCGTACTCGGTTAGCCGCCTCTCATATTCCGGGGTATTGACGACGACCACCTCCTGGAAAATTCCTCTTAGCCGGACCCTACACCCACCGTCGGCAAAATACCGAATGCATCAAGCAAGGTGGATGGATGGGCCAACGATCGAACACCTCCATTATGGACCGCGCACGGACGACATCGGGGGGCATTGCAGCGAGAAATGTCCGCCATGGATGTTCCCCATCTCCGCAACGGGCCGCCACCGACACGTCACTCCGTCAGGCCGCACACCCAACACACGTAGGCCAGAACCCGGGCCTCATCGCGCCACGCATCGTAACGTCCGGAGGGCCCCCCGTGACCGGCGTCGAGATCGATCCAGAGCAGAATCGGCTTGCCGGAGGTGGTGTTTCGGCGCAGCTCCTGGACCCACTTCGCAGCCTCCCAGTAACTGACCCTGGTGTCGTTGAGTCCCGCGGTGGCCAGGATCGACGGATACGGCCGGGGTGCCACGTTGTCGATCGGCGAGTAGGCCCGCATCGTCCGGTAGATGACCTCGTCCGAGATCGGATTGCCCCACTCCTCCCACTCCGTGACGGTGAGCGGCAACTCCGGATTGGTGATCGTGGTGAGCACATCGACGAAAGGGACCTGGGCCACGACACCGGCGAAGAGCTCAGGCGCCCGATTGATCACGGCACCGGCCATGAGACCGCCGGCCGAGCCGCCTCGGAGTACGAGCTGTTCGGGCGTCGTGATGCCGTCCGCGATCAGGCGGCGGGCCGCGGTCTCGACGTCTCGGAAGGTGTTGGGCTTGTTGACCAGCTTGCCGTCGTCGTACCAGCGGCGGCCGAGCTCACCGCCGCCTCGGACGTGGGCGATGGCGAACACGAAGCCGCGGTCGAGCAAGGAGAGCCGTATGGCCGAAAAGGTGGGGTCGACCGACGCCTCGTAGGAGCCGTAGGCGTACAGCAGACACGGGCCCGGCTCGTTCAGCAACCGATCGCGTCGCATGACCACGCTGATCGGCACCGCCACGCCGTCGGGACCGGTGGCCTCGAGACGTTCGGTCCGGTAGTCGGCCGAGTCGAAGTCGCCGAGCACCTCCTGCTGTTTCAACACGTGCCGCTCGTCGGTCACCACGTCGTACAGGAACAGGGTGGGCGGGGTGACCATCGACGAGTAGCCGTATCGAATCGCCGTGGTGTCGTAGTCGGGGTTGGCTCCCGGTCCCACGGTCGAAACCGCCTCTGGCTGTTCGATCGTCACGAACCGCCCGTCCTCCCAGAGCCGAAGCCTGATCCTGGTGAGGCCCTCGACCCGCTCGAACAGCGTGAGAAACGTGGCGTTCACGTCGATGTCGGAGATGGTGATGGTGTCATGGCCACCGATCAACTCCTCCCAGTTCTCCGGGCCCGCATCGTCGTCGGGGGCGGTCATCACCCGGAAGTTCTCGGCGCCGTCGTTGGTCAGGATGACGAATCGATCACCGTGGTGGCTGACCCCGTACTCGATGCCGCGGCGCCGCTCGGCCACGACCCGGGCCGGCGTCTCCGGTTCATCGGCCGGAATCACCCACACCTCGTCGGTGATCTTCGACGACACGCCGATGTGGATGAAGCTGTCGTCCTTGTCCCGCCCGACGCCGACGAAGAACCGCTCGTCGGTCTCCGAGAAGACCAGCGTGTCATCGGCGACCGGCGCACCCATACGGTGGCGCCAGATCTCGTGCGGCCGGTTGGCGGCATCGCTGCGCACGTAGAAGAACGTCTCGTTGTCGAGCGCCCAGGCCGACCCGTAGGAGATGTCGACAAGACCGAGTTCACGGTCGGTTCCGGTCTCGAGGTCGCGCAACAGGGCGGTGAACCGCTCGTCGCCCGAGGTGTCGTAGGCCCACAGGAGAAGTCGATGGTCGGGCGAGACCTCGAACACGCCGATGTCGAAGAAGTCGCGATCAGCGGCCTCGGCGTTCTCGTCGAGAAGCACCTGCTCGTCGGCCGGTTCTTCGTCGGTCAACCAGGTCACGAGGTCGGCGCCGGCCAGCGTGGTGCCCGCCGGCACCGGCCGTCGGCAGTGGATCGCGTAGGCCAGCCCCTCCACCGTGCGGGCATAGTAGGCCCACTGATCCTTGATCACCGGAACCGACAGGTCGGTCTCCTTGATCCGGCCCTTGATCTCGGCGAAGAGGGTCTCCCGGAGTTCGACGACCGGGCTGAGGACCTGCTCGGTGTAGGTGTTCTCGGCTTCGAGATGACGCCGGACCTGCGGCGACTCCTTGTCCTCGAGCCACTGGTAGTGATCCAGGCGGGTGTCGTTCCACAGCGTGCGTTCGAGCGGGATACGGGCGGCTTCCGGCGGGCCCGACGACGCTGCGCCGTCGCCTGTGTCATCCGACGACTGCGGCCGATCCGAGTCAGGTAGAACCATCCGTGCATCCTAGAGTGCGAAGGGAGCGAAACAAGAGGTCGCCTCCCCACCCGCAACCACGGCGGGCTCGACCCGCTCGTGGCCCGACCGTCGATCGATCCCGAGGACCATGTCAGATCCATGACAGCAGCAGACAACACCGGTGACCAGTCCCGCTCCTACCCCCAGGGATTCTTCACCCCGGCGCCCGATGCCAGCCAGGTTCTCCTGATCCGCCACGGCCAATCCGAGCCCTACGTGCCGGGTAGGCCCTTTCGACTCGTCGACGGTCACGGTGACCCGGAACTCACCGAGCTCGGCCACTTCCAGGCCCGACGGGTGGCCGACCGACTCGTGACCGAACCGGTGTCGGCCATCTACGTCTCGACGCTGACCAGAACCCATCAGACGGCGTCGCCGCTGGCCGAGGCGACGGGGATCAAGCCGATCATCGAACCCGAGCTCCGTGAGGTCTACCTGGGGGAGGCCGAAGGTGGCCTTCTTCGCGAGATGTTCGCCACCGATCATCCGACGGCTCGGGCGTTGCGGACGCATCAGGACTGGGGGGTGATTCCCGGGGCGGAGTCGAACGCCCAGCTCACCGAACGGGCCGTCGGCGCCGTCGACCGGATCGCCGATCGTCATCGGGGCGAGATGGTGGCGGCGTTCTGCCACGGCGGCGTCATCGCCGCGGTGCTCCAGCATGTTTCCGGATCAGGCCCCGGCACCTTCTTCGGGGTCCGCCACACATCGATCAACCATCTCGTGATTCAGACGTCATTCGATCCTTCGTCCGATGACGGCACCGGTGAAGGAGGTCTCGGCGCGGGCGGAACCACGGAACGCCAGTGGATCATCCGCTCGTTCAACGACGGCGCTCACGCCGGCGGACTGACCGGCGACCACCTGCCCGACGCCTGATTCCCGATCACCGCGAGGTGTTCCGCAGCCGGACGATCCGGGCCCGACATGAGGAACTACCCACCATGGACCTTCGATTCCCGACTAGCCTTGAGAAAGAACCGGCCACGTAGGGTACTCTCAACGACACCCATGGTGGTCGGATCGCCATCGTGGAATACTGCCGTCGTAGATGTTTAGCGTCACCGATGTATAGGGTCACAGAAAGCCGTGAGGCCGACCAGCGTATGGAAACAGAAGGGTCATAGCGACCGGTGTTGTGGCGCGAGCGATACAAGATGGCCTCGTCGGCCCTGCTCTTCAGCGCGGCGTTGCTTGCGGTGCTCGACTACGCTGCACGCGACGCCGCCGACCGCGGACCCTCCATCCTGTATCTGGCGCTGGCCATGGTGTTCGCCGGTGTCTACGCCTTCTTCACCGACTGGGCCAGGCTGCCGTCGTTGCTGAGGCTGTTGCCCGCGGTGTTGGTGCTGGCGGCGATGGTGGCCTCGATCTACTGGGCCGACAGCTCGGGCACGCCGCACGCCGTCATCGGTTTCACCGCAGCCGCCGTACTCGTCTTGTCGTATGTGGGATTCGTCCTACCCCCGGGTTCGGCGCTGTTGTTCAGTCCGCTGGTGGTCGGAGTGGTGCTTGCGGCGAACCGGGTCGACGCCTTCCGGGTCGGGCTTGCCGTGCCGCTCATCGGGGTACCGGTCGCCGCCGTCATCGGTGAGGTCATCTCGGCGCTGGTCGATCGCAGCGTTCGGACCGCCCGCTGGTTCTCGTCCCGAAGCGAACGGCTCGCCCGTCTCGACGACGTACTACGCCGGTTCCGCCGTCCGTCGTCGCTGCAGGAGGCGGCCACCGAGGTCGCCTTGGCGGCCCAGGAGATCTTCCAGGCCCAGCGGGCCACGGTGGTGCTGCGGGATGTAGTGGGCGGCCTCATCCCGGTCACGATCGGGCCCTCGAGCGACGACGAACCGGACGCCGAGACGGCACAACTCGTTGCCGATGCCATCGGCGGCGACGAGCCCCGCCTGGTTCCGAGCGGACGCCAGTCGATGCTCGTGCTCCCGCTCCCGGCCGCCGACGTGCCGGCGGGCGCAGTCGTCGTGCACCCTGTTCCTCAGGAGGATCCGGCCTTCACCGTCGACCTCGCCCGGCTGTTCGGAACCCAGGTCGGGATCGCCATCGAGCACCTGTTCGTGATCAACCAACTGCAGCGGGCGTCCACCCGGGACGAGCTCACCGGGATCGGCAACAGAAAACATGCCGACGCCCTCATCAACTCGCTCGAGGAGGGCGACGCCCTCATCCTGCTTGACCTCGACGGGTTCAAGGAGGTGAACGACACCCAGGGTCACACCGCCGGTGATCAGGTGTTGCAGGACCTCAGCAACCACCTCCGGCGGTGTCTCCGGGACTCCGACACCTCGGCCCGCCTCGGCGGCGACGAGTTTCTGGTGGTGGCCCGACGGGCCTTCGCCGACCCGGTCAAGGTGGCCCAACGCATCCTGAAGGGATGGGACGATCACGGTCGATCGACCACCCTCAGCGCCGGTGTCGCACTCCACGAGGCTTCGGTCGACGTCTCCGAGACGTTCGACCGGGCCGATCAAGCCCTCTACGCGGCCAAGGCGGCGGGCAAGAATCGGGCCCAAATGTGGCTCAACCCGAGCCCGCAGAGATGACGGGGGCGACGATCAGTTGGTGACGGCGATATCGCCGTCATCGTCCGTCGACTCGGGCTCGACGCCCTCGGTCGACGGACCCGACGTTCTACCTCCCGGCTGCAACTCGACGATTTTCGCATCGACCTCGTCCTTGATGCCGGCCAGCGGTAGCACGTTCAGTACTCCCTGACCCTTACGCACCAGGTCGATCAGCTCCTCGCCGCTGCGGGTGAGCACCGAGGTCGTGCCGTGGATCACCAGATTGGCCGAGGCAATGTCTTCGCCCATCTGTTCCCGCATGTAGGCGAACACCTCGCGAACCGACTCCAACTTGATGCCGGCGTCGAGCAGAGTCTTGATCGCCTTCAGTTCGAGAAGATCCTTGTAGGAGTAACGCCGACGGGAACCGGAGCCGTTCGCATCGGAAACCGATGGCCGGAGAAGGTCGGTGCGAGCCCAGTAGTCGAGTTGCCGGTAGGTGATGCCGACGATCTCGGCTGTTCGCTTACCTGAAAAGCTCGCTTCTACCGGCATGTGATGGTTACTCCCTGAGAAAATGGAAAACGCGCTAAGGCAGACCCCTCCGTCCCGCCGGGACTCGAACGATGTTCGACGAGACCGCAGTACGCGGACGTAATTACGGGAGAGGTATTTACCTTGATCATGATGCTAGTAAGCTGCGCGCGTAGAGTCAACGATTCGCGCGTAGAGCGCTCACGAAATCCTCATTCGATGACGGCAACCGACGTTTTGTGTGGACAATCCGGCCTGGAACGACTGGTTCGAGCGGCCTACGGTACCGATGCGATCGTCACGGCGCGGGTCGACGTGGGCGGCGGCCGGGGCACCTTCAGCGACGTGATCCGGCTCGATCTGGCCGGAACCGACGCCGTCCCGGCCACGGCGGTGGCCAAGTTGCCGGCCGACAACGTCAACCGTGATGCGGCCGCGTCGAGCGGCGCCTACCGTCGTGAGGCCGAGGCCTACGGGCATCTCCTTCCCCTCTCCCCCGTGGCCCGGCCGGAGCTCCATGCCATGGTGACGGCCGACGACACCGCCGCCTTTCTCCTGCAGGATCTCACGCCGCTGCGCCGCGTCGACCAGCTCACCGGGCTCGGCCCGGCGGACACCGCCGCCGTGGCCGAAACACTCGAACGTTTCCACCGTTTCTGGCGACGTCGAGTCGAGACCCCCGGCGGCCCGGTCGACGAACTCGCCATTCGACGATCGACGGTGGCCGGATTCTCCCTCGATTCGGTTGCCCGCGGCCTTGCCATGGTGCGCGACCGGTGGATCGATGTCACGGCCGACGAAGCCGACGTCTTCTCGAAACTGGTGGCCAACGCACCGGCGCTTGTCGATGCGTTCACCCACGCGGCGACGGCCGAGCCGACCCTGTGCCACGGCGACCCACGGGCCGACAACCTCTGCTTCGCCGGCGACGGCTCGGCGGTCCTGTTCGACTGGCAGCAGATCGCCGTTCAGTTCGGGGAGGCCGATCTGGCCTGGCTGATGGCCACCAGCCTGGATCCGGAGGTCCGTCGCTCCTGCGCCGACAACGTCGTCCGTGACCACGGAGCCGATTTCGACCGCTTCCGGCTCGGTCTGGTCCTGCCGGGGCTGGCGGCGCTGTTGCTGGCTCAGCGGCAGGCCGACCACGAGCGAACCCGACGGTCGATCTCCACGAGTCTGCGTCGTATCGCCGCTGCGCTCGCCGACTACGAGGTGGCCACGGCCGCCTGATCTTGGCTTTGATTGCTCCAGCCGGGAACGGACCCGGTCTATTCGGGCATGAAGTCTTCCGGCTTGACCTCGTCGAGGAACTTGCGGAGCTCCTCGATCATCTCCTCCTCGTCGCCCGGCGTGTCGGCTTCGACCTCCTGAATGCCGGCTTCCTCTATCAGCGCCTCCTCGGCGAAGATCGGGCTTCCGGTTCTGGCCGCGAGGGCGATCGCATCGGACGGGCGGGACGAGATGACGTGGCTGCCGCCGGAGCCGTCACGGAGGTGAAGCTCGGCGAAGAAGGTGCTGTTGCGCAACTCGGTGACGACAACCCGGTCTAGTGCCGCTCCCAGGCCGTCGAGCACCTCGGCGAACAGGTCGTGGGTCATGGGTCGGGGTGTCGGTTCGCCCTGGAGCGCCAAGTCGATGGCGTGGGCTTCAGGGCCCCCAATGTAGATGGGGACGATACGGCGGCGGCCGGTGGACTCTCGGAGCAACAGAATCGGCGTGTTGGTGGGAAGCTGAACTCGAACTCCCACCAGCTCCATCTCGATCGTCATGGTTTTACCGTAGCTCACATCCCACGGAGAAGTCCCGCCGGATCGCCTGGATTTTTGTTACATCACGCTGCGGTCAGGTCCGGTCGCTGAGCGCCAGATAAACGAGCTTGAACTTCCCGATCTGGACCTCGTCGCCATCGGACAGCACCGCCGACTCCACCCGTGACTGGTTGACATAGGTACCGTTCAGGCTTCCGGCGTCGGACACGTGATAGTCGGTGCCGACCCGGCGAACCACGGCGTGGCGGCGCGAGACGGTCACGTCGTCGAGGAAGATGTCGCTGTCGGGATGGCGGCCGATCGATACCTCGTCGGTGTCGAGCGCGATCCGACTTCCGCGCTTGGGACCATGACGCACCACGAACATGCCGAGCGTACCCTCGGGCAGATCAAACTCACCCTCGAGTTCGACGGCCTCGTGGGCCATCGTCGGGTCGTAGGCAATGGTCGACTCCGACACTTCTCTCGACTTCAGCGGGGTACCGCAGGAACTGCAGAAGCGGGCAGCAACTGCGTTCTCGTAGCCACAGGATGGGCAGCCGGAGACCATAGCTACCCTTCCGTCAGCTCGGCGTAGCCGGCCGCATCGAGTAGTTCGGCCAGCGCCGAATCGTCGCCGACCTCGACGATGAACATCCAGCCCTCGCCGTAGGGGTCGGCGTTGAGTCGCTCGGGCTCGTCGTTGAGTTCACCGTTGACCTCCACGACCTTGCCGGTGACCGGGGCGTAGATGTCGGATACCGATTTGGTCGACTCGACCTCGCTGATCGATTGACCGGAGGTGACGTCGGCTCCGACCTCGGGCAGGTCGACGAACACGATGTCACCGAGGGCGTCCTGGGCGTAGTCGGTGATACCGACCCTGGCTCGGTTTCCGTCCTCCAACCGCACCCACTCGTGATCGCTCGAGTAGCGAAGATCTTCCGGAATCAACATGGTCACTACGTTACCTGGTCTCGATCCTGGCCCGGACGACGGGCCCCGACATGCCTACATTGGATACGGGGAAATGTAGCCCGATTTGCCGGGGGATTCACGCAGTGTCACGTATTGCCGGGAGACGCTTGATCGGGAGTCTGCCGGAGTCGGCGAACGAGCGGGAGGTACTGACCGAGGGTCGAATACCATCCGTAGACCAGGCCGGGCACGGCGAACAGCCAGGCCAGCCAGGCCAGGATCGGTGCGTACGACAGCGTGCTCTCGGCCCCCAGGTACATCGGAACCGCAAACATCATCAGGAACGCACCCGTCTTGCCCTCCCTGGTGACCAGGATGCGATGGTCGAGCCGGAACTCGGCGAGCAGGGCCAGCGCGGCGGTGACGAGTTCACGACCCAGCGCGAGCAGTGCGACGACGATCGGGATCGAGCCGTCGACGATGAGGCTCGGGACCGCAACGAAGAACAGGAGACGGTCGACGGTCGGGTCGAAGATGGCGCCGAAGTCGCTGCTCTGATCGAACCGCCGGGCCAGCCAACCGTCGACCCAGTCGGTCGATCCGAGTGCGCCCAGCAGCCAGGCGGCCGCCGCCCGATGCTCCCGACCGAACAACAACCAGACGAAGACCGGGATGCAGAGCAGGCGGACCAGGGTGAACAGGTTGGGCCAGGTGAGGATCTGTTCCCGGGTCAAGAGATCGCCGATGCCTCCCTTTTCCGGGTCGGCATCGGGCCGGCTAGTCGCGGACATAGAGCGCCACCCCGTCGGCTCGATCCTCGTAGCGAAGCTCGAAGCCCTGTAGATCGATCATGCCCTCCTCGAACTGCAGACGCTCGGCGTCGGACCGTTCCGGGATCTCCCGCTCGACGACCAGCACGGCCCGGATGAAGTCGGGGAACCCCATGTTGACCGCCGAGGGCGGACGGTCCGCGGCCAGCGAATAGAGCCAGGGTCGGTCCGAGAGCAGCGCCAGCGCCGACGGTGACGCTCGAATCGGGATGTCGTCATCGACGAGGTTGACAGCCCGAACAACCGCACGGTCGACGCTGTCGCGCTCGCCCCACGCCCACGGTCGCTCGTAGGGCGACGTCGGTGAACTGGCGACGAACAGGAGCACGGCGGCCGATGCGAGCGTGGTGAGCAGGCGCACATCGAGGAACACGCGGTCAACGCCCATGTTGCCAAGCCGGTTGAGGGCGTGGGCGGCGGCGATCATGACAAAGGCCAGCAGCATCGACGAGCGTTCGGCGAACGGGCTCTCGAGCGGACCGCTCAGCAACAGCAAACCGGCGAGCGGAACCGCCGGCAGCAGGTGGCGAAGCGAGAGCAGGGGCAGAAAGATGACCGGCGTCAGCAGGGCGATCACCAGGAGCAGGTTGTCCTGGGTCAACAGTGTCTGCATCGCGTCGACCGGATCCCGTAACGACGTCAGGGTCACGTCGCCCAGCGTCTGACCGTTGTAGCCGTTGCGGGCGTCGGGGATGCCCGCCTGAGCGATGAGAGGCTGGGCGACCAGCAGGAGACCGAGTGACCAGATGAAGCCGACCCCCATGGTCCACAGGCCGGCGCGACGTTCGCCGTCTCCCAACAGCACCACACCCCAGAACCCGAGAGCCAGACCGAGGTCGGCTCGGCAGAGGAGGGCGAACACGATGCAGATCCAGTACCAGACCCAGCGTTTGGTGGCCCCGAAGTAGGCGGCGCCGATGATGGCGGGGATGGCCAGGGCGACCGGATGGAAGTCCTCGACCCCGATCCGGTGGGTGGCCGGATGGAGGGCGTAGGCCAGGCAAAGCGACGACGCCGCACCGATGCGGAGCTTCGCAATCTCTCGGGCCAGGCGCCACAAGGGAAACACGGCCAGCCCGAGTGCCAGCCCCTGGGACACGGCGAGAAGGCGGGGCGGCGACACGACGGTGGCCACGAGTGCCAGCGGATACATGATGAACGACCACCGCAGCTCCAGGAGGTGCACGTCGGTTCCGAACAGCGAGGGACGGGGTACGTTGCCCTCGGTCAGCAACCAGAGGGTCTGGCTGTAACCGGCGAGGTCGACGCCGGTCTCCAGCCCTTCGATCCGGCCGACCGCAGCCCAGATGACGAAGGCCGCCAGCCCGAACCCGATAAGCAGTGGAATCCAATGATCGCCGGGGCCGGCCTCGAGGCGGGCCTGGAACCGGACGATGGCCCGGCGGGCCCGTCGTTGAAGCGGTAGCTGGCTCACTCGGCCGATTCGATCGGTTCTAGCGGATGGGGCTCCGGGTCGAGAAGATGAGCCCCGTTGTTCCGAACGTTGTTCACCGCGGTCGATATCGGACGCAGCTCGAGGAAGCCGTCGGGAGGTGGTTTGAGCAGACCGCCGACGAGTTCCGGATCGGTGTCGGGCGACAGCCAGTCGTCCCACACCGTGGGCGGCAGGAGCACCGGCATCCGATCGTGAACCGCCGACATCTCCTCGTTGGGCGTCGTTGTGATGATGGTGCACGACTCCACGGTCTCGTCGTCGAGATACTCGCCGTCGTCGTCCTTGGGTGTCCACCGCTCCCAGAGGCCGGCGAAGACGATCGGCTCACCGTCGGGTCGGTAGATGTAGTACGGCTGCTTGCTCTTGTGGCCCGGCACCTTCGCCCACTCGTAGAAGCCGTCGGCGGGGATGAGACAGCGGCGGCTTGCGTAGGCCCGACGGTAGGCCGACTTGTCGGCGACGGACTCCGCTCGGGCGTTGATCATCCGGTAGCCGACCTTCTTGTCCTTTGCCCAGAACGGGATAAGCCCCCAGCGCAGCGGGGAGAGGGTTCGCCGGCCGTCTTTGGCCCGCACGGCGTAGACCTCGTTGGTCGGGGCCACGTTGTAGTTTTCGCGATGCGTCTCGTTCAGATCGTCGTCAAGATCGGGATCGGGTGTAAGCGCCCCGAAGTAGTTCGCCAGCTCATCAGGAGTGGAGGCGGAAACGAAACGACCACACATGCCCACAAACGGTAGTCGACCGCTCCCGGCTTCACTCGGACGACGGCCAGACGGTCGCCGCCCTGCGCCGTCGGGTCCGGCAAGGGACGTTTGCCCCTGCCCGGGGTCTCGTTCACCGTGAGACGCTCATCCCATCAGAGGGCCGTGCGGCGTCTCGTCGATCACGTCCACACGACTCACCCCCGATGGCGACGAACACCGTGGCCGATGGCCAAGGAGGAGACGATGAGCAAACGAGTTCCGGTTGGCGTCGACGACTCGTCGGAGGTGAGGGGCGATGATCCGGTGCGTTCCATTGCGACGTTTGTCGTGCTCTCCGCCCAGAGCGATGATCCGCTGTCGCTGTTGACGAAACGGATGAAGCTGTTCAACTGCGGTGCGCTCCTCGTCGAGGACGTGGAGCCGGCACCGGCCATCGTTTCGGAACGGGATATCATCGCCGCGGTGGCAACCGGCGAACTCCACGCCACGGCGGCCGAGCTGGCGACCCCCGGGGCTCTGTGGATCGACGCCGACGCGGAGATCCGAGATGCCGCGGTCCTGATGGTGGGCGCCGGCATCCGCCACCTTGTCGTCAAGGATGACGATCAATACGGCATCGTGTCGATCCGCGATGTCGTCGAGCCGCTCCTTTCGTCGATGACCTCGGATACGGACTGACGGCGACCCCGACCGGGGTCACCGCCGTTCGGGGCTCAGGCCAGCCCCGTGCGGTGGCGAGCGAGGCTTCGAGTTCCCGACCAAAGACCCTGTTCGAGGCCCGAGACGGGCCGGACAATGACGGTCCCAGGGGTTCGGTGGACACCTGGTAGCCACAGCGACGATCGGAGCCCGACGATGGCCGAACGACCTCAGACGATGGAAGTGTCGACGCGGGGGCATCGGGTCCACCCCCATGTTGCCGATGTCATCCTGGAGGCCTGGGGACCGGGGATGGCGGAGTGCTTCGAGGAGGCGGCGGCTGCGTTGCTCGGCCTCTGCATGGATGCTGCGGGGGCCTCTGTCACCGAACGGTGGTTGTCGACCATCGGTCCCGGGTCGGACGAGGACATGTTGGTCGAGCTGCTGGACGAGATCCTCTTCGTGCTCGACACCGCCGACGACGTCCCCATCCGGGTCGTGATCGCAGACCGGCAGGACGTGCTCGATGTCGTCCTCGAGCTTGGCGACCCGGCCTCGGTCACGATGATCGGCTCGGCCCCGAAGGCGATCGCACACACCGGTTTGTCGGTGGAGCGGGCCCGTGGTCGAGTCCGTTGCACGTTCCTCGTCGACGTCTGAGACCGACCCGGTGCACCAGGGAGCGGGTCCGTTGGACGGCGTCGGCACCGGCGACCGAGATCAGCCCTTGACCACACCGCAAGGGACGAGACGGGCCACCCGGCGGGCCAGGCCGGCCCGTTCCACGATCTCGACCACGGCGTCGACATCCTTGTACGAGAGCGGCGCCTCCTCGGTCAGCCCCCGGGTCGAGCGGGCTCGGACCTCGACCCCGGCCGCGGCCAGCTGGCGGCGGAGCTCGGAGCCGGAGATCATCTTTCTGGCCGCCGTGCGGCTGAGGGTACGTCCGGCCCCATGACAGGTCGAATGGAAGGCCTCCCCATCCTCGGCTCCGACCAGCACGTGGGAGGCCGTTCCCATCGAGCCCGGCACCAGGACCGGCTGACCGACCTCGATCAGATCGGGCGGCAGCTCGGGGTGTCCTGGCGGAAGTGCCCGGGTGGCGCCCTTGCGGTGGACGCACAGCAGGCGGGGCTCGCCGTCGACCTCGTGTGTCTCGAGTTTGGCCAGGTTGTGAGAGACGTCGTAGAGCAGATCGAGATGACCGGACCCCAGCGTCTGATCGAAGGCATCCCGCACCGCCTCGGCCATCAGGTGCCGGTTGGTCCGCCCGAAGTTGGCGGCCGCGGCCATGGCCGCCAGATAGGCGTCGCCTTCCGGGGAGCGGACCGGAACGCAGGCCAGCTGACGATCGGGAACGTCGATCCCATAGCGGGCCATGGCCGAGCCCATTCGCTTCACGTGGTCGGTGCAGATCTGATGGCCGAGTCCCCGCGAGCCGGAGTGGATCATCACACAGACCTGACCAACGGTGAGCCCGAAGGCGGCTGCGGTCCGATCGTCGAAGATCCGATCGACGACCTGGACCTCCAGGAAGTGGTTGCCCGAACCCAGGCTTCCGACCTGCCGAATGCCCCGCAGCAGGGCCCGCTGGCCGACCATCGTCGGGTCGGCACCGGCCAACCGGCCGCGGTCCTCGCAGCGCTCCAGGTCCCGCAAGGTCCCGTGGCCGCGTTCGACGGCGAAGCCCGGCCCGTCGACGAGGATGCGGGTCAGCTCGGCATCGCCCACCTGCCAGATCCCTCCGGGACCGGCGCCGGCAGGGACCGAGCGCTCGAGTCGGTCCATGAGCAGCGGGAGCGACGGCTCGAGGTCTTCCCGGTCGAACGGCGACAGAAGAAGGCGGACACCACACGAGATGTCGAAGCCGACCCCTCCGGGCGACACTACTCCGCCGGCGTCGACATCCGTGGCGGCCACCCCGCCGATCGGAAACCCGTAGCCCCAGTGGATGTCGGGCATGGCATAGGAGGCTCGGACGATGCCACGGAGTGTGGCCACATCGACGACCTGCTGCAACGAGCGGTCGCCGGCCGCCTCGGGCAGCAGTTGGGCCGAGGCGTACACGATGCCGGGTACTCTCATGGCCCCGAAGGGCTCGACCCGCCAGCGCCATGGCGATTCCTGGACGAGGGTGATCTTAGGCCGATCGGAGGCAGCCACGACTCCAGCATCGTCGGGTGCGACCGTTTCGACCAGGGACCAACGACCCGAGGACTTTGGACCCTGCCGCGACGAAACCGGTCCCGTCACGATGGAGGGGTGCAGACCGCTCGTCATCAAGCCCACGATTCCCTCCTCAACCGCGTTCGACTCACCGAGCGAAGGTTGACCCGTCTCTCAACCGAACTCGATGCCGACGAGGCACTGGCAGCGAGTGACCTGAAGGGTCGCGCCGACGCCCTGTCCGGGCGATGTGTGGATCTCGCCGACCAACTTCGGCGCTGGACCGAGGTGGAGGTCGGCATGCTGACCGCCGTCGAGGACCTGGGAGCGGCCGTGGACGCTCTCGACGCCGACCTGTCGGCCATACAGGCCGACGAGCCGGCCGGCTACGAGGAGGCGATCGACCGCCAGGTCCGGGCCTGGAGGACCCGGATCGATCGGCTGTGGCTCCACGGCCACCTCGCTTCGATGGAGGCACAGGATGAGCTCGAAGCCCTCGCCCAACGCCTCGAGGACGTCCGAGCGCACGTGCTTGGCGACCTGCACGACACCGCCAGGGATGCCAGAGCGACCGTGACCGACCTGCGGTCGGACATGGAGAAGGTCCTGGTCGATGTCCGCAAGGCGGTCGAGGACGCATCGGCCGCCCTCACCCGGAACTGACAGGCCCGACGCAGTCCCCGTTCCAGTCCAGGCGGGTGAGGTTCCCCTGACGCCCCTGAGGTGAGTCAACCAGTCAAGTCTGTGGCCGGTGTGTCGATGACTCATTCATGGCCACGGCCGAGATCGCACAGCGCGCCGCGGAGATTTTGGTCGTCGACGACGACGCAAGCATGGTTGCGCTGATCGCCCGGGTTGCCGAACGGTCGGGTCACCGGTGCGCGACCGCGGGCTCCGGTGAAACAGCTATCGAATTGCTGTCCGATCGCCGCTTCGATCTGTTGATCACCGATATCAACATGGATGGACTGTCCGGGCTTGAGCTGCTCGAGGCGGCATCCGGATTGGACCCGGATCTGGCAGTGATGGTGGTCTCGGGCATCGCCGACACCGGAACGGCCGAGGCGGCGCTGTCGGCCGGCGCCTTCGGCTACGTCGTCAAGCCGTTCGATGTGACGGAGCTGCAGATCGCCGTCTCCAACGCGCTTCGGAGGCGAGAGCTGGAGATCAAACTCCGGGGCCACCTCCACGACCTCGAAACGGAGGTCGATCGGCGGACCGAGGCACTGCGGGTCACGACCGCCGACGCTCAGCGACAGGAACAACGGTTCCGGTCCCTGGCCCAGGCGAGCCCCCTCGGCATTCTCTACGCCGATCGCCTGGGCCACCTGGACTACTGCAACTCGAACACCGAGTTGCTTCTGGGCCGTCCCCGGAGCGACCTCCACGGCTCCCGCTGGCTCGATGAACTCGATACGCCGACACGACAAGAGTTCGAAGCAGCGATCAAGCAAGCGTTGGCGGGCGTGCCCGACACATCGTGCGAGTACCAGCTGCGTCGACCCGATGGTTCCCTGGTATGGCTGTTCAGTCGAGTGGCCCCTGTACTCGACGAAGATCAGGTCAGCTCGGGAGTTGTGGTGCTCTTCGAGGACGTCGGCAACCGGAAACGGCTCGAGCATCAGCTCCGCCATCAGGCCAGTCACGATCACCTGACCGGGCTACCCAACCGGCGGGAGTTCCGCAGCCGGCTGTCGGACCTCCTGAATTCGCTCGAGCGTGACGACGTGCTGGGCGTCCTGCTCGTCGATCTCGATCAGTTCAAGCTCGTCAACGACACCTACGGTCACGAGACCGGAGACCGACTGATCGTCACCATCGGGGAACGACTTCTCGACTGTGTACCGCCGGGAACGTTGGTGGCTCGTCTCGGTGGCGACGAGTACGTCGTCGCCGTGCGGGAGAGCAGCCGAAGCAGGGTCCTGTCGCTGGGGGAAGCGGTCCGGGACGCGCTGCGACAACCGATGAACCTCATGGGAGTGGAGCTGTCCCTGAGCGCCAGCGTGGGCATCGGCACGACGTCGGACCCACAGGCCGAGGTGAGCAGCCTGCTGCGGAGCGCCGACATCGCCATGCACCAGGCGAAGGTCCGCCGCGACGTGGTCGAGGTGTTCGACACCACGATGGCCAAGGACGTGGCCCGTCGCCTGGCGCTGACCAGCGAGCTGCGGCGCGCCGTCGACAATCGATTGCTGACCGTGCACTACCAGCCGGTCGTCGACACCGGGACCCAGCGCCTCGTCGGTCTCGAAGCCCTGGCCCGCTGGTCCCATCATGAGTGGGGCGATGTCAGCCCGGCCGAATTCATCCCCATCGCCGAGTCGATGGGCATCGTCCACGAAATCGACCGCCACATCCTCACCTTGGCCATCAACCAGCTCGCCTCGTGGCGTTCAGCCGGTCGGATCCGCCCCGACGTGTTCATGAGCGTCAACCTGTCGGCATCCCAGCTGTCGAACTCGGCCCTCCCGGATCTCCTGCGGCGGACGCTGCACCTCGCCGGCGTCGACAGTTCCTCGCTGTGGGTCGAGGTCACGGAAGGTTCACTCATCGCCGACGTGGGCCGCGCCGTGCCGATCCTGCGGCAACTCCGTGAGCTCGGTATTCGGATCGCCGTCGACGACTTCGGCACGGGACACTCCGCGTTGAGTTATCTCGGGCGGCTACCGCTCGACGTCTTGAAGATCGACGGCTCCTTTGTCGCAGCCATCGGTAACGGCTCGGTAGATGTGGCCGAGGCAATTGTGGAGTTGGCTCACCGCTTCGACCTGGAGGTCGTAGCCGAGGGCGTCGAGAAGCCGAACCAGCTGCGTCGTCTGCAAGCGATTGGATGCGACATGGTTCAGGGCTTCCTGACCGGGGTCCCGGACGAGGCCGACCGGGTCATCACGGTCGCCACTCCCGGCGCCACCATCGGCGATGCAGACAGACGCGCCTCCTCCGAACCCGCCTTCCGAAATGAGGTTTCCGCATGAACAACCCTCGCCCCAGGGTGATGATCGTCGACGACGACGTCGCGCTACGGACGGCGTTCGAACGGGCACTGGTTCGCGTCGGCTACTCCGTCGAGACGATGACCGGCTCCCCCGACGTCATCGGACGTGTCGCCGAGGCACAACCAGCTCTGATCCTGCTCGACAACCACATGCCGGAGGCGAGCGGTGTGGAACTCATCCGATCCATCCGTCTGCAGTGGTCGAAGGAAGAGCTTCCCATCGTTCTGGTATCGGGCTCGAGCATCCAGGGCGAGATCGACACGGCCATGGCCGCCGGCGCCAACGACTTCCGCCGCAAACCGATCGACCTTCCCGAACTGTTGGCGACCGTACGGACATCGATCGGGCGCTCACCTGCCCCCGAACCCGAACCCGAAGGACTTCCATCATGAGACGTGGTACCGGCAACCTGTCGATCAGGACCAAGACGACGGTCTTCGTGATCGTCACACTGGGCGTCCTGACGGCGCTCATGGCCACCGTGCAGTTCCGAACCTCGCTCGAACGAATTCGGGAGATCGAGGACGACCAGGCGATGGCGGACGCGGACCGTGTCGTCCGACAGCTCGAGAACTCCCAGGACGACCTCGGCGGCACGACCGCCGACTGGGCCTGGTGGGATGACACCTACGACTTCATCCAGGATGACAACGAGGACTACCGCGATTCGAACCTCTACGCCGACGCCTTCGTTCCGCTCGGGGTCGACCTGGTGGCCTTCGTCAACCGAGACGGGGAAGCGGTTGCTCAAGCGTGGTATCGCGACGAGGAGGAGCGGGACGTTCCCGCCGAGGTCCTCACCTTGGGACAACCGGGAGGACGCCTCGCAGACTTCAGCGAAGACACCCAGGCCACCCCCGGCGGGCTGGTCGCCGCCGGCGACGACGTGTTCCTGATCACCGCCCGCGCCATCCTTCCCTCGGCCACGGGCGACGACTGGCAGGGCGTGTTGATGATGGGACGCCATGTCGACGAGGATTTCGTGGCGCAGCTGGCTCAGCTGACCGACGTGAACCTCAGCGTCGAGCAGTGCGTCGGCGGAAACTGCGTAGATCTCTCCGACGAACCAAAGATCATCAAAGACGGTGATGTGGTCGTCACCAGCAGCACGATCGATGCGATCGACGGATCACCGATTCTCCGGGCCGAAGTCCGGGCTCCTCGAACCGTCTACAACGAGAGCCTCAACGGCATCCAGCGGGCTCTGATCATCCTGCTCGCAGTCGGACTCGGTGCCGTCGTCTTCACGGTCGGCGGGCTCAACCGGCTCTTCATTCAGCCGCTGGAGACGCTCGGCACCACGGTGGCGGAAGTGACACGAAGGAACGACCCGTCGCTTCGGGCGCCGGTGAACAGGACCGACGAGATCGGCGAACTCGCCGGCGCCGTGAACGTCATGCTCGCCCGGCTCGAGAACACCCAACGCCAGCTCGTCGACGCGAAGGAGAAGGTGGAGGGGGCGAGTGAAGCCAAGTCGCGCTTCCTGTCCCGGGTCAGCCACGAACTCCGAACGCCGATCAACGGTGTGCTGGCCTACGCACAGCTGCTTCAACTCGATCATCCCGACGGCGACGCAGGAGAGTCCATCGATCAGATCATCACCTCCGCTCGACACATCACCACCCTCGTCGACGAGTTCCTCGACATCGCACGCATCGAGGCAGGGGCCATTCCCATAACCATCGAAACCGTGGATCCGACCTCGGTTTCGTGGGACGCGATCAACATGACCCAGCCGCTTGCCGAAGCAGAGGGGACCAGCGTGACGCTTCACGGGAACGACAATGTTCAGGCTCTCGCCGACCCTGTACGTCTGCGCCAGGTGATACTCAACCTCGTGTCGAACGCCATCAAGTACGGGCGCGGCGACGAGCCCATCGCCATCACCGTCGACTCCGACGGAACGTCGACCATCATCGAGGTCAGGGATCACGGTCCCGGCATCCCGGCCAATCAGCTCGACCGGCTCTTCGTTCCCTTCGACCGACTCGATGCCGATTCGTCGAACCAGAAGGGCAGCGGCGTAGGTCTCAGTGTGACCAAGCAACTCGTCGAGCTGATGAACGGCACAATCGACGTCGAAAGCCAGGTCGGCACAGGAACCGCCTTCACGATCACGCTCCCAGCGCCACCGGGCGAGAACTCCACAAACTCGAACCGGCCAAGCCGCCGCAATCTGACAGAGGCTGCCGCGCGTCGGTGATCCCGGCCCACGATCCCAGTATTTCAGGGTCGGGCTGGGGAGATTAGAACATGCCCGACCGGAGCCGGCGTCGCACAGGCCCGAGCTCTAGGTGGGGACGAAGTGCAGGTCGTCGATCCGGATGGTGCCCGGGTTGCTCTCGTTTCGCGAGCGGTCGGTGTCGGTGACGCGGACAGTGACCGGGCCGCTCAGTGAGTCGGGGATGGCAACGGTCTGGTACATGTCGTCGTCAACGGATTTGCTGACCAGGATCATCGGAGTCCATGTGGTGCCGTCGACTGAGTAGGAGAACTCGAAGTCCTCGACAGGGTCATCATGGTGGGCTTCAACGAAGAACGTCCACGAGCTTGCTCCCCCAAGGTCGAATGTCCAGTGATGTTCGAGCCTTGTGCGCCTTCCTCCCGCGTAGAGCTCTTCGGTTATCGACTCGTAGATGTTGTCGCTGGCAGCGGTGGCCACGAAGCTTCCCGTGGCCGTCCCATTGAAGGTGGTCTCGCCGACCGCTTCCTCCTCGGCGCCATCGTCGTCGGCGATGGTGACCGTCGCACTTGCCGGGTTTGCGACCGTGTAGGCCGGAGCGACGGCAAGCGTGACAGTTACCGTCTCGTCGCCCTCCTCCGATGGGTCATCAAGAGGAACAACGGTCATGGTGGCGCTTGCCACACCATCGGGGATCACCACGACCCCGGACAGCGTCTGATAGTCGACCGAGTTGGTTGCGGAACCGGCAACGTCGTAGGCAACCGTCAGCTCGCCGGCAGTTGAACCGCTGCGGGTCACCACGAACGTTCCGGTGTCACCTGCCTCCGAGGCCAAAGCGTCGGAGGCCACAACCGTCACCGCAGGCACGAAGGGTCCCGAACCGATCACCCGGATGAACATATGGTCGATGATCACGGCGTCCAGCTCTCCGGCTCCCTCGGTCCGATCAAGATCGGTCACCCGCACCGTCACCGAACCGGATACATCTGGTGGCAAGGTATACGACTGGGACCGACCATCATCGACCGTCTTGGTCACCATGAGCATGTCCGTGTAGCTGACGCCATCCGAGCTGTAGGCGAACACGAAGTCGTCGCCCTCGGCGTTCTGCGTGTGGTGAGCCTCGACGTGGAACGTCACCTCATCACCCGCAGGTACGTCGAAACTCCAGTAATGCTGCAGCGACGAGATCCGGCTCGCCGGTTTGCCGCCCGTTCGGATCTCACGGATTTCCTCGGCCGTACCGTCTGACGCATGGGTACTGTTCAGATCTCCCGACACGATCGTCCCCTCGGCGGTGTTCTCGCTCGAAGCCAGCGCATCGAGCTGACTCGGTAGGTCGTTGTCGACAATGGTCACGGTGGCGGTGTCACCGGGTGGAGCTGCGGTCTGGTAGGCCGGGTCGACGGCCAGGGTCAGCTCGACGGTTTCGTCGGGCTCTGGGCTGGTGTCATCAACCGGGGCCACGGTGATGGTGGCCGTCGCCTGC
>JAOTVU010000079.1 GCA_029863385.1 Acidimicrobiia bacterium
GTGGTCGTCGACGGCGTGGTGGTCGTCGTGGTGGATGTGGTCGTGGTCGTGGTCGACGCCGTGGTTGTCGTGGTCGATCCGGTGGTGGTCGTCGAATCCTGGGCGCTCGACGGGAACGAGGCCGCACCGACAAACAGGAACAGGACGACGAACACCGACAGTCGGCGCGCCAGACGACGCCGATCTCGACGGTCGCCACCCTCGAATAAGGTCCCAATCAGTGCCATGTACATCCACCGCCTGAGGACAGGAGGCCCTCTGCCCAAAACTCGTACCAGCCGTTATCGCCAGCGCAACACGACCGTAATAGTTGGCCGGGTAGCAGCTTAGCCTAGCAATGCTTCAACACCGACGTTGACACATCGACAGGCGACCGGAGATTGCTGGGCAAGCCTTGATTGGACGCAAAGCAACTCTTAACCCGCGGCGAGTACCCTCAACCGCTGCAATTGCCCGTCGGGATGCACGCCGTGACGGTTGTGTTGCGGGCGTGGCCGATCAGTTGCCGTTGGTCGACCAGTGCCAGGGCTCGGATGGCAGGTTGTAGAACCCGTACGACGAGGCATTGGCGGCCAGCCATTTGTAGCCGGGGCTCGACCGGGTGCCGATGGCCCGGCCGCCGTAGGTGAAGTCGATCGCCTTGCCCTGTTCGTGCATCGAAGCCCCGGGACGGGCCGTCGGTGGGCGGCACTGCGACGCCGGCATCTGCCAGATTGCGTAGTTGCTCGTGCCGCAGTGGGACTTGCGCAAACGGATCTGGGCCTGGTGGTCGCGGTAACCCCAGCCGCCGAAGAAGATGCCGTCGGCTGCCGCCTTGTTGAGCATGGCGTCGAGGTTCTGGGCGATGTCGACGTGGACCCAGAATCCCTGGACCCTGACGATCTGGTCGGCCGACGGGTAACTGCCACCACCACCGCCGGAGGCCGGGTTTCTGGATGCGGCGGCTCGGGCGGCGGCGAGGGCGGCCTGGCGTGCCAGCTCGTCGTTGGCGGCCTTGATCTTTCCGGCAAGTTCCTTGTCATGCTCCTCGAGGATGGCCTGCTCGGCCAGCCGGGCGTCGAGCCGGGCCTCGGCCTCAGCGGCCAGCTCGGCCTGCTGATCCCGTGACACCTGAAGTTGGGCCAACAGACCGGCCATCTCATTGCGGAACTCTGCAGCATCGGCCTGGGCTTTGTCGGCCAGGGCCTGCTGGATTGCCAGCTCCTCCTGGGCGGTGCGGAGCGACTCGGTGATGTCGAGATCCTGCTGGGTCACCGACAGCACCAGGGAGCGGCGACGGACAGCCTCGTTTGGATCGATGTCCTCCATGATCGGGTTGGCATCGCCCCCCCGCCCGACGAAGGCGGAGATCGCCTTGTTCTTCACCTGATCCTTGAGCAGCTCGATCTCAGCGGTCTTGATCTTCACCGCCGCCGTCGCCTCGGCGTAGCGGGCCTCGGCTTCGTTCAGCTTGTCTTCAGCTGCGGCGAGCTGCGCCTCCTGCTCGTTGACCTGGGCGTTGAGGGCGGCCAGGGCGGCCGTGACCTCATCGACCTCGGCCGTCGCCGCATTGACCTGTTCGGACGCGGCCTCGATTTGGGCCTGTGTCTGTTCACGCTCCTGTTCGAGCTTCTCCAGATCATCCTTGAGATCGGCGTCGGATGGAAACGCAGACGCGCCGAGGATCAGAACGACCATGACGGCCACTAACGTCTTCACCGCTTTGGGGGCATGGGAAAAAAGCATATGAGTCCTACCGCCCAGCCATCTGAAATAGTAGCGCAGCGTTCTCCAGGATGGCGGATTTCGATGCCGGACTGACATCGCCCTGGAGAGCCGGCGCTCGAAATCCCGCTGTTCAGGGGGTTTTCGACCTCCCTCCAGTGGTGAAATTCACCGTATCTTTGCCTTCCCCAAGGCCGATTTCGCCCATACATTTGAAACCGTGCCATCGCTTCGTGTTGCCCTGTGCCAGATCGACATCATTGTCGGTGACCTCGACTCCAACGTCGACCTCATCCTGGCCGCAGTTCGCCAGGCGGAGCAGGCGGGGTGCGACCTCGCCGTGTTCGGCGAACTGTCGATCTGCGGCTACCCGCCGGAGGACCTCCTGTTCAAACCGAAGTTCATGGAGGACAACCGGGCCGCGCTGGCCCGGGTTGCGGCGGCCACCGGCGACTGCGCGGTGATCGTCGGCTACGTCGACCAGGAGCCCCACGTCCAGCCTTCCGACCTTCCGGGGGCTCCGGCGGCGGGGCCGATGCTCAACTCGGCAGCCCTCTGCGCCAACGGGGAGGTCAAGGGTCGGTACGTGAAGCAGTGGCTGCCGAACTACAACGTGTTCGACGAGAAGCGCTATTTCCGTCCCGGGACCGACAATCCGCTGTGGTCGATTGCCGGGGTCACGGTCGGGGTCTGCATCTGCGAGGACATGTGGGTCGACCCCAGTCCGGTCAACATCATGGCCGGCGGCGGTGCCCAGCTCATCGTCAACATCAACGCCTCCCCCTACCACCAGCACAAGGTCGAGGCCCGCGACGCCATGATCACCCGCCGGATCAACGAAACGGCAACACCGCTGATCTACGTCAACCTCGTCGGGGGCCAGGACGAGTTGGTCTTCGACGGCGCCTCGGTGGTGGTCGACGCCACAGGCACGACGATCGCCCGCTCCAAGCAGTTCGCCGAGCAGGTCCAGGTGGCCGACTTCACCGTCACCGATCCAAAGCCGATCTCGCTCCCGGTCACAACGGTGACCGAGCGCCGGTCGGTTTCGATGGAGGGCCTGCCGCCGGTCCTGGAGCCATTGCTCGACCCCCTCGAGGAGATCTGGGAAGCCCTGGTGCTCGGAGCCCGCGACTACGTCCACAACAACGGCTTCACCGACATCTGTTTCGGCCTGTCCGGCGGCATCGACTCGGCGCTCACCGCGGCCATCGCGGCCGATGCCTTCGGCCCCGACCATGTGCATGCGGTGATGATGCCGTCGCGCTATTCGTCGGACCATTCGCTGACCGACTCCGAGAAGCTGTGCCAGAACCTCGGCATCGACGGTCGCACCATCTCGATCGAACCGGCCCACACGGCGTTCCTCGAGATGCTGACCCCCGAATTCGAAACCGACGACTGGGGTCTGACGGAGGAGAACATGCAGTCACGGCTGCGCGGTGTGATCCTCATGGCGCTGGCCAACAAGTTCGGTTGGCTTGTGCTCACGACCGGCAACAAGAGCGAGATGGCCGTCGGCTACTCCACGCTCTACGGCGACACGGCCGGCGCCTTCGCCGTGATCAAGGACGTGTGGAAGCTCCAGGTCTACGAGCTGGCCCGCGACTACAACCGTCGGGCCGGTCGAGAGATCATCCCGGAGAACATCCTCAGCAAGGCGCCGTCGGCCGAGTTGCGCCCCGACCAGCGTGATGACCAGAGCCTGCCGCCTTACGAGATCCTCGATCCGATGCTGACCCGGATCGTCGAACACAACAAGACGGCCGCCGACCTGATCGCCGAGGGATACGATCCGGAAACCTCGAAGCGCATCGCCCGCCTGGTCGACGTCGCCGAGTTCAAACGTCAGCAGACCCCACTTGGTACCCGCATCACGCGCCGCGCCTTCGGCAAGGACCGTCGCATGCCGATCACCAACCTCTACCGAGGTAACCCGTAGCCCTCCTGCCTGGTCGCTTCCTCGAGATCAGCGGCTGGAGCTCGCCGACCTCGACGACCCGGCCGTACAGGTTGCGCAGGATGACTCCGCGAGTCGGTCCGGACTGGTGGCCCGTGTGTCCGAGGGTGGTGGCCGAAAACGTCAGTGGCCCCGCACGAGAGGCGGGACCACTGGTTCCACTGGAGCAAACGGTGGGGGGGATTGAAGAGAGTCCAGTGGATATGGCGACGGAGGTGGAGGGATTTTCCTCCGTCACGTTGTGTGCAATCCGTCAAAGGGGGGGAAACGGTTGCAAAGTTTTCAACCGGGATTCGGGGAGGTTTATGCCCGGTCCTGGACGAAATTCTGAAAATTCGTACCTGAGCCGCTCTCAGACTTCCAATGACGACTCGACGGTCTCACCGTCGGTCTCGGCGCCGTCAGCGTCACCGCCGTGGTGGCCGCGGTGGCCGTGACCCCGTCGGAATCCGTCTCCGAAGCCCTCGGGCCGTTCGCCGGGTTCGGCGTTGATGTGCTCCTCGATGTGCTCCGTGGCCTCGGCCAGCTTGTCGTCGACCTCGTCGGCATCGAGTCGGCCACTCGCAACGGCCTGATCAAGGCGCTCTTCGAGCTGCCCGACGAGGAAGGCCACGAGTTCGTCCTCGGAGACGCCCCGGGCGTCGGCCACCTCCGCCAGGGTTTGCCCCTCGGCCAGGGCGGCTCGCAACTCGTCGGCCGTCATGCCGAGGAACTCCGCCACCTCACCGCCACCGGGGCCACCGGGCCCGCGACCATGGCGGTGATGCCGACCGGGACCATCACCTGGCCGATCGCCGGGAGTCCTGGTGATCATCTCGCCGATACGTTCACCGAGCTCCTCCTTGAGCTCGACCGCCCGGTCGGCGCCGATGCGATCGTCGGCGACCGCCTGATCGATACGCTCGGTTGCGGCCGCGATGAGCGCTGCTTCCAGGTCCTCGACCGCGACACCCTGGTCGGCGGCGATGTCGGCCAGCGACTTGCCCTTCGCGAAGGCCGCCCGAAGCTCGTCGGCCGTCATGTCGAGGGTCTCGGTCAGGACTTCGGCGCCCGGATGGTGGACGAGGTGGCCGTGACGGCCCCGTCCGGGGCGATCGCGGTCGGCGCCGTCGGTTTCGGGCGAATCGGAGGTCTGGTCGGCGGTTTCGGCCGACTCGGTCGTATCCGTTGTGCCGGTCGTGTCATCGTCAGCAGCGGCGAAGGCGACGGGTGCCAACATCGAACCGGCGGTGATACCGCCGATGACGAGGGCGCCGGGGATCATGAAGCGCTTCAGATCGGAACTAGCCATGGGGTTTGTCAACTCCTGTGTTGAGCTCTTGTTGGGGGGGATGGCACCATGATCCAATCGCAGTGTTAGGAGAATGTGATGACTGTTGTAGGAGTCGGCGAGGAAAGCCGGGATAAAGAGCCGGTTGAGGGGCCGGCCGCCGAGGCCTGGCACAAAACCGTCTGTATTCTCTGCTCCAACAACTGCGGTGTCGAGGTGCGGCTCGACGGGCGGGAGATCGCACGGGTGCGGGGCAACAAGGCCCATGTCGCGTCGAAGGGCTACACCTGTGAGAAGGCGCTGCGGCTGAATCACTATCAGAACGCCAAGGGGCGGTTGACCGTGCCGCTACGGAGGGAGTCCGACGGCAGCTACACTGAGGTCGACTGGGATACCGCCATCGCCGAGGTGGCGTCCGGATTCCGGCGGGTCGGCGACACCCACGGTTCGGAGTCGCTGTTCTACTACGGTGGCGGCGGCCAGGGCAACCACCTGTGCGGGGCCTACGGGGCGGCGACCCGGCGGGCGCTCGGCATCCGGCTGCGGTCGAACGCGCTGGCCCAGGAGAAGACCGGCGAGGCATGGGTCGACGGCCGCATGTTCGGCACCCACCTCCACGGCGACTTCCACAAGGCCGAGGTGTCGGTCTTCGTCGGCAAGAACCCCTGGCATTCCCACGGCTTCGACGAGACCCGCCGGGTCCTCAAGCAGATCGCCGCCGATGACGAGCGCTCCATGATCGTGATCGATCCCCGCCGCACGGAGACCGCCGACCTGGCCGACTTCCACCTCCAGGTCCGGCCGGGAACCGATGCTTTCTGCATTGCCGCCCTGGTTGCGGTACTGGTCCAGGAGGGCCTCCATGATGCCTCGTGGCTCGCCGACAACACCACCGGCGCCGAGGCCGTGATCGGCGAACTCGGACGGGTCGACGTCGCCGACTACGCGGTGCGATGCGGCGTCGACGAGGCGCTCATCCGTGCAGCCGGCCGGCGATTGGCCACGGCCGACTCGGTCGCCGTTCTCGAGGATCTCGGCATCGAGATGGCCCCCAACTCGACGATGGTCTCCTACCTACAGAAGCTCCTCTGGCTCCTGGTCGGCAGCTTCGCCAAGCCGGGCGGCATGACCACCCACTCCTCGATGGTGCCGCTGTTCAGCTACAGCGCCGCCGGTCGGGAGCCGACGACGCCGGTCACCGGTTCTGCCATCATCTCCGGGCTCGTACCCTGCAACGAGATCCCGGAGTTGGTTCTGACCGACCACCCGGATCGGATCCGGGCCATGTTCATCGAGAGCGCCAACCCGGTCCACTCGCTGGCCTCGTCGGCCGAGTGGCGTGACGTGATGGAGGCGCTCGACTTCAGTGTCGTCATCGACGTGGCCATGACCGAGACCGCCCGCCTGGCCGACTACGTGCTTCCAGCGTCCTCACAGTACGAGAAGGCGGAGGCGACGTTCTTCTCGCTGTCGTTTCCCGACAACACCTTCACCGTCCGGGCCCCGATTCTCGAGCCGCTGGAGGGAACGCTGTCCGAAGCCGAGATCCACCGCCGCCTGCTACACGAGCTTGGCGTGATCGACGACGCGGTCCTGGCGCCGCTCAAGGCGGCCGCCGAGCGGGGGCGGAGCGCGTTCGCCTCGGCCCTGGGCGAAGCGGTGACCGCCGACCCGGATCTCGCCGGCTACGGTGCGGTGGTCCTCTACGAGACGCTCGGGCCCACGCTGCCGGACGGCCTGGCCGAAGCCGCTCCGCTGTGGTTCTCGGCCCAGCAGGTGGCGATGAGGTACTCCGACGCGATGCGGGCCGCCGGTCACGCCGACGCCGATGCGCTCTTCGATGCGCTGCTGGGCTGCCGGGACGGGGTGGTCTTCACCCGCCATGACTACGACGAGTCGTGGGCGATGCTGAACGTCGCCGAAGCCCGGATCAACCTCAACCTGCCTGAGATGGTGGCCGATCTGGCTGCGCTCGCCGATCAGCCGGTCGATCACCGCAGCGACGAGTTTCCCTGGATTCTGTCGGCCGGGGAACGCCGGAGCTTCACCGCCAACACGATCATGCGTGATCCATCGTGGCGGAGTCGTGACCCGGAGGGTGCACTGCGGCTGAGTCCAGCCGACGCGGCGGCGCTGGGCGTCGAGTCGGGCTCACGGATCCGCATCACCACACCTGGCGGCACGGCCGTCGCCGTGGCCGAGGTCAACGAGACGATGCTCGATGGGCACGTCTCGCTGCCGAACGGGCTCGGGCTCGACTACTCCCCCGCCGGTGGCGACCCTGAACGGACCGGGGTGGCCCCCAACGAGCTGACGACCACCGACTGGCGGGATCCCTACGCCGGAACCCCATGGCACAAACACGTCCCCGCCCGCCTCGAGGCGGTGACCTGAACGAAAGCGGGCCGACCCGTGAACCCCAACATCGACTACGACGTGCTTCCCGTTGACCGCCCGGACAGTGCCGCCTATTCCGCAGTGGTCGATCGGGTCCGGGCCGAACTGGCCCACGACGGTTGCGCCGTGGTCCACGGCGTCCTGACCCCGACCGGGCTGGCGGCCACCCTGGCCGAGGCCGATGACGTGGCGCCGGCCGCCCATCGGTCGTTCAACCGAACGAACCCCTACTTCACCGTTGACGACGAAACGTTGCCGGCCGACGACCCGCGCCGGCGGTTCTACGATCGGTCCAACGCCTTCGTCCCGGCCGACAACTTCCTGCCCGGCGGACCGCTCCGGGGCATCTACGACGAGCCGGGGTTCGACCGATTCATCCGGGACTGCCTGCAAGCCGATCCGTTCCACCGTTACGCCGATCCGCTGGCCGATGTGATCATCAACGCCGCCGTCGAGGGGCCGGGGTTCCCGTGGCATTTCGACACGAACGACTACACGGTCACGCTGGCCATCCAGACCGCCGAGGAGGGCGGGGCGTTCCAGTACGCACCGAACATCCGCTCGGCCGAAGACGAGAACTTCGCCGAGGTGTCACAGGTACTCGACGGTGTCTCCGATCGTGTCGTCTCCCTCGATCTGGCACCGGGTGACCTCCAGATCTTCCTCGGCCGCCACAGCCTGCATCGAGTCACCCCGCTACTCGGCGACAGGCCCCGCTATGTCGGCATCTTCTCCTATGTTGACCAACCCGACATGGTGGCCTCACCGGAGCGGTGCCGCCAGCTCTACGGCCGGGTGCTCCCGATCCATTTCGAGCGGGCCGGGCGCCGTCACGACATCCTCCTCGACTGACGAGGCAGGCGCGCCGTCATCGTCGTGCCGGTCCCTTCGATGCTCGACACCTCGAGCGTGCCGCCGTGGGCTTCGACCAGGCTCCGGCTGATCGTCAGACCGAGACCGGAGCCGTCCGACTCCCGACCCTTTACGAACCGATCGAAGATCGCATCGACGTGGTTCGGCGCGATGCCCGCGCCGTCGTCGGTGACCGAGACGGTGACGTCATCAGGCGTATGGGAGACGATCACCTCCACCCGACCTCCGTCGTCGACGGCGCGGAGACCGTTGGACACGAGGTTCGTGATCACCTCGCCGATGCGCATCGAATCGGCCTCGACGACGACCGGCTCGTCGGCGCCCCGGGCTCCGGAGTGTCCCACAACCAGCTCGATGTTCCGGGTCGCCGCGTCGACGCGGAACCGGGCCACGGTGTCGACCACCAGCCGGGTGAGGTCGATCGGTTCCGGCTGCAGGTCGAGCACCCCGGCCTCGGTGGTGCTCAAGGTCTTCAGATCGTCGAGCAGCCGCTCCATGCCGGCGACGTCGACGAGCAAGCGACGAACCTCGGTTTCGCTCAGCTCGTGCACCCCGTCGGCCATGGCCTCGAGTTCGCCGCGGATGATCGTCAGCGGGGTCCGCAGCTCGTGACCCACGTCGGCCAACAACCGTCGGCGCAGCTCATCGGAGCGTTCGAGCCGTTCGGCCATCCGGTTGAACGAACCGACAACCGGTTCGAGCGCCGGAGGGCCACCCCCTCTCACGCGGGCCGAATAGTCGCCGTCGGCCAGCCGACCGGTGACCGCGATCAGATCGTTGACCGACCGGAAGCCGCGAAACACGAACCGTCCGAGCAGCACGCCGGCCGAGATCACCGCCACGCTCAGGACGGCGGCGGCCGCGGCGCCGGTCCACCCGGTGAACGCGGCCGTCAGTGCCGCCGCCAGCAACACCGGCACGAGGAGGGTCAGCGCCACAAAGGCCAGCATCATGCGGCGAAACCACCGGAACTTGGCCCGGTGCTCGTCGGGCCAGGCCCCGCCGGGACGCCAACGACCATCCGGAGGCCAACCGCCACCTTCCAGCGGACCCGACTCCCAGCCGGCGGGCCGCCACCGGTGTCGACCGGGACCGGGCACTACGACCCCACCTCGGCGAACTTGTAGCCGACGCCGTGCACGGTCAGGATGAACTGGGGTTGGCGAGGCTTCGATCCGAACTTCCGGCGGATGTTCTTGACGTGGGCGTCGACGGCCCGCTCGTAGGATTCGAAGCTGATGCCCCGCACGGCGTCGAGCAGCTGACCCCGGGTGAACACCCGACCCGGTTGGGCTGCCAGGGTTGCCACCAGCTGAAACTCCGTCGGTGTCAGATCGATCTCGGAGCCGTCGACCGACACCCGCATCCGAGGCACGTCGACCTCGACCGGGCCGATTCGGAAAACCTCCTCCGGTCCGAGTGATTCCATACGTCGAAGCAGCGCCCGCACTCTGGCCACCAGCTCCTTGGGGCCGAACGGTTTGACGACGTAGTCATCGGCCCCCAGTTCCAGGCCGACGACCCGATCGGTCTCCTCCGAGCGGGCGCTGAGAATGATGATCGGGACGTCGGATCGGAGTCGAATCGCCCGGATGACGTCGAGTCCGTCCATACCTGGGAGCCCCAGGTCGATGACGAGCAGGTCGGGCCGGTGCGCCGAGTAGGCGTCGATCGCCGCGGGGCCGTCGTGGGCCTCGACGGCCCGAAAGCCCGCCTGGCTCAGGTAGTCCGAGACCAGGCGGGCGATGCGCGGTTCGTCTTCGACGACGAGGATCGTGGCCACGATGCCCAGTATTGTCGATGGAGGGTCGATCTACCGTTCCCGATCCGGCGCGTCGCCGGGGTTCGGGAACAGCTTGTCGATCTCGCGCTTGGCCGCCCGAAGCGCTTCCTCCCAGTCGCGATCCTCCGGATCGGGTTCGGAGCTGCGATCGGAGCGGGCGTCCGGGTCGGGCTCGTGGTGCCACCGATGCCGACCGGGGGCGGAGGCGTAGCCCGCCCCGTGGGCGAACATCCTGAACACGAAACCGAAGAACAGCATCATGAACAGGATCTTCATGATCAGGAACGGGAGGAACAGCAGCGCCCCGATCGTTGAGCCGACTCCGCCGGCCAGCAGATAGCCGAAGGCCACGGCCACGGCGACGGGAACGAGGAGCGGGAGCCGACCTCGACGGAATGCGAACATGACAGGATTCTCCTTCCCACCGGTCAGTGGCGGGCGTTGATGAGGATGGACACTCTCATCGTCGCCGCCGGTTGTGAAGGAGTTGTGAATGCGTTTGGGAGGTTTCCGCCACAGCTGATCGAAACTCGCAGCCCAGGTGACATTCGGTGTCACCTGGGCTGCACAGCACGGTCAGGTGAGCCAGGATTTGAGCTTCTCGACGGTGCCGAGCGGGTCGGGACCGGCCGGCTGGATCTGGAGCATCGTCACACCGGCCGCCGTGAACGCCTCGACCCGTTCGCGCACGTAACCCTCGTCGCCGGCCAGGGTGGTGGCGGCAAGGAAGTCGTCGGGGACCGCGGCCATCGCCTCCTCCTTGTGACCGTCGAGGTAGAGATCCTGGATCTTCTCCGCTTCCTCCTCGTAGCCATAGGACCGGAAGACGTTGTTGTAGAAGTTCTTGCCCTTGGCTCCCATGCCGCCGACGTACAGGGCGGTCATGAACCGACCGCCGTCGCGGATCTTCTGCGCCTCGTCCGGCCCGCAGATCGCCGCCGTGCCGCCGGCCACCACCTCGAGCGGGCCGAGCGATTCGTCGCGTTTGGCCCGGCCTCTGGCCAGGGCTTCGCCCCACACCAGGTCGGCTTTCTCCGGATGGAAGAAGACCGGGATCCAGCCGTCGGCCGCCTCGGCGGTAACCTCGACGTTCTTGGGTCCGAGCGACGCGATGTAGATCGGGATGTCGGCCCGCGTCGGGTGGTTGATGAGCTTCAGCGGCTTGCCCAACCCCGTACCCTGGTCCTCCGGCAGCGGCAGGTGATAGATGGGCCCGTCGTGAACGACGACCTCCCGCCGCCACACCTTGCGGCAGATGTCCATCAGCTCGCGCTGGCGGCCCACCGGCTTGTCGTAGGGAACGCCGTGCCAGCCCTCGATCACCTGAGGCCCGCTGGCGCCGATACCGAGAATGAATCGCCCGCCGGACACGGCGTCGAGGCCTGCCGCCGTCATGGCGGTGAGCGTCGGCGTCCGGGAGTAGATCGGCAGGATGGCCGACCCCAGCTCCATGGTGGTGGTGCGGGCGGCCAGGTAGCCGAGAATGCTGACCGCGTCGAAGCTGTAGAGTTCCGGCACCCAGCCGACGTCGAGCCCCGCCTTCTCCAGGTCGACAGCGGTGTCGGCCGCGGCCACCGGATCGCCGGAGTAGGTCAGCATCATCGAAAGCTTCATGGTCGGGCCTTTCCTTTGTTCGACGACCGAGCGACGAACCTCGCAACCTGCCGAATTGGCAGATCCTCCGCGCGCCGTCAGCGCGTGAAACCTACCAGATCCATCAGTTGGAGGTCTGATGGGCCGCCACCGGCGTCGCACCGGTGTAGGTCCCCGGTGCCGGCAGCAGTCTGGTCACCAGGGTGAAGATCATGACGGACGGGAGCGTGACCAACGCAATGGCCGCACCAACCGACAGGGTCGTGGCGGCCAAGGCGCCGACGAGCACCGGGAGGGTCACGCCGGCGACTCGAAGACCGGCGGTGAGGGCACCGAGCCCGGCCCCGGGACGACCCGGGTGTTTGGCCGCCCGGTCGTAGATGGCCGGCAGCAACGAGGCGACACCGACCCCGGCCACAAAGTAGCCGACCAGGTTCACCGTCTCGACGGCAATGAGGGTCGCCGCCGCCAGCCCCCCACCGGAAAGGAGAGCGCTGACCCAACCCAGTCGCACGGAACCAAGACGCGCGTCGACCCAGTCACCGCCGAAGCGCCCGACGGTCATGCCCGCCGTGACCGCCACGTAGCCGAGAGCGGCGAAGCCTGCGCTCGAGCCGTAGTCGTCGGCGAAACGGAAGGCGGCCCAGTCGATCGAGGTGGCCTCCACGGCCGATGCCGAGAGACCCGCCAACACGAACAGTGCCAGTGCCCAACGCTGTCCGCCCGGTCGGCTCCGCCGGTCGGAGGCGACCGCCTCGACGGGAGCCTGGTCGTTGCGCAAGGTGCCTCGGCTCACGAAAACCACGGCGACCAGGAGGATGGCGGCCGCGCCGGACAGGTGGACCGAGAGTGGCACACCGGCTGCGGCAATTCGAGAGGCGCTCAGGCCTCCGGCCACCGTGCCCAGACTCCACAGGCCGTGAAGCCGGCTCATCACGGGAGTGTGGCGTCGGGCGCTCAGCCACGAACCCTGCATGTTCATGGCGACGTCGACGAAGACGTCGAAGGCGAGCATGCCGATCAGGCCGATCACCAGCACCGGTACGGACCGAGCGAAACCGATGACCGGCAGCGACAGCGACACAACGGCGGCCCCACCGGCCATCACCCACCGGGTGCCGAACCGGCCGATCACCCGGCCCACCACCGCGCTACTGAGCAGACCACAGATTCCCGCAATCGACAGGAACAGCCCGACCTGGTCAACCGTGATGTCGACCTTGTCGCGGATCTCCGGCAGCCGGGGAAAGAAGGAGGCGAACAGCGCCCCGTTGACGAAGAACTGGGTGGCCACCGCCACCAGCGCTCGCCGATCGCCGGGACCGAAAACGGGCACGGCCCGGGAGTCGGATGCGGTCATCGACCCATCACCCTACTCCCGGGCCTTTTCGGTTGTGCCTACGACAGGGGTCGGGTGGTTACAGTGCCGCGCCGCACACGGTGTTCGTCATCAAGGTGGCGACCACGTAGGGGTCGGCGTTGGCGTTGGGACGACGATCCTCGATGTAGCCCTTCTTGTCCTGGGCCACCTGCCACGGGATACGGACCGAGGCACCGCGGTCGGAAACGCCGTAGCTGAACTGGTCGTAGCGCTGGGTCTCGTGCTCACCGGTGAGGCGGTCCTCGATGCCGATGCCGTAGCCGGCCAGATGCTCCTCGGGCTTGCCCGGCGCACCAAGCGACTCGGCGGCGGCGATGACGGCATCGTAGCCCTCGCGCATGGCCTTGGTCGAGAAGTTGGTGTGCATGCCGGCGCCGTTCCAGTCACCCTTCATGGGCTTGGCCGCCAGTGAGATCTCCAGATGATGCTTTTCACCGATCCGGTACATGAGGTAGCGGGCCATCCAGATGTGGTCACCGACGGTGACGGTGTCGACCGGACCGATCTGGAACTCCCACTGACCGGGCATGACCTCGGCGTTGACACCGGAGATGGCCAGGCGGGCTTTCAGGCAGGCGTCGATGTGCTCCTCGACGATGTCACGACCGGTGATCTTCACCGCGCCGACGCCGCAGTAGTAGGGGCCCTGGGGAAGCGGGAAGGCGTTCGGTGGGAAGCCGGCGGGCCAACCGCTCGCCGGCTCGAGCATGGTGTACTCCTGCTCCATACCGAACAGCGGCTCGTGGTCGCCATACTTCTCGAGCGCCTCGCGGGCGGCGGCCCGGGTGTTCGACGGGTGAACGGCGAAATCTCCCGGAAGCAGGGTTTCGCAGAGAACGAGAATGTTGTCGCCGCCCCGGAACGGATCCGGGCAGCTGAAGACCGGCTGGAGGACAACGTCGGAGTTGTCACCACTCGCCTGGTTGGTGCTGGAACCGTCGAAGCCCCAGATTCCGGGTTCCTCGCCGTCGGCCAGAATTTTGGTCTTGGCTCTCACCTCGGCCGTCGGCGCGGTGCCGTCGATCCAGATGTATTCCGCTGTGTAGCTCATTGGTGACTCCTGTCAGTCCCGACAAAGGTTCGAAGGGTAGTTTCCACAACCGGGTTCCTCCACCAGATGACGACGTTGTCGGTGTCAAGGCGTACCCTCCTGTTACTTAATCGGGTCCGGGGCCGACATACAAATCGACAATGTTAACGCTGTGTGAATCGTACTTCCCGGCCGGTCAACACCGTGGCAATCGGTGGCCGGCGATGTTAGTAATCGAAGGATGTCTACTGACGGCGCTAGCATCCGGGATACAACCACGGGGGCTGCCACGATGAACGAACGCCAGATCGACTATGTGCTTCGGGCGGTGGAGGACCGGAACGTCAAGCTGATCAGGCTCTGGTTCACCGACGTCGTCGGCCAGCTCAAGTCGGTGGCCATATCCCCTATGGAACTCGAGAACGCCTTCGATGAAGGCGTGCATTTCGACGGGTCGGCCATCGACGGATTCAGCCGAATCCAGGAGTCGGACGTTCTGGCCAAACCCGATCCGTCGACCTTCGAGTTGTTGCCCTGGACCGATGCCGGCACGACGGCCCGAATGTTCTGCGACATCCACCTCCCCGGAGGTCAACCGTTCGACGGCGACCCCCGCCATGTCCTGCGCCGCAACCTCAACGACGCCCTCGGGGCCGGGTACAGCTTCTTCGTTGCGCCGGAGATGGAGTTCTTCTACTTCGCCGACGGCGATCCCTCGAAGTCGCCCACCCCACTCGACTCGGGCTCCTACTTCGATCTCACGACCAGCGACGTCGCCTCCGACCTTCGTCGGCGGACCATCTCGGTGCTCGAGACGATGGGCATCCCGGTGGAGTACTCGTTCCACGAAGACTCGCCGTCGCAACACGAGATCGACCTTCGTTACACCGACGCCATGACGATGGCCGACCAGATCATGACGTTCCGCCTTGTCGTCCGGGAACTGGCGATGGAGCAGGGGCGGTTCGCGTCGTTCATGCCGAAGCCGCTGCCTGGGCTGCAGGGCTCGGGTATGCATCTGCACCTTTCGCTGTTCGAACGCGACGACAATGCCTTCCACCCCGAAGATCCGGAAGCCGCCAAGTCCGAGGTGCTCTCACCGGTCGGGCGGAACTTCATGGCCGGGCTGCTGATCCACGCTCGCGAGATCACGGCGATCACCAACCAGCTCGTCAACTCCTACAAGCGCCTCGTCGTCGGCTTCGAGGCCCCGGTGTGGGTGTCGTGGGCCAAGAACAACCGCTCGGCACTGATCCGGGTTCCGGTGACCAAGCCCGACAAGCCGACGTCGACCCGGATCGAGTACCGCTCGCCCGACCCGGCCTGCAACCCCTACCTGGCCTTCGCCGTGATCCTGGCCGCAGGCATGGCCGGGGTTCGCGGCGGCTACGAGCTGCCCGATGAGATCCACGACAATCTCTTCGAGCTGACCCCGACGGAGGCCGAGAAGCTTGGCGTCCAACCACTGCCCCGCTCGCTGGCCGAGGCACTCGACGAGATGGAGCGGTCCGAGCTGGTCCACAACGCCCTCGGTGAGCACATCTTCGAGTGGTTCCTGCGCAACAAGCGGAGCGAGTGGGGCAGCTACAAGCTCCACGTCAGCCAGTGGGAGCTGGAGAGGTATCTGCCGACGTGGTAGGCCGGTCATCGGCCGCCGCCGGCTCGGGATCGAAACCGGGGTCGGGCACGGCCGCCGATTCGGACCGTCCCCATGGCGGCGTGCTGGCGGTATGGCCGGATCCCCCGCCGGTTGAGCTGGCCCGCTTCTTCGACCTCGAGGGCTACCGGTGGAAGACGGTCGACGACGACCTCGAAGGGGCCGGCGCCCGAGGCCGCTCCCCGGACGCCACCGACGCCCACGACCAATCTCAGTGGGACGGCGCCGTTGCCGCCCTCACCGACGAGGACGGTCAAGCCGAACGGTGCTGGCGATTCTGCCAGGCCGTTCGCTCGGCCGACACCCCGGTGCTCGTTCTCGTCGGTGGTGGCCTGCTCGATGCCCTGACCGACCGCCACGATCACTTCGACGACTTCATCATCACCCCGTTCCACCCCCACGAGCTGAGGTCGCGCCTTGACCTTCTGTTGACGAGAGCAGGCAAGGCCAATGGCCGTGGTGACCTGGTGACCTACGGCCCGCTGACCCTCAACGTCGAGACCTATCAGGCGGTCGTCGACGGCCGGCACCTCGACCTCACGTACATGGAATACGAGCTGCTCCGCTTTCTCGCGTCGAGCCCCGGTCAGGTTTTCACCAGGGAGACCCTGCTCAACCGGGTGTGGGGCTACGAGTACTACGGCGGCGCCCGCACCGTCGACGTCCACATCCGCAGGCTGCGGGCCAAGATGGGTGAGGACCACAGCTCGCTGATCTCGACGGTGAGGGGCGTCGGTTACCGACTCGGGCAATCCCGCTGGACCGTTTGAGCTCCCCCTTACCGAGGGCGGTGGTTACGGGAAGATGCCGCGGCGATCGTAGACGTCGATGATCCGGTCGAGGGCGACGATGTAGGCGGCATCGCGGCGAGTGCAGTCGTACCGGCGAAGGGCGTGAACCACCCGGTCGTGGGCAACCCACATCAGCTCCCGCAGGCGGCTGTCGACGTCGTCGAAGGACCAGGCCCGGGCCGACTTGTTCTGCAGCCACTCGAAATACGAAACGATCACACCGCCCGAGTTGGCCAGGATGTCGGGAACGACGTCGACACCATTGGCGAACAGATGCTCGTCGGCCTCACGAGTCGTCGGCCCATTGGCCGCCTCGACGACGACCCTGGCCGACAGAACCTTGGCCCGCTCGAGGGTGAGCTGGTTCTCGAGAGCGGCCGGAACGAACACGTCGGTTTCGATCCGGAACAAATCCTCGGTGTCGACCTTGTCGGCCATGTCGAAGCCGGCCACACCGCCGGTCTCGTCGACGTGCCGGCGCAGTTTCGGGATGTCGATGCCGTCGGTGTTGACGATCGTGCCGGTGTGATCGGCGACGGCCTTGATCCTGCACCCGGCCTGGGCCGCCAGGTCCGCAAAGTGGCCGCCGACGTTGCCGAACCCCTGCACGCTGATCGACAGATCGTCGAGACGGGCATCGTGCTCGCCGCACCAGTGGCGGAGACTGTAGAGCACCCCCCGGCCGGTGGCCTCCTCCCGCCCGACCGAGCCGCCGCAGGCGATCGACTTCCCGGTCACCACGCCCTTGACGCTCTGCCGGAACCCCGGGGGTGAGATGTTGGCGTAGGTGTCCATCACCCAGTCCATCGTCTCGGCGGAGGTCCCCATGTCGGGGGCGGGGATGTCGTGGTCGGGTCCGATGTTCGACCCGAGAGCGTGGGTGAAGCGGCGGACGATCCGACGCATCTCGTCGATCGAGTAGTCGCCGGGATTGATGGTGAGCCCACCCTTGGCCCCACCGAACGGAATCCCGCCAAGCGCGGTCTTGAACGTCATCCAGGCGGCCAGCGCTCGAACCTCGTCGAGGTCGACCTTCGGGTGAAATCGCAGGCCGCCCTTGTAGGGGCCCAGGATGTTGTTGTGCTGGATCCGGTAGCCGGTGAAGACCTTCATCGATCCGTCGTCGAGCGTCACCGGGAAGTTGACGATGATCTCGTTCTTCGGATACGACAGGATCTCCCGGTACCGGGGTTCGAGGTCGATCAGATCGGCGGCTCGTTGAAACTGAGCCACGGCCGCTTGGTGAAGGCTCCGTTGCCCTCCTGACGTCATGTCCTGTCCTGTCGGTCGTTGCCGCCGTGGTGTGACCGGTTCGCTCGAACCGCCCTAGCGCGGACCGATGGCCTCCAGGCCGCCGCAGTAGGGTCGCAGAACCTCGGGAACGGTCACGGTCCCGTCCGGCTGCTGATGATTCTCGAAAATGTACAGCAGCGTTCGGCCGATGGCGCACGCCGTGCCGTTCAGCGTGTGGACCAGGACGTTGCCGCCGCCCTCGGTCCTCATCCTGGTGCTCATCCGGCGGGCCGAGAAGTCGGTGTAGTTCGAGCACGACGTGACCTCGCGGTACCGCTGCTCCGACGGAAGCCAGACCTCGAGGTCGTACTTCTTGGCCGCCGGCGCGCCGAGGTCCTTCGACGCCACCGTGATCACCCGGTAGGGCAGATCGAGACCGCCCACGATCTCCTCCTGCAGCGACCGCAACAGCTCGAGCTCGTCCCACGACCGATCGGGGTGGGCGTAGCTGAACATCTCCACCTTGTCGAACTGGTGGACCCGGAACAGGCCCGAGGTGTCCTTGCCGTAGGTTCCGGCCTCCCGCCGGAAACAGCTCGAATATCCGGCGTAGCGGACCGGCAGGTCGCCCTCGTCGAGCACCTCCTGGCGGTGCAAGCCGGCCAGGGCGACCTCCGAGGTTCCGATCAGGTACAGTTCGTCGGCTTCGAGGGCGTAGACCTGGTTCCGGTCGGTCGGGAAGAATCCGGCCAGCTCCATCATCTCCTCCCGCACCAACACCGGGGTGACGACCGGGACGAACCCGTGGGCCGAGATCTTGTCGATTGCGTACTGGACGAGCGCGAACTGCAGCCTTACGGCGTCGCCCAGGATGTAGGCGAAGCGGCTGCCCGACATGCGAACGGCCCGCTCGGTGTCGACGATGCCGAGGTGCTCGCCGAGTTCACCGTGACTGAACGGTGGCGGCGAGGCTGTCTCACCCACCACCTTCTCGGTTCGGAAGTCCTCCTCGTCACCGACCGGCACCGACTCGTGCGCCGGATTGGGGATGGTGAGTGCCAGCTCGTTCAGCTCGGCCTCAACCGGGGCCAGCGCCTCCTCGGCCGCGGTCAACCGGGTCTTGAGCTCGCCGGCCGCGGCGATCTTGGCCTCGCGTTCGGCGGGCGCGGCCCGACCGATCTCCTTCGACGCCGCGTTCGACTCGGCCCGCAGCGACTCGGTCTCGGTGCGGGCGCCCCGATGGGCCTCATCGAGTTTGAGGACGCGGTCGATGACATCGGCGTCGATTCCCTTGGCCACCGCCCCCTGGCGGTACTCCTCGTCGTCTCGCAATCGGCGTAGATCAATCACAATCAGAACCGTAGTGGCTGAGCGGCCGGGCCGCGCCGGTTTCAGTGCCTGTTCTGGGCGGGGCCCGGCATCGACTCAGTAGTTGGTGGCGAGCAACTCGGAGTCGGCGTTGGCCTTCTCGGCGTTGTCCTTCAGGAGATAGCCCATCGCCGCTGCGGCGATCGACGTGCTCATCAGAAAGCCGACGGGGATCACGACGACGAGTACCAGCACGATGATGATCGGTCCGAGCATGGCCCTATTGTGCCTCACCCGGCGCCACCCACCAACACCCCACCCAACTCGTCCCCCAACTCTTCCTGGACCAGGCGCGCAGAGTGCGCGGATTGTTCAGGAAGAGTTGGGGGGTGGGGGTCAGGAGCCGGTGTGGATCCAGGCTTCGACCTCGATTCGGGCACCGAGTGGAAGCTCGGCCACGGCGACGGCCGAACGAGCCGGGCGGTGGTCGCCGAAGAAGCCGGTGTAGATCTCGTTCATCTCGGCGTAATCGTCCATGTCAACGAGGAACACGGTGGTCTTCACGACCTGATCGAGCCGGGCCCCTCGACCTTCGACGAGACCTTTGAGGTTGGCCAGCGCCTGGCGGAGCTGGGCGCCCATGCCGCCGTCGACCAGGGCGCCGTCGGCGATGCCGACCTGACCGGATGCGATCAGCCAGTCTCCGGCGGACACGATCGGGGTGTAGGGACCTACGGGCTTGGACACGGGAACTCCTCAAGATCGACAGGTTCGGTGAGCGCAGTCTCGGTGAGAACTGTGGGTGGGAAAACCGAAGCCTACCAACCTCGAATCGACTCGGACCGCCCGGCCGCCACGCCCGTTGGTGCTCCGACCGGCCAGTCGGGTGGGCAACCGAGGGCCAGCCAACCGGCGGCGGCTACCGCGGCAAAGACGGCGTCGGAGCCGTTGACCGGCTCCCCGTCCGCCTGCACCAACTCCACCTCGATGGGCGGCGTGTCGATCGCCCGCACCACGCCGAAGCTGCGAACCGTGAGATCGTGGACGACGCCGTCGGCGTCGACGGCGAGGGCCTCACTGGTCAGCCACGACCAGGCCATGTGGGCCGCCCCGATGCAGTAGGAGCGTAGGACGACCGGATCCAGGATGGGCCCGCAGCGAACTGCCACCCGGATGACCGGTCCACCTTCGTCACCACCGGGATCTGCGAGGCCCAGATCGACCTCGGCCTGTGCTTCGGCACCGGACGGGGATCGCACGGTGCCGACCCGACCGGCCAGACCGGCGGCGACGACAACGGCTTCGGCCCACCCGGCCGCCCGGAGAGCGGCCGAGGTCGGCGGACCGGGAACGGCCACCTGTTCGATCGTCACCTCGCCGTCGAAGCCGGCCAGCCGCAGCCCTTGGGTGATGGCGGCGTCGACACCCGGTGTCTCGACCACCCGGAAGACGGCTCGACCCGCAGCGCTGATCCCCGCCGCCACCGGTGGTCGTTTCAGGCCGTGGCGGGCCACATCCTCCCGGCTGGCCAGGACCAACACCGGGCGGCCGTGTTCGTCGGCCAGCGCCCGGGCCGCGGCCGCAACGTCGAGGGCGCTCGAGGGCCCTTGGCGGCCGTCGAGCGCTGCCGGCGCCAGGTCGGCGGCGAGGCCGACAGGCTCGAGGTTCGGCCCGTGCACCGGTTTGGCCCCGAACGCTCCACCGTTGGCCACGGTGTCGGCCGGTGTCCCCCCTGGCCGGCACCAGGACGCGTCCGTTTCCAGATAGGCCGGATCGACCCAGGTCGTTCGCAGCGTCACATCCCACTCCCCGGGCGGCAACTCGAGCGGCCAGCGGGCGGCGGCAGTGGTCCGCCGACCCTGGACCTTCCCGGCCAGAGCTCGTGCCTCGGCCGGCGAGTCGGCCACGACCCACCGTCCGTTGGCGGCCACGACCCCCACCAGGGCGTCGGCGGGAGCGGTGTCGGCGGCGAACCCCCCATGGCCCAATGCCACCTCGGGTCCGACGAGTTGCTCGACGCGACCCTCCAAGGACGCCCGGCGGGCTGCGGCGGCAAGATCCCGCCGCCCGGTCGACGGCCCGGACGGCATGGACGGCTCGGACGGCATGGACCGACCGGACGGCCCGGACGGCAAGTGGAACCGCTGCCAGGCCTCGCCGATCGTCTGCCAACCCGTGCAGCGGCAGAGGTGGGCCAGCAAACCCTGTTCCACAACCGCCGGGCCGACGTCGGGCCGGTCGGTGCCGGCCAAGCGCATGATGATCCCCGGCGTACAGAACCCGCACTGACTGGCGCCGGTGGCGCAAAACGCGTCGGCCCACCGGTCGCGGTTGTCGAGACCTTCGAGCGTCGTGACGGTCCGGCCGCGAACCCGGCGAACCGGTGTCACGCACGCCACCCGCGGCTGCCCGTCGACCAGGACCGTGCAGCAGCCGCACTGGCCCTGGGGACTGCAGCCGTCCTTGACCGACCGGAGTCCGAGTTGATCCCGCAGGACGTCAAGAAGCGACAACCTGGGATTCACCGGCCCGCCGCCTGTCGACCCGTCGTCGACGGCCACCTCCCGACCGTTCACCGTCAATGTCACCGGGCTGTCGACCACGAACCGATCATACGGAACGGCTCACCGACCGGCACCACGCGAGTGGACGAGTCCTCCGTCACCCGACCGCCGAGGCGGCACGGAAGCTTGTAGCGTCTATCACCATGGCTCCCCTGTCCAGGCGCCGGTTTCTGACCCGGTCGGCATCGGCCGCCGCGGCCACCGCAACGGTGGCGACGGTCGGAGGTGGGCTGGGCGCCGTGCTACTCGGTGGTTGCGGTTCCCAGCTCCGGGCACCGGATGTGGTCGCCATGTTCAACCCGGATCGGGTCCTCGCCGCCGGACGCCCCCAGCGCATCCCGTTTGCGCTCGTCGATCCGGGTGGCGAGGGCGGCGTCGCACTCCCATCCACCGACGAGGCGCTGCTGACCGTGGAGCTGATTCGTGACGGCGAGATCCTCGATCGGATCGAGATTGCCGGCCACGTGGTGGCCCATGATCATGTCGGCGAGGTCGGCCAACACGAACACAGCGACCTCTACCGCTACTACCCGGCCCGGTTCACCATGCCCGAACCCGGCATCTACGACCTGGGCATCACCGTGGTCGACGGCGGCATCGGGAACCCGCCATCGGCCTCGCTGCCCGTCCAGGCCTTCGACCCGGCCGACATCTCCGTGCCGCTGCCCGGTGATCCGATGCCGGTCGTGGCCACCCCCACCTTCGACGATCCCGCCGGTGTCGACCGCCTCTGCACCCGCCCGGACCCGTGCCCGTTCCACGAGAACAGCTTCGACGAATTGCTGGCCAACGGCCGACCGACCGCTCTGCTCATAGCCACCCCTGCGTTCTGTTCAACCGCCTACTGCGGGCCGGTGGTCGAGACGATGATCGAGGCGTCGGCCGTTGTCGGAGGGGTCGACATCGTGCACGCCGAGGTCTACGCCAACCCCGACGAAGTCGACGGGAACTTCGCCGACCCCGCCATCCGTCTTGCACCGGCGGTGATCGCGGCCGGGCTGACATTCGAACCCGTGCTGTTTCTCGTCTCCCCCGACGGTGTGCTGGTCGACCGTATCGACAACGTGTTCGACGTCGACGAGGCGGTCGACGCCCTCACGGCTCTCGTCTGAAGCGGCCGGATGTGGCGGCGACAGGTCTGTCGACCGCCGCCCCCGGCGAGAGAGATAGGGGCGGGCTCCGTATCGCCCAATGCGGGCCCGCCCCGGTCCTGGATGGCTGAGGGTTCCACCCAGGAGATGTTGTCGCCCGAAGCCGAGGTCGCCCGTGCGCTCGGCCCAAATCGTGAACTCAGGACTGCGGGGTCGATGCCTCGGGGGCCGCTGCCTGACCGCCGCGCTGAACGGCGATGTTGTCGTAGACGGCCGGCCAGAATCGATCCCGGGCCGCCCAGATGCCACCCACACCAAACTTGATGACGATGATGGCACCGAGGGACGCGAACACCGTGGTGGTGAGCGTGTCGATGACATCGGCGGCGATGCCGGCCTGATCGAGGGCGGCGAGGCCGAAGATGACCCACACGCCGACCCCGGCGGCGTTGGTGACCAGGTTGGAGTAGCTCTGACCGGTGGTGACGCTCCGAACGAGATCGCGCACCACGTTGGCCACGATGCCGCCGATGACGATGAGCGCCAGGGCAACGATGGCCTTGGGGATCCAGGCGATGAGCTGATCGAATGGTTCGTTGAGCGCATCGATGTCGAGCGCACCGAATGCCAACTTGAGCACCAGCAGCATCAGCATGTAGAAGAACAGCTTGGCCACGAACCGGCCGCTGTCGGCATACCCGGCTCGGTCCAGCGTTCCGCCGAGGCCGGCTTGGTCGAGATAGTGATCCAGGTTGATGGTCTTGAACAGTCGGGCTACCAGATCTGAGAGCACCCGGGCAACCCACCAGCCGATCAACAGGATGGCGAGGAAGCCGATGAGCGCCGGCAGAAAGCCGAACAGCCCGTCGAAGAAGCTGGTCACCCCGGTCTGAAGGGAGTCGACGATGTCCATGTTGGATTGCCCTCTTTCGTTCTCGGAGTCGAGCAGTGTGATTGACGACCGAGCGTTGCCGTTGGTCGCGAAGAATCCCGAAAACTTCTGACCG
>JAOTVU010000229.1 GCA_029863385.1 Acidimicrobiia bacterium
CCCGCAGCCATTCGTAGCCGTCGAGCGCGGCCCGGCTGCCGTCGGGGATGCCGTCGAGGTACTTGCCTGTCAGCAGCCCGCTGGCCAGCGGCGAGAAAGTGGTGAGCCCGAGGCCGATGTCCTCATACAAGCGGGCGAACTCGTTCTCGACCTTGTCACGCTCGAACATGTTGTACTGCGGCTGTTCCATCACCGGCTTGTGGAGGCTGTGACGCTCGGCGATCTCATAGGCGGCCCGGATCTCATCCGCCGTCCACTCGGACGTGCCCCAGTAGTGGGCCCGACCCGACGACACGATCTCGCTCATGGCGAACACGGTCTCCTCGATGGGGGTGTCGGGATCGGCCCGATGACAGTAGATGAGATCGAGGTGGTCGAGCTGGAGCCGGTCGAGCGACGGATCGATCGCCTCCATCAGATACTTGCGGTTGAGGGTGTGGTGGGCGTTGATGGCGTCGGGGCCGTGCATGCCCCAGAAGTACTTCGACGAGATCACGTAGCTGTGGCGGGGCCAGCCCTGACGCTTGATGACCTCGCCCATGATCTGTTCGGACTCGCCGGCGGCGTAGGCCTCGGCGTTGTCGAAGAAGTTGACGCCGGCGTCGTAGGCCTCGACCATACAGGCCTCGGCCATGTCGATGTCGAGCTGGTTGCCGAACGAGACCCACGAGCCGAGCGACAACACACTCACCTTCAGGCCGGATCGTCCGAGATGGCGGTAGGTCATGTCGGTCATGGTCTCTCCTTGTACGAGGTCTTTGAGGATCGCGCCCTACCGTACCCGCAGACGGCGTCGCCAAACCGCTCGATCCGGGTGCGAATTCGAGATCTGGAAGGATCGACGCGCGCCGTGCGCGCGGAAACGCTGCCAATCCCGGGCGAGGTTTGGGAGGTCAGCCGTGGATGGCGTGGCCGAGCGAGGCGGCCGACGCTTCGGCCAGGCCTTCACCGACGGTCGGGTGGGCGTGGATCGTGTCCGCGATGTCCTCCAACCGGGCCCCCATCTCGACGGCCAGCCCGAAGGCGGCCGCCAGTTCGGCCACGCCCTGGCCGACGGCCTGGATGCCGACGACGAGGTGGTTGTCGGCTCTGGCCAGGATGCGGAAGAAGCCCGCGTCGGCCGCCGACGCGTTCTGGTCGGGACGCAGGGTCATCGACCGCCCGTTGGCGGCCAGCGAGAACCGACCCTCGACGACCTCGACCCCGATCGAACCAAGCTCGTCGGCCGCCTCGTCGGGTCCGAGTCCGACCGAGACGATCTCGGGGTCGGTGAACACGATGGCCGGGATTGCCCGGGCGTCGAACACCGTCGGCTCGCCGGCGATGGCCTCGGCCACCACCTCCCCCTGCTTCATGGCCCGGTGGGCCAGCATCGGTTCGCCCGTCACGTCGCCGATGGCCCAGACGTTCTTCATCGACGTGTGGCAGCGCTCGTCGATGGCCACGAACCGGTCGTTCATGGTGAGGCTCACGTTCTCGAGGCCCCACCCGTCGGTCACGGGACGACGGCCGACGGTGACCAGCACCCGGTCAGCGGGAAGAGTGCGCCGCTCGTTGCCGTAGTCGGCACCGCCGACCTCGACCAGCAGACCGGTCGGATCGAGCCCGATCGCCCGAGCGCCGGTCAACACCTCGACCCCGAGGCGTTTGAGTTTGCGACCGAGCGGCATGGTCAGACGGCGGTCGTAGAGCGGCAGAATCTGTTGCTCGGCCTCGACCACGGTGACCGCTGAGCCGAGCTTGGCGAACGCCTCCCCCAGCTCGAGGCCGATGTAGCCGCCGCCGACCACGACGAGCCTTTCGGGAACGTGGTCGAGGGCCAGGGCCTCGGTCGAGGAGATCACAGCCCCGAACGCGGTCTCCCCGAAAGGCAGGTGACGCAGCTCGATCGGGGCGGAACCGGTGGCGATCACCACGTGCTCGGCGGCAATGGTCAGCGCTTCGCCGTCGTTGGTGGTGACGCGGGCGGTCTTGCCGTCGATCAGCTCGGCCCGCCCGGCGATGACCCGGGCGCCGGCCCGCTTCAACAGGCCGGTCACGCCGTCGTTCAGCCGGCCGACGATGTCGTCCTTCCAGGCCATGGTCGCCGCCAGGTCGATCGACACCGCGGCCACCGAGATCCCCATCTCCGGTTTGTCGGTCTTGGCCCGGGCGGCGGCGAACTCGTCGGCGGCGTGAATGATCGCCTTGGACGGGATACAACCGACGTTGAGGCAGGTTCCGCCCATCGGCTGGGCGTCGACCACGGTCACGTCGAGGCCGAGCTGACCGGCCCGGATGCCGGCCACATAGCCGCCCGGGCCGCCGCCGATGATGAGCACCTGCGTGGTCGTGGGCTCCGCCCCTGCCTCGGTCATGGCGAATCTCCGGGGATCGGATCGACGAACAGCAGGGCCGGTTGTTCGAGCTGGGCTCGCAGGGCCTGCACGAAGTTGGCGGCGTCCCAGCCGTCGATCACCCGATGGTCGAACGACGACGACAGGTTCATCATCTTGCGAGGCGTGAACTGGCCCGCCGCCTCGTTCCACACCGGGCGGACGGCCATCTTGTTGACCCCGACGACGGCCACCTCGGGTTTGTTGATGACCGGCGTGGACACGATGCCGCCCAGGGCACCGAGGCTCGAGATCGTGATGGTCGAGCCGGACAGGTCCTCAGCCGAGGCCCGACCGGTGCGGGTCGCCTCGGTGACCTCTGCGATGGCGTTGGCCGCCGACCACACGGTGTGGGCTTCGGCGTGGCGCAGCACAGGCACGATCAGGCCGTTGTCGGTCTGGGTGGCGATGCCGACGTGCACACTCTCGTATACCCTCAACACGTCGGGGCCGCCGTCTCCCGAGCCGGAGCCGCCCTCGGAGTCATCCAGGTGGGCGTTGAACTGGGGAAAGTCGGCCAACACGTTGGTCAGGGCCCGAACCAGGAACGGGAGCAACGTCAGCCGAGTTTGTGTGTCATCGCCTTGGACTCGACGGTTGAGCGTGGCCCGGAGCTCTTCGAGCGCCGTCATGTCGACTTCCTCGACGTAGGTGATGTGGGGGATGGTGGAGGTCGAGGCCACCATCTGCTGGGCGATCCGCCGACGAAGTCCGATCAAAGGGCTCTCGGTGACACCGGTGCGAGCGACCCGAGCCGCCACGGCCGCTCCGGGCGGGCCGCCGACGGCGATCCCCGATTCGGAATGCGCCGCCAGGTAGGCGTCGAGATCCTGGTGGGTCACCCGGCCCGCCGGCCCGGTGGCGCCGACCCGGCGGAGGTCCAGGCCGTTCTCGCGGGCACGCCGCCGCACCGCGGGGGTGGCCAGCACCTTGCCGTCGAGCGTGCGCGACGGCGGGGTGACCCGACCCCTTGTCGAAGCGGAGGTTGCGCCCCGAGCGGGCTGGGGCTCGTTGCTCGACATCGGCGCACCGGTGGCGTGGGGCCGGGCCTGCACACCGGGAGGACGCGGGGTGGACCGGACGGCCGACGCGTCGCCGGTCTCCTCGTGTTCCGCGGTGCCTTCCCCACCGCCTTCCTCACGGCCTTCCTCTTTCCCGTCATCGCCCTGGTCGGCTTCACGGTCGGCGGCTTCGGATTGGCGGCGGGGCCGTTCGGGAGGCGGAGGCTTGGCCGCTGCCGGCTGGGCGTCGCGCGGCGATCCCGAACCACCGCCGAGACCGAGACGGATGAGGGGCGACCCGACCAGCAGAACATCGCCGACCGCGCCCCCGAGTTCGGCGACGACACCGTCGACCGGTGACGGCACCTCGACCGTGGCCTTGTCGGTCATCACCTCGGCCACCGTCTGCAGTCGGGCCACCGTGTCACCGACGCCGACCGACCAGGACACGATCTCGACCTCGGCCACCCCCTCCCCCACATCGGGCACCTTGACAACAAAACTGCCGGTGGAGGAACCGCCGGTTGACGAGCTGCCGGTGGCGGATTCGCCGTTCGTTGTCTGGGTTTCGCTCATCTCGGCCATCCTCGGCAGTCAATCCTCACGCAATCCTCGCACAATCCTGGCGCAGTCAAGGCGGCTCGCGGCCGGCTAATACTTCAGTACTCGGAGCATGGCCTCGACCACCCGATCCGGGCCGGGGAAGTAGACCCATTCCAGGCCGACGGGATACGGGGTGTCGAAGCCGGTGACCCGGGTGATGGGCGCCTCCAGGTAATCGAAACACCGCTCCTGGACCTGGGCCGACAGCTCGGCCCCGAAACCGCTGGTCCGCGTCGCTTCGTGCACGATCACGCACCGCCCGGTCTTCTGCACCGACTCGATGATCGTGGGCGTGTCGAGCGGGAGCAGTGTGCGGAGGTCGATCACCTCGGCGTCGATATCGGACTCGATGGCGGCGGCTTCACAGACATGAACCAGGGTGCCGTAGGCCAGCACCGTCACAGCGTTGCCTGGTCGGGTGATGCGGGCCGTCCCCAGCTCCGTGCGGTAGTAGCCGACCGGCACGTCGCCCATCGGGTGGCGGTTCCAGGGCTGGACCGGCCGGTCGTGGTGGCCGTCGAAGGGGCCGTTGTAGAGGCGCTTGGGTTCGAGGAAGATGATCGGGTCGGGGCTCTCGATCGAGGCGATCAGCAGGCCCTTGGCGTCGACGGGATTCGACGGGATCACCGTCTTCAGACCGGCCACATGGGTGAACAGGGCCTCGGGACTCTGGGAGTGGGTCTGGCCGCCGCGGATGCCACCACCGACGGGCATGCGGATCACCAGTGGGGCGGTGAACCCGCCGGCCGACCGGGACCGGAGCCGGGCGGCCTCGGACACGATCTGGTCGTAGCCCGGGTAGACGTAGTCGGCGAACTGGATCTCGGCCACCGGTCGAAGCCCGTAGGCCGCCATACCGATGGCCGACCCGATGATGCCGCTCTCCGAGATCGGGGTGTCGAACGACCGGTGCTTGCCGAACTGCTGCTGCAGGCCCTCGGTGCAGCGGAACACGCCGCCGAAGTAGCCGGCGTCCTCCCCGAACGACACCACCCGCTCGTCGCGTGCCATCATCACGGCCAGCGCATCGCGAATGGCCTGGATCATCGTCATGGACTTGGTCTCAGACATTGCGAGTTCCCTTCAGGGAACTCGGGGCCGAACCGAAGGTGAGGCAGGCCATCGCTAGTAACCCAGATCCTGTCGCTGCTCGATCAGGTGCGGCGGCATCTCGGCGTAGACGTGACGGAACATCTCCGCCGGCGACGGTTTCGGGCCGGAGTTGAGCGTGCCCAGCTTCTCGGCCTTGTCGACCGCCTCGGTCACGGTGGCTTCGGCCTCGTCGTGGATGCGGTCGATGTCGGCCTTGGTGGCGGCTCCGGTGGCGAACAGATGGTGGATCAGCCGCTCGACGGGATCACCGAGCGGCCATGCCTTGGCCGCATCCTTGGGCCGGTAGCGACTGGGGTCGTCGGAGGTCGAGTGGGAAGCGGCCCGGTAGGTGACCCACTCGATGATCGTCGGACCGTGAGCGGCCCGGGCCCGGGCGGTGGCCCACTGGGTGGCGGCGTAGCCGGCGAGGAAGTCGTTGCCGTCGACGCGGAGGGTGGCGATGCCGTAGCCGACTCCTCGTTGGGCGAACGGAGCGTTGGCTCCGCCGGCGATGCCCTGGAAGCTGGAGATGGCCCACTGGTTGTTGACCACGTTGAGGATGACGGCCGGTTGGTAGACGGAGGCGAACACGAGGGCGGAGTAGAAGTCGTTCTCCGCCGTTGCGCCCTCGCCGGTCCAGGCCAGGGCGACGATTCGCTTGCCCTCGATCGCTCCGGCCATGGCCCACCCGACGGCTT
>JAOTVU010000230.1 GCA_029863385.1 Acidimicrobiia bacterium
CATCGAAGCCCGGGTCCGGTATGCCGGATCGCTGTCGGAACTGGTCGGTCAGCTGGTCGGGGGCCTGCGGTCGGGCATGGGCTACGCCGGAGCCGCCGATCTCGAGGATCTCCGGACCAAGACCCGTCTGACCAAGATCACCTCGGCCGGTCTCAGGGAGAGCCATCCCCACGACGTACAGGTGATTCGTGAGGAGAAACGCCACGGTTACCCGTAGCCGTGGTCGGCATCGTCGAAACCATTGTCGAGGGCTGGACGGACCTGTTCGTGCTTCTCATTCTGGCCTTGTGGTGTGCCAACGCCTTGTTGTTCGCCTTCGGCTGGGCCGTCGTTCGTCGAGCCGCCGTGCCGTCGCGAACCGAGATTGCAGTGGTTGGCGTTGCCGGCGGGGCGGTGGCCGTCTTCTGCGAACTCATGTGGTACTTCTTCGTCTCGCTCGACTAGGAACGGAGATCGAGGGGTGACCAACCCCTCGGGGCCAGCGCCGGTGTGCTCTTTCCTTCAGCCGTGCACTCCCATTCAGCCGTGCGCCCCAGCCCAGTGGTGGCAACAAGCCGTGGCGGTCAGCCGGCGGTGGGGTCGACCAGCAGCTTGACGGCGTCGAGTCGCCGCTCGGCCAGGCCTTCGATGGTCGACGGCAGCTCGTCGAGTGTCACGGTCCCGGTGATCATGCCATCGGTCCGGATGCGGCCGTTGGCCACAAGTCGGGCGGCGACGGCCATCTCGTGCAGGTGGAAGCCGAGCGAGGCGTCGACACCGATTTCCTTCATCATCCACCGCATGGGTTTCACGGTCGCCATGTTGCCGGAAACGCCCACCATGCGGACCGAGCCGCCGGGGCGAACCATGTCGACCGACTTCTGCAAGGTGTCAGGAATGCCGGCGCAATCAAAGGCCAGATCGGCTCGCAGGCCGTCGGTGGCGTCGTCGATCGCGGCCCGTAGGTCGGGACCCGGGGCCACAGCTACGTCGGCCCCGAGACGGCGAGCAAGTCGACGCCGGCCTTCGTGGGGCTCCACGGCGATGACGGTGCCGGCCCCGGCCAGTCGGGCACATTGGATGACCAGCAGCCCGATCGGTCCGCAGCCGACGACACACACCACGTCCCCCGCCGCCAGGCGGGAGCGGCGCACTGCGTGCAGAGCCACCGATACCGGCTCGACCAGCGCCCCGTCCTCGGCCGTCAACGATTCGGGCAGCGGGACGAGGCGATTGGCCCGCAACGTCAGGTACGGGGCAAAGCCGCCGGAGGTGGGTGCCTCGGCCCCCGACGCCTGGCTGATGGCCGTGCGGCAGAACTGGGCGAGGTCGGCCCGGCACTCCCGGCACATGCCACATCCGGGGGCTTGCCCGCCGACCACCCGCATACCCTCGGTGACCAGATCACCGGAAACGTCGGCGCCGACCTCGACCACGGTGCCGACCCATTCGTGGCCACAAACGGCCGGCGAGTAGGGCCAGCCCTCGCGGTAGGCGTGGATGTCACTACCGCAGATGCCGCAGCGGGCAATGGCCACCACTGCGTCCGCCGGGCCGGGTGCGGGATCGTCGACTACGACGAGATCGAATCGGCCCTTGCCTGTCACGATTCCTGCCCGCATCTCCGAGGCCCTCCTTGCGACGACGGTTCTGTCAGGGGTTGATGTTGCTGTCTGACGTCATTGTCGCCGACGCAGTCCTGGCCGACAAGGTGCTGCTGGTGTCCGGCCGGGCAACTCACCCCAGGCCTGTGACGAGGATCTGTACCGGATCCTGAACGCGGTCGCCCACGAAAAGACTAACTCCGTCGCCGAAGCCCGCTGGCCAGGCGGCCGAGGCTTCGGATTGTTAGAAACGGTCGATTGGCCGACTTCTGACACCTTGATTCCGAACACGGGTATTTGACCCGTTGGTTCCGGGCGGAGCGGCCGACTTCGGGTGGAGAGTTGCGCCGATATCGAGCGCCCGGATCGCCTGGATCTGCCTGATCTGCGGCGTTTCCGGTGGGGACGGAGTGAACGCGTGTTGTGCGGCCCAGGTGTGCATGTTACGAGCTGGCGTCAGACTTGCTCACGGCTGAGTCGTCGCGATGGTGGTCATCGCCTGGTTCTCATGCTGGTCGGAGCGGTTCGTTCGTCCCACTGGCTTCGGATCGTCGCCCGAAGATTGTCGTTTAAGGTGCCGCTCGCCTGCGTTGCCTGATCAGCAAACCTGCGGCGATCGCGAGCACGACGGCGATGATGATCGCCACCCTTGGGAGCGGCCACGCCGGGTCCGAATGGTCGATCAGGTCGACGTTGTCCAAGCCGGTGTCGGGGAAGGGACGGATGGTTTCGGCGACCGTCGGGCTGTTGAGGCTGTAACTGTCCGATCCGTGATCGGTGAACACGAACGTCGTCACACCGTTGGGTGCGAGGAACACGGTGTTGCCGCCGGCGCCCGACATGAACGGGACCTGGAAGTAGTCCCCTGTGGTAGCGCGGTACGGTAGGGACCAGAACGACATGTGATAGGCCTGATCGCCATGGTCGAAGCGCTTGCCAGACGGTAGGCCTTCCAGCTGCCCGGTGCGGTAGAGGGCGGCGTCGACCAGGTCCGGGTGGAGGAGCTGCTGTCCGTCGTGGATGCCTCGGTTCTGGAGGAGGCCGACGATCTTGGCGAGGTCGTCGACGGTGAGGCGCAGGCCCGACGCGAGGAGCGGAATCCCAGCGCCTCCCTCGTCGTCGGGGACGTCGATCATCGTCAGGTGGTGGACGCCGATCGGCTCGAAGACCGCCTCGTGCAAACGATCCCACAGTTGGGCGTCGGGCCCTTCCTGGCTCTCGAGGAAGGCGTCCATCGCTGCGGCCAGGACGAAGGTCTGCGCCGAGGTGTAGCGGAGCACCTCGCCGGGACCCCATGGGTAGTTCTCGACCGAGAGCGCAGCATCGAGCTTCTCACCGACGGTTTCCCCCTCGTAGAAGCGCCGGTAGGCGGGTCCGGACTCGTTGGCGTCCACATCGAACGAGTCGGGGTCCGGTGAGTTGTCGCCGACGCCGGTCGCCATGTCGAGCACATCCCCGAACGTCACCTCGTCCCATCCGTTGTGGTCGACGTCGATCTCCACGTAGTCGGCGATCCGCAGATCGAACACCTGCGGGCCGTACTCCTGGGCGAGCCAGAGCATGGCAATGCCGGCCCCGATCGATTTGCTCACCGACATCGCCCCGTGCGGCATGGAGGCGGGATACGGGTACAGACCTCGACGTGTCCGGCTCGGTTGCAGGTAGACGACACCGTCGACGACGACGCCGGCAGCACTGATCTCCTCGGGTGGCAGACCCTCGGTCAGCTCGGCAAGCCGCGACGCGTCGAACCGTTCCTCGAGATCGCTCCACGGGCGAATCGTGACCCGATCGGCCAGTTCGAGCTCGAACTCGGCCCGGTACCCGTCGAGACCGGGGATCGAACCGGGCTCATAGTCGAGCGGCAGCTGAGCCCACATGTCGAAGATGTCACCGTCGGGAGCGGTCTCCTGTGTGACCTGGAGGCGCAGGTCGCTGACACCGCTGTCGTCGATCAGGAAGGTCGCCACGCCGTTGTGGGCCTCACCCCCCGAGTACAGACGTTCCCACGGACTGCCGAGCACGAACGGGAACGACGCACGCGACCTGCCATCGTCACCGGGCTCGGACCAGATCCGCCCCGGCGACAAGATCAACGACCAGCTGCTGATCTCCGGTCGCGTGATCAGCGAACGCGTCACCGGGACAAGATGGTCCTGGTGGGTGAAGAAATCGACCGAGAACCCGGGGAAGGACCGGTACCCCAGATACCGGGACTCGTTCGTGCTGATCTGTAGCGGCAGGCGCTCGACGGTGAGCCGCCCCTCGATGGTGTGTCGTGCAGGACCGGCATCCCCGATGGGAAGGAAAGCCGCATTGTCGACCAGAGCGGCGTCGTCGGGGTCGCCGTCGATCAGCTCGTCGAGGCTGAGCTCGTCTCGAGTCGAGTTCGCAGCCCCGACGTCGACCGGCGACGTCAGTGCGGCCGTCAGCGCGAGCACACCCAGAATTGTCGAGACCGCTCGACGCGCCGCCCCGGAACCATTCCCATCGCCGGTCCGTGTCGTTTGGCGCGCCGATGACGAAACCACAAAGTGATGTTGTGCTGGCGGCCGATGCCCGACCAGAGGCGAAAGTCACGACCGAACCACGCCACAACCTCCAGATGTCCGTTTCCGGTCAAGTCGACCAGAACGACGCGGTGCGTCGGCCAAGACCGTGCGCCGAGTGCGAGCTGAAGTTCGACAGTGTGCGATTCACCCGCCCAAGACTACGGCGCCGGGGACGGCGCTATACGTGCTGTCCACGGGCGGCCAGCTGGAAGGCCGGCCGGGATAGGGCCGGATCCCGGATGGGTTCGAGGGTCCCCGTCGGGTGTCGGAGTGCGTACCGACGCGGGCGTTGGAAGGGTCGTCCGTCGTCGGTGCGGACTGCGGTGGAGATCAAGTGCTCGTGGACGAGGAACCGTCAAGTGTTGAGTTCAGCCGGATACGACCTCATGCCCGACTGACGATCACCACCTCGTTCCCTTCCGGGTCGGCGACCCGCCATCGATCCTCTGACTCGTCGAGGAGCCGGCCACCGCATTCGATGGTCGTGGCGAGGCGTGTCTGCGCGAGGTCCGACGGCACCGCAAGCTCGAAGTGGATGCGGTTGCGCTGCCGGCGCCGCTCCGTCTCCGAAGCATCGAGCTGTTGGAACACCAGCACCGGGCTCAGACGCCGCGGGTCGTAGATGTCGGTGACCCCGGCTCGCCGATCGTAGGTGTATCCGAGCGCGGCGGCCCAGAACGAGCGGACTGCGGCGACGTCGGCGGCGTCGAGGAAGAGCTGAGCGAAGCGCGCCAAACCCGGATCCACGGTGGCCCCGAGTTCGCGGGCAACGGACTGGATGTTTCCGGCGAGATCGGCGAATTCGAGCTTGACGCCGTGGGCTTCGTCCTCCCACTGGTCCTTACCGCTGTCGATGATCACGAGCCTGGGGCGCAGGTCGATCAGCAGCGGGAAGCCGGCGTCGTCGGCCAGCGCCGCTGCTGCGGTGGCCAGGTCTTGCTGCTGCGTCAGCGTGGTGGTGCGGTAGCACGCCATCGCGCTGAACACCGCCTGCCAATCGGTTGTCGCGTTCGTTTCGCCGAGCGTCTCGCCCGGCACCAGGTCGACCTCGTTGCCGTCTGGGTCGGTGTGGCAGACCCCGTGCGGTCCGAATGCCTCACCAAGATTGGCCTGCTCGACCGCCGCCGCCGGACGCACCACGTCGAGGTGGATGCGGTTTCGAAGCGGTCGCGGCTCCGTCGACTGACGGATCCGTATCGGGGGGTCGCGCCGCAGCGGATCTACCAAACTGCCGTCCTCGCCAGGCGCATAGTCAAGCACGCCCTGCCAGAACGGCCTAACCCCTGTCGGGTTCGAGGAGTCGAAGACGACGCTCAGATGCTGCAGCACTTCATGGTTTGCGGCCAGCCCGAGATCCAGCGCGACCGCCGACACCGCCGCGGCGTGCTCGTCCGAGTCGAGGCGCACCCGCATGCCCGTGGCGCGCAGATCCACCTCGATCTCGGCCGACAACTCCACGATGCGTCCGGCCAGACCAGCCCCCTGGATCAACGATTTCGATTCGAACCACGCCGTCGCCACGCCATCAACCACCCACCAATCCGTTCCGATCTCTGTCATGTCTGCCACCGTACCGCCCGATTCCGGACGATCTCATTGCGGATCGTTCGTGCTCA
>JAOTVU010000001.1 GCA_029863385.1 Acidimicrobiia bacterium
CCCAGTTCGCCCAACACCTGCGCCCCGCGGGGCCCGGCGCGGTCAAGGTCAGCGTGCGACGGATCGAACGGGCCCTGGCCAGCGTCACTCCCTAGAACATCAGACCGTCTCGTCGCCCGAAGGAACCCGTCGGTGGACCGAGACGGCGTAGTTCCGGTCCGCCCGGTAGGGATCGCGCTCCCAGCTTCCGTAACGTTCGATCAGCTCGAGGCCAGCGTGGTGGCACCACTCGTCGTAGCCGCGAAGATCATATGGCGGTGTGAACGACGAACCGCAGATCAGGTGGCCGCCCTCAACGAGTGCGTCGGCGAGATTGGGGACGACGAGGTGGCGCCGTGACGGCTCGACGAACAGCAGGACGTCGCCCGCCAGCACGATCGTGTCGAAGGGCAGATCGAACCGGATCGACGTGAGATCACCGACCAGCCAGCTGGCATTGGCGCCCTTCCTACGGGCCCGCTCGAGCATGTCGTCATCGTTGTCGACTCCGACCACGTCGTAGCCTCGACGGGCAAGCTCGAGTCCGACCCGGCCCATGCCGCAGCCGGCGTCGAGAATTCGTTTCGATGCGTACCGATCCACAAAATCGGCTTCGCCGTGAACCGCCTCCCCTTGTGATTCCAATCGGTCCCAACGAGCTTCGTACTCGTCGAGATCGACCTGTTGACGCCACTGGCGCCAACGCTCACTGACAGGGAAATGGTCCACGGCGACCAGCCTTGACGTAGCGTCCGGCCTTTCGACCCGACGTCTGGATCAGGTTTGGAGGCGGGCGAAGAGTTCGACCTTCGCCTCCTCGAAATCCTCCTCAGAGATGATACCCGCCTGACGACGCTGGTGGAGGTCTTCCACCATCATCAGGAGTTCCTTCGGCGACGGTTCCCCATCGCCGGAAACCATTGATACAACATCCCTGGGCTCGTCGTTCGCTACAGAGTCTTCGTCGGAGGAGTTGCGGTCACGCCGGGCGGCGCGCTTTCGGGAAGCCCGCTCTTTCTTGGCTTTGTCCCGCTGCAACTTCGCGAAGCTCGATCGTTGTTTGGCCATGGCGAGCTCCTCAAGTAGTCGGTCACATCTGCCGGGAAACGCGTCCTGGCAGGCGGTCATATAGGGTAGAGCGATTTTCGACCCAAATGACTCGTTGTGACGAGGTTGTACCAATTTCTACGCCGGGAACGGGGTCCAGCGATTCATCTCGCCGTGATTTCAGGTGAGAATACCTCGTGTGGCTGTTGACCCATGTCACAGCGGAGCCCACCACCGATCCCGTCCCTCCTTTCGGGTTGATGGACGGCGGTGGGCTACGATCGTCACGCAACCACACCACATGCGTCAGGACACCGCCATGGCCGACATGCCCTTCTCCCCGTTCGGATCAACTTCCCACCTCTCCAGCCGTGTCATCTTCGGGGCCGCGGCGCTGGGATCGATGAATCAGGACCGGGCCGACGAGACCCTCCGGATGGCACTCGATGCCGGGGTCAACCACATCGACACCGCCGCCGACTACGGCGATTCCGAGCTTCGACTGGCCCCGTTTCTGGCCGAAAACCGCTCCCGGGTCTTCCTCGCCACCAAGACCGGTGACCGGAGTGGTCCGGAGGCCCGGGCCAGCCTCGAACGCAGCCTCGAACGAATGGGCGTCGAGCAGGTCGATCTCATCCAGCTCCACAACCTCGTCGAGGAGGACGAGTGGCAGACCGCCTTCGCCGCCGGAGGGGCGCTCGAAGCGTTGGTGGCGGCACGAGACGAGGGGCTGTGCCGATTCATCGGCGTGACCGGTCACGGCACGAGGATCTGCGCCATGCATCTGCGCAGCCTGGCCGAGTTCCCGTTCGACTCGGTGTTGTTTCCCTACAACTCCTCGATGCTGTCGATCGATCAGTACCGATCCGACTGCGAGCAGCTTCGGGCGCTGTGTGCCGACCGCAACGTCGCGGTTCAGACCATCAAGTCGATCGCCCGTCGGCGGTGGACCGACGACTCGGAGCCCCACTACAGCTGGTACGAGCCGCTGACCGATCCGGCCGCCATCGAACGGGCGGTTCGATTCGTACTGGACGAGGAGGATCTGTTCCTCAACACCACCAGCGACGCCCGCCTCCACCGGTTGGTGTACGACGCGGCCGGGAGCTGGGCCCGCAATCCGGGTGCTCCGACCAGCGAGGAGCTGGCCGCCGATACCGACGACTTCGGCATCATCCCACTCTTCGACGGACGAGAACTGGAGGTCATCTAGATGCTCATCGTGGCCGGCACGTTCACGACGGCACCCGGTGAACGCGACCGTGTGCTCGACCTTGCCCGCGACGTGATGGCGGCGACCCGCCAGGAGGAGGGCTGCCACGAGTACGTCTTCTCTCCCGATGTCGACGATCCCGATCTGATCCGCCTGTACGAGCTGTGGGATGGGCAGGAGCAGCTCGACGCCCATCTCCGTACCCCTCACATCGCCGCCTGGCGGGACGCCAGTGAGGGCCTTTTCACGGGGCGATCGGTACAGATCTTCACGATCGCCGAGGTCAAGGATCTCTAGCGTGGGCGACGGCGACGGCTCCCTTCCCAATCCGCTGCTGGGTGAGTTCTGGATCCGACCGGCGGAGGCCATCAACGCCGACATCGACACGCTGCGGGCGGCCGGCGGCGTCACGTTCCACCCGGAACCCGAGATCCCCGAGGGCTACCTCCTGCCGCAGGGTCCGGGGGCCTGGGCGCTGTCCAACTTCGCCGACATCCTCCACGTGTCGAAGAACCCGAAGATCTTCAGCTCGGCGCGGGGCATCGTGTTGCAGGACCTGCCACCCGAGTTCGTCGAGTTCTTCAACTCGATGATCGGGATGGACGATCCCCGTCACGCCCGGCTCCGGCGCCTGGTGTCACCGGGTTTCACGCCCCGGATGCTGGCCAAGCTCGACGACAGCGTTCAGGAGGTGGCGTCGGCAATCGTCGATCGAATCATCGACGCCGACGAGATCGATTTCGTCACCGAGGTGGCGTCGGCCCTGCCGCTCAAGATCGTGTGCGATCTGATGGGGATCCCGGATTCGAGCTTCGACTTCGTGCTGGAGCAGACCAACATCATCCTCGGTGCCGGCGACCCCGAGTACGTGGCCGAGACCGACGACATCATCACCTCCATCCTGCTCGCCGGGCAGAACCTGGCCGATCTCATGAACGAGGTGGCCGACGCCAAGCGGGGCGGGGACGGAACCGATCTGACCAGCGTGCTGTTGAACGCCGAACTCGAGGATGATCAACTGTCACCGGCCGATCTGGCCAGCTTCTTCATCCTGCTCGTCGTGGCCGGCAACGAGACAACCCGCAATGCCATCAGCTGGGCGTTGACGTTCCTCACCGACAATCCCGACCAGCGTCAGCTGTGGCAGAGCGATTTCGAGAATCTGGCTCCACAGGCCGTGGAGGAGATCGTGAGGCTGGCCAGCCCGGTCACCTACATGCGCCGTACCGTCACCCGTGACACGGTGATCGGTGACACCGAGATCGCCGAGGATCAGAAGGTCGCCATGTTCTATCTCCTCGCCAATCGGGATCCGAACGTGTTCGACAATCCCCACGGTTTCGACATCATGCGGGAGCAGAAGCCCCACGTCGGCTTCGGAGGACCCGGCCCCCACTACTGCCTCGGCGCCCACCTGGCTCGACGGGAGATCACCGTCATGTTCCGGGAGTTGTTCAACCGGGTGCCCGATATCCGGGCCTCGGGACCACCGGATCTTCTCTTCTCGAGCTTCATCCACGGCGTGAAGCACCTGCCGGCCGCCGTCCACGGCTGATCGCCGCGACCGCGGCCCCGCACCTCCTCCCACCTCCATCAGAACTTTGGGACTCCCACGTCCCCCTCCGCCCGAACTTTGTGCGCTCAGCGACCCCCTGACGGGTCGCCGACGGCACAAAGTTCGGCGAGGGGGTCGGGTGCCGGGTCTCGACTCCGCCGAATTCGTCCCGTTGAACCGCGCGTCAGTTCGAGACGAGCTGCCGAACGGCAGCGAGGGCCTCGTCGGCGTGCTTGTTCATGTTGGCCTCGCTCTTGATGACGGCCTTGACCTTGCAATCGGTGCCGATCACGAACGTCACCCGTTTGACCGGCAGCGGGCCGAACCGGGCGACGCCGAACTGTTTCGCCACCGTCTTGTCGGTGTCGGCCAACAACGGGAAACCGAGGTCGTTGGCCTCGTCGAACTGCTTCTGCCGATCGGACCGATCGGGCGACACCCCCACGATGCTGGCACCGAGTTCGGCGAACTCGGCCTGCAGATCACGGAAGTGCTTGCTCTCCAGCGTTCAACCCGAGGTCATGGCCTTGATGTAGAAGTACACCACCACCGGTCCGGACTCGACGAGCGAGTCGAAGCTGACCGGATCGCCGTGCTGATCATTGAGTGTGAAGCTTTCGACGGTGTCTCCAACGTTCATGGCGCAAACATAGTCGCTCCGCTTCCCCACACCGGGACTCCGCCCTTCGACGCCCGGAGCCTCGGCGCCACGCGCTCAAGGTCGGCCAAGCGTAATCCGAAGGCCCATACATGGGAATTGGAAGAGCAGCAGCCGGAGTCGTCGCCGGATTGGGTCTGGTCGGTATGGGATATGCCGGAATAGCCGGGCAGGACGACACCACCAGAAGCGAGAGCGGAGCCATCACCGAGGAGGGCGAGCTGGGAGCGTTCCGCATCCGGCTCGGCGACTGCATCGAGGGCGGCTTCAACGGCGAGGTCGAATCCGTCCAGGGCGTTCCCTGCGAAGGCCCGCACCTGCTCGAGACCTATCACGCCTTCAACCTGCCCGACGGGCCGTACCCCGGTGACGCCACGGTCAGCGAACTGGCCGACGACGGCTGTTATGCGGCCTTTGAGCCCTGGGTGGGCCTGTCGTACGAGGAGTCGATCTACGGCATCTCCTCGCTGACCCCGACCGAAGGCAGCTGGAATGCGGTCGATGACCGCGAGGTGCTGTGTCTCGTCGGGAACTACGACGACACTCCCAAGGTCGGCAGCGCCTACCAGAGTCGCCAGTAGCAGGCCGGCCGCTGGGCGGGGTCGGCACCGCCCTCCGCAGCCGTTGCTCGCCCTCAGCCGAGTGCGACCATCGCCGCTTCCGCTGCAGCCAGGTCGCTCCGCGCCACCTCCAGCAGCCGGCGGGTTTCGGCCACCAGCTCGGGCTTGGCGTTGTTGACGTAGCCCGGGTTGGCCAGCCGTTTCTCGAAGCCCGCGATCTGATCGGTCTTGCCGTCGATCACTTTCTGCAGACGGGTGCGCTCGGCGTCGACGTCGAGCTCGTCGACCAGACCGGAGACCAGAACCTCCGAGCCCTCGAACGCCAGCGGGCTGGCGCCCGGCGGGCGTTCAGTACTCTCCGAGGCCACCACCTCGCCGACCCCGGCGAGCGTTTCGACCATGCCCTGGCTCTGCTCGATCAACCGGCGAACGGCCTCGGGTGCGTGCAGGATGACCGACTGTTTTGGCTTGACGCCGCGCGACGACCGGATGGTGCGGATCGCGCCGATCAGCTGATCGGCCCGGTCGAACGTGTCGACGATGGAGAGGTCGACGACGTCCGGGGCGACCGACGGCCAGGCCGCGGTGGCGCACAGCTCCGACGGCGGCAATGCAATTCCTCGCAGCTCGCCGCCCCGGACCGCGCTGACGTGGGGCCAAAGCGCTTCGGTGACGAACGGCGAAACGGGATGCAGGAGGCGTAGAACCGAATCGAGCACGGCCCCGAGGATCGCCTGCTGGTTCGGGTTGTCGTCGATCGTCGGCTTGACCGCCTCGAGATAACGGTCGCAGACGTCACGCCAGATGAAGTCGTAGAGTGTGTCGGCGTAGAGGTTGAACTGGTAGCGGGCGAGGGCGTGATCGATGACGTCGATCGTCTGGGCCAGGCGGGCCAGGATCCACTGATCGGCGAATGTCGCACCACCGCCGGAGGCGGTACCGTCATCGGCCCCGTCGGCTGTGATGTCGATCTCTCCGACATCGCTACCCGGTTGGATCCGCCCGAGCGCGAATCGAGTGGCGTTCCAAACCTTGTTGGCGAAGTTGCGGCCGAGGTCGAACTTCGATGAGGTGTTGCGGGCCAGGGGCATCTCCGCTGTCGGCTGGACCTCACCGGAGGCCTCTCCGTATCCGGAAACCATCTTCTTCGACGGATCCGATGGCGTGGACTGGATCGGGGCGGCGACCACGTGCCCGGCCTTGGTGGTGATGAACTCCGGCACGAAGGTCTCACCGGTCTGCGGGCTGACGATCTCGACCGGCATGCGCACGTCCTGGGTCTCGGTCGTCATCTGGACGAGCGTGTACCGCAGAGCGTCGGCCCCGTGGCTGTGAATGATATCGCGGGGATCGAGCCCGTTGCCCAGACTCTTCGACATCTTCTGGCCGTGACCGTCCTGGATCATGGCATGGATGAACACGTCGTGGAACGGCAGCCGCCCGTCGAGGAAGTACCGGTTGAACATCGTCATCCGGCTGACCCAGAGCGTGATGATCTCACGGGCGGTCATGAGGACCGAGGTGGGGTTGTAGGATTCGAGCAGGCCGATGGTGTCCGGGTGGTCCTCGGGGTAGGGCCAGCCCATCGTCGACAGCGGCCAGAGCCCTGATGAGAACCAAGTGTCGAGAACGTCGGGGTCGCGTTCGAAACCGTCCGCCTCCAGCGCCCCGACGAGCTCGGATTCGGTCAGGGGCTCGGTGACGCCGGCGTCGGCTCCACGGTCGACAAGCCGCCTGAGCGTCGCCTCGGGCGGGACGCAGACCGCCTCCTCGACCTCGAACTCGGTGGTCCTGCGGGCGTGGTGAATCGCCCCGGTCCCGGTCCATCGGCTGGTGACGACAACAGGCTCGTCGACCCCGACTGCGCTGATGGCCGCCGCGGTTTCGGGCGCCAGATCCTCGATCGGGACGGTGCGGAGCCAGACCGGGATCTGATGCCCCCACCACAACTGTCGGGAGATGCACCAGTCGCGGATCGTGTCGTGCCAGGCGTGGTAGGTGCGGGCGTACCGCTCGGGGTGGAACGTCATCCCACCGTCGCCCTGCCGGTCGGAGCGGGGTGGGACGTCGTCGGGCAGCGGCGGGCTCTGCTCGGGGTCGAGCGCCCGCAGCGCGGAGCCGCGCAGTCGATCGTCGGTGACGGCGACGAACCACTGGTCGGACAGCCACGGTTCGATCGGGACATGGCTGCGGTAGGAGTGGCCGACGGAATGGTTGTAGGGGCGGACGGCCTCGAGCAGCTCGTTGGCCTCGAACCACTCGACAATGGCGGCTCGAGCCTCATCCCGGCTCAAGCCGACCAACGGGCGGGCCTCCTCCGAGATGTCCTCCCAGCCGTGGTCGGCGCTGATCGAGCCGTCGGGGCCCATGACGTTGATGACCGGGAGATCGTGGCGCTGACCGATGTCCCAGTCGTTGGGATCATGAGCCGGCGTGACCTTGAGAAAACCGCTGGCGTACTGGGCTTTGGTGTCGCTCGACTCGGGGTCGGCCATGACAACGTAGTCGTCTTCGACGATCGGGATCAGCCGGTCGACGATCGGAAGCCGGATCTGTGCACCGGCCAGCTCGGCCGCTCGGGGGTCGGTCGGGTTGACGGCGACCGCCGTGTCGCCGAGCATCGTCTCGGGCCGGGTGGTGGCGACGACGACGTGACCGGACCCGTCGGCCAGCGGATACCGCAGGTACCACATGTGGCCGTCGACGTCCTCCATCTCGACCTCGTCGTCGGACAGGGCGGTTCGGGTCGCCGGATCCCAGTTGACCAGACGTTTCCCGCGATAGATGAGCCCGTCGGCGAACAACTGGTAGAAGGCGTGGCGAACGGCGATGGCACACATCTCGTCCATCGTGAACCGGGTCCGGTCCCAGTCGCACGACGCACCCATCGCCATGAGCTGATCGATGATGACGGCCTCGTATTCGTCCTTCCACTCCTGGGTCTTGGCCACGAACGCCTCCCGGCCCATCTCCAGGCGCTTGACCCCCTCGGCCAGAAGCCGTTTCTCGACGACGGTCTGGGTGGCGATGCCGGCGTGGTCGGTTCCCGGCATCCACAGCGTGGCGTCGCCGCGCATCCGGTGGTAGCGGATGAGGACGTCCTGCAGCGTGTTGTTGAGCGCATGGCCGAGGTGTAGCGGCGCGGTGACGTTGGGCGGCGGGATCACGATCGAGTACCGGGGCTCGCCTACGGGCACCGTCGACGGCGCGACCGACATGTCGGCGGTCCGCCACCGCTTCGAGATTTCTTCCTCCACCGAGCCCGGGTTGTAGGCCTTGGGGAGATCGGCCAACGATTCTGCGTCACTCATTGTGATACGAGGCTAGCGTGCCGCGCTCAGCCTGATTCGAGGATTTCCTGCTTCCCGAGCGGTTCCCACTAGCGCCGACGGACCAACCCGAATTACTCTGGGGGCAAGCGCAGGCAGCCGAGCGGTCGGACACGCTGGGACGGCCGGGGCACCGAGGCCCGGTGACTGTTCGGCCAAGATGTGGGGGCTGAGATGTCGCTTGAAAAGGTAACGGCGGACTTTGTGGGGCCGGATGCTCCTGTTCGCTTCGAGGACTGGACCGGAAAGACCTGGGGACCGACCGAGGCTCCGGTCGTCGTCAGATTCAACAGCATCGATGCGGTGAAGCACCTGGTGCGCCATCCGGGCGAGCTGGGCTTCGCCCGGGCCTATGTGTCCGGTGCCATGGACATCGACGGCGACATCTGGGCGCTTCTCGATCTGAAGCGGGATCTGAGCGGGATCAGTCTCACCCCGGCCCATGTGCGTGAGTTGGTCAACGTGGTCGGTTTCGACGGCCTGCGTCACGCCCCGCCGGTCCCACCCGAGGAGGTCGTCTTCGGCAGCCGCTTTCGGGCCCACAGCCGCCGCCGGGACCGCAAGGCGATCTCCCATCACTACGACGTGTCCAACGAGTTCTACCGGATGGTGCTCGGACCGGCTTGGACCTACTCGTGTGCGGTGTTCGAAAAACCGACCGACACCCTGGAACAGGCGCAGGCCAACAAACACGAACTGATCTGCCGGAAACTCGACCTGCAACCCGGTCAACGTCTCCTGGATGTCGGGTGCGGGTGGGGTTCGATGGCGCTCCACGCCGCCCGCCACTACGGGGTGCAGGTCGTCGGCATCACGATCTCGGAGAATCAGGCGTGGCTGGCCCGCGAGCGGGTGGCGGAGGCCGGGTTGAGCAACCGGATCGAGATCCGTCTTCAGGACTACCGCGATCTCAGCGACGGGCCCTACGACGCCATCAGCTCGGTCGGCATGTTCGAACACGTCGGGCTGGCCAACCTGAAGCGCTACTTCGTGACGCTTCGGGATCAACTGGCTCCCCAGGGCCGTCTGCTGAATCATCAGATCGGTAACAAGCCGTCGGCACCGCGACGGTTCCGCCGCCGTCCCGACACCACACTCGGGCGTAACAGCTTCATCCACCGCTACGTGTTCCCCGACGGCGAGCTGCACGAGGTGGGCACCGTGATCGCGGCCATGCAGGAGACCGGGTTCGAGGCCCGTCACATGGAGAGCATCCGGGAGCATTACGCGCTGACACTGCGGCACTGGGTCACCAACCTCGAGAACAACTGGGACGCGGCGGTGGCCGAGGCCGGGGAGGGCAAGGCCAGGGTGTGGAGGCTCTACATGGCGGCCACCGCCGTCAACTTCGCCAACGGCCACACCCAGGTTCACCAGATTCTCGGGGTCAAAACCCCGATGCAGGGTCCCGAGTCGGGCCGCAGCGGCATGCCATTCCGTTCCCGCTGGGAATACGACCTGACGAAAGCAGGAGCCGGCGACGAATCGGGATCAGAGCCGATCGTGATCGATCTGCGGGACACGTCTCGCCAAACCATCGATTCCTGACCCAGCCCACCCTGGGCGGGGTGATGCTCCCCGCATTCTTGTTGCGCCCAACCGTGTGGTAAAACGGTCGTCGAACCACCGGGGACAGCGTCCACAAGGGGGAATCCGTGTCCACTCCGACCGAAACCGTTACCGATTGGCTGGCTCAGTTCGACGCCGCCGTCTCAGCCGCCAACTATCCGGACGCCGCCGAACTCTTCGCCGACGACTGTTACTGGCGCGATCTCGTCACCTTCACCTGGAACATCAAGACGATGGAGGGCCGGGACGAGATCCGGGCCATGCTCGAGGCCCGGGCTGACGACACGGCCGCCAGCAACTGGCAGGTCCGCGGCGAAGCGACCGAGGCCGATGGCGTCACCGAGGCGTGGATCACGTTCGAGACCGCCGTGGCCCGCGGCGAGGGACAGATCCGCCTTCAGGGCGACAAGTGCTGGACGCTGTTGACGGCCATGACCGAACTGAAGGGATACGAGGAACCGCGGGGCCTAAACCGTCCCATGGGTGTTCAGCACGGCGCCGACCCCGATCGTCTGACCTGGCTGGAGCAGCGTCAGAAGGAGGCTGCCGAACTCGGCTACGAGACCCAGCCCTATACCTTGATCATCGGCGGTGGCCAGGGCGGCATCGCCCTCGGTGCCCGACTTCGTCAACTCGGTGTGCCCACCATCATCATCGAGAAGAATCAGCGTCCGGGCGACTCGTGGCGCAAGCGCTACAAGTCGCTGTGCCTCCACGATCCGGTTTGGTACGACCACCTCCCCTACATCAAGTTCCCCGAGAACTGGCCCGTGTTCGCCCCCAAGGACAAGATCGGCGACTGGCTCGAGTACTACACGAAGGTGATGGAACTCAACTACTGGGGTTCCACCGAGGCGCTGAACGCCTCCTACGACGAGGACGCCGGGGAATGGACGGTCAACGTTCGCCGCCGCCGCGACGACGGCTCGACCGAGGAAGTCACCCTCAAACCCAAACAGCTGGTGCTGGCCACCGGCATGTCGGGCAAACCCAACATCCCCGAGATCCCCGGCGCAGAGACGTTCCGAGGCGACATCCACCACTCCTCGGCCCACCGGGCCAGCGACGAATACAAGTACAAGAACTGCGTCGTGTTGGGATCCAACAACTCGGCTCACGACATCTGCGCCGCGCTGTGGGAATCCGGCGCGGCGTCGGTCACGATGATCCAGCGGTCGTCGACCCACATCGCCCGGTCGGAACCGCTGATGCGCCTCGCCCTCGGCGACCTCTACTCAGAGCAGGCGGTGGCCAACGGCATCGACACCCACACCGCCGACATGATCTTCGCCTCCATCCCCTACCGCATCATGCACACCTTCCAGATCCCGATCTACGAGAAGATGGCCGAGGAGGACGCCAAGTTCTACAAGGCGCTCGAGAAGGCCGGATTCATGCTCGACTTCGGTGACGACGGCTCCGGGCTGTTCATGAAGTACCTGCGCCGGGGCTCCGGCTACTACATCGACGTCGGCGCTTCGCAGCTCATCATCGACGGCAAGATCAACCTGAGGTCCGGGGTCAGCATCGCCGAGATCAAGCCCGACAGCGTGGTCCTGACCGACGGGGAGGAGCTGCCGGCCGACCTGATCGTGCTGGCCACCGGGTTCGGCTCGATGAACGGTTGGGCCGCCGATCTGATCTCCCAGGAGGTGGCCGACAAGGTGGGCAAGGTGTGGGGCCTCGGCTCCGACACCACGAAGGACCCGGGCCCGTGGGAGGGCGAGCAGCGCAACATGTGGAAGCCGACCCAGCAGGAGGCGCTGTGGTTCCACGGCGGCAATCTGCATCAGTCGCGCCACTACTCGCTGTACCTGGCGCTCCAGCTCAAGGCCCGCCAGGTCGGCCTCGACACCCCCGTCTACGGCCTCCAGGAGGTTCACCACACGAGTTAGGCTCGTCGAAGCCGCCGCGCCATCACGATCCCGGCAACAGGCCCGGCAACGACGACCGCCACGACGACCGCGCCCAGCAGCCTGCTGTGGTCGAAAACCTCGCCGATGCTGCTCTCGTAGCCTTGATCCGGCCCCAGGTAGATGACCAGGTTCACCGCCACGATGAGCCCGACGACACCGCCGACGACGGCGCCAAGGAGGGCCACGGCAAGGCGTAAGCTGACACGATCGGTCGGTCGCTCCATACGATCAGTGTCCCCCGGCTCGATCTGTGCAGCCAGAGCCGAAGGTCCGTGGCACCTGGTCGTGTGGGGGTGGGCGGCCCGCCGCTACCCGAGGTCGATCAGGAGATCGGCCTGTTCCAAGACCCGGGGCCGGTGGGAGACGGCGAGCACGGCGATCCCGGCGTCGGCGACGTTCTCCCAGAGCTCGAACTCGGTGGCCACGTCCAGGGCCGACGACAGGTCATCGACGATCAGGAGTTCCGGACGCTGCACCAGCGCCCTCGCCGCTGCCACCCGTTGCCGCTGCCCGCCCGACAATCGCAGACCTCTCGGCCCGATGACCGTCGCCAGACCGGCCGGCATCATCGCCACGTCATCGGTCAGGGCCGCCACCCGTACCGTCTCTGGGAGGTGATGGGGTACGTGCCCCGGACTGGCCGATGCCCGAGCCGGATGGACCCAGGAGCCGGGATTGGGAACCACGTGGGAGCCGAGCAGGATATTGTCGGCCAGCGAATCGGACAGCAGCTGAGGGATCTGGGACACGAAGGCGCATTGGGGTGGAACCAGGAAGGAGCCACGATCGACGATCTCGGAACCGTTCCAGCGGACCGAACCGGTGACGGTGGCCTCGGTGGCCAGGCCGAGGAGCACCCGAAGCAGCGTCGACTTGCCGCTGCCGATCCGACCGGTGACCACGACGAACGACCCGGCCTCGACGGTGAACGACAGGTCGGCGAAGACCTCACGGTCTCCGTAGCGGACCGTGAGGTTCTCCACCTCGAATCCTTCCAACGGCACCCGGGGACGGATCTGTCGGACGAGCAGATCGTGGTTCTCGGGCTGATGCTCGGAGCGGACACCCCGACCGTGGCCGACCTCGAATGGCACGGGCCGCTCCGGATCCCGCTGCACCGGCAGGTTGTTGTGGCGCACGATCCGCCCGCGGTCGCCCTCGGCCACCAGCTCCTCCATGCCCTCGAAGGCCACCAAAGCCTGGCGATGACGGGTGATGAAGCGGGCGATCTGACGGGGAAAGTTGGCGAGCCAGGGCAGGTACGCCAGGAACAGCACGATCTCGGCCAGCTCGAACTCCCCGGAGGCGATGGCACCGGCCGTCACCACCAGGACCAGCGCCACCGCGACATCACTGGCCCCGAAGGCGAACTGAAACACCGCCTCACTCAACGTCCGGTCCCGGACCGCCGTTCGCCGGCGGGTGTCGACCAGGTGCTGGAAGTGAGCCATCACCGGCCGGGCGGCGTCATTGACCTTGACCGTTGTCGCCCCGGCCATCAGGTCGCCCAGCATGCCGCCGACGGCCCGGGTGGCGGCCCGGTCCTCGCGGCGGAACTGTTTGATCCTCGAGTCGAGGAGGAGCACGACCACGGCCCCGGCCACCATCGGCACCGCGGCCAGCACCGTCGCCCTCAGGTTGACCTGGGCGAGGATGACCAGTCCGATGATGGTGAAGATCAGGCTCCCGGTGACGTCGAGCCACAGGTCGACGAACGACACGACATCACTCGTGTCGTCGCGGAATCGCGATACGGCGTCACCGGCCGAGCGGACCGGCGGTCCGGCGTCGCGGCCTCCGCTGACCATCTGGGCGTGCAGCATGTTTCCCTGCATCAGCGAACGCATGAACGTCCAGCTCTTGGTGAACGACACCGCTCCGATCGAGAACACCGACAACCGGACCAGCTCGGCCACCAGAAGCATTCCAGCGATGACGTAGAGCCGCCGGATGTCGGAGTCGGTGAGGGCGGCGAAGGCCTCGGCGGTCAGCCAACCGGTCAGTGCCGGCAGCACGAGGAAGGTCACAAACGCAGCGAACCCGACCCAGAATTCGAACGGACGCTCCTGGCTCACCCGCCACCCCAGTCGTAGCACCGAGCGCTCGGTGGGGCTGATCATCGGGGGTCCCCGCTGGTGGCATCGGCACCCTCCGTCAGGTCGGCGGCGGCGAAGTCGAGCAGGCGGCGGTAGTAGCCTCCGTCCCGCTTCGCCAGATCGACACGCGGTCCGAACTCGATCAGTTGTCCGTTGTCGAACACAGCGATGTCGTCGACCTGCTGCAGGGTGGAGAGACGGTGGGCGATGACGATGGAGGTCCGGCCGGCGAGGAGTTCACGTATCGCCTTTCCGACGATGCGTTCGGTGCGGGGGTCGATGCGGGCGGTGGCCTCATCGAGCACGACCAGATCGGGCCGGCGGAGCCACACCCGGGCCAGAGCCAGCAACTGCGATTCACCGGCGGAGAGCCCGACGTCGGCGTCGAACACCGAGCGGTCCAGCCGCCGGGCCCCATCGCCGGGACCGAGGCCAACGCCGTCGAGCAGATGTCCGAGACCGACATCACGCAAGGTCCGTTCAACGGCTTCATCGCTGTAGTGCTCCTCGTCGGCGTCGTGGAACAGGGCGACGTTGTCACGCAGTGACCCCTGGTAGAGCTGCACCTCCTGGGGAACGACGGCGACGCGCCGGCGCAGCTCGGCCAGTGGAATGTCGGCGATCGGCACACCCCCGAGGCGCACGGTCCCGGATGTGGTCTCCAGGAGCCGGGCCACGATTCGAGACATGGTGGTCTTGCCGCTGCCGCTGCGGCCGACGACCCCGAGCGAGCGCCCCGGCGCCAGCTCGAAGCTCACCCCCCGGAGCACCGGCTCGTTCTCGAAGTAGTGGAACTCGACGTCGTCGAACTCCACCGACAGCGGGCCCGGCGGAGGGCTGGTCGTGCCGAGGTCGAGGATGGTGGGCCGTTCGGCCCGAAGCTTGGCCACCCGGTTGAGTGCGCTCACCGCTTTCTGGGCGACCTCGAATCGCTCCACGATGCTGTCGAGCGGTCGGCGGATCTGCTGGGTGTACTGGAACAGCACGAAGGCGGTGCCGATGGTGATGGCCCCGGCCGACACCATGGTGGCACCCAGGATCAGGGAGGCGACGGTGCAGATGACAATGGCCAGGTTCAAACCCCACCAGAGGCGGACGAAGGCGCCCTCCTCCCGCATCCGGGTGTCGAGGAAGAACGAGGCGTCGTCGACGAACCGGCCCATGACGTGCGGACCGGCTCCGTTGGAGCGGATGTCCTCGGCGGCGTTGAGGCGCTCCTCGATACCGCCGTAGAGCCGGGCCCGGGCGCTGAGCACACCCTCACTCTCGTTGACCAGGCGACCCCGATAGCGGAAGGCGACGGTGCCGGCCACGCCGATGTAGGCGCCCATGGCCAGCGCCAGCCGCCAGTCGAGGATGGCGAGGATGGTGACGGTTCCGAGCAGGATCAAGATCGCCGAGCCGACGGCGGTGACCACCTGGCTCAGGAAGTCCGACACCGACGTGATGTCACCGTCGATGCGTTGGATGAGCGCGCCCGGCGGGTTGTGCTGATGAAACTCCTGGTCGAGGCCGAAGACGTGCTCCACCATCTGCATGCGGAGGTCGTTGGCGGTTCGCCAGGCCAGGCTGGTCGAGGCCCACGCCACACCGGCGGCCGTGATCTGACCGGCCAGCGCCAGGGCCAGATACAGCAGACCGAGCCGAACCAGCTCCGACCCGTCCGCTCCGGCGATGGCCTGGTCGACGGCGCGGCCGACCAGCAGCGGCCCGAACAACGGCAACAGGGCGAGCACGGTGAGCGCCAGCGTCAACCCGCCGTAGGCGAACTTCTGAGGCCGGACCAGCGCCATCAACGTCGACCACTGGGCCTGCAATGCACGAACCTTCGGCGTGACGCCCGTATCCGCGGCGACCGGCGCCGCCGATTCCGTTCCCTCCATGGATTCCAGCATGACCGAAACGGCGGTGCGGCACCCAATAATTTCGATGGGCCGAAGCGGCTACTTGGTCAGCTCCGTCAGATGATCCTGGTAACGGCCACCGCCGCCGTTGAGGAGGTCCTCGGTGGCCGGCACCGAATAGACCACGACCCGATCGTCGAGCAGGTCGCTGAAGGCCAGCAGGGTGCCGTCGTCGGACACCTCCAACCCGGTGGTCTGGTTGCCACCGATGATGGCATCGAGCATGTCGCCGGTCTCGGTGTCGATCAGGAGGACCGTGCCCCACTCCGGACCGGGAAGGTAGTACGACTCGGGATTGTTGCGACCGCGGTTGGAGACGAACAGCACCCGTCCGTCGGGGCTGAGATCGATGGTGTTGGGTTTCTTGTCGGTCGTGGCCAGCACCGTGACCTCATCGGTTTCGGTGTCGACGGCGAAGATCGTGTCTTTGGTCATGTCGGAGGCGTATACCACCGATCCGTCGGCGGGGCCGACCAGGTGGCGCATCGAGCCGCCGGTCCGGTGCAGCACCTGACTGTCGCCGGAGGCAAGATCGATGACCTCCAACTCGCCGGAGTCGAACCCGGTCACGTAGAGCCGTTCGCCGTCCGGCGTCGGATACAGGCCCCTGGGTGTGCGCACCGTCGAGAACAGACGGGTGACCTCGCCGGTGGCCAGGTCGATCTCCGAGACGTTGTCGTCAATCCAATTCGACGCGTACAGCGTGGTTTCGTCGAAGGAAAGGGCAATGACCTTCGTCCACGCCCCCTTGGTGTCGAACTGCCGCTTGACCGTCCGGCTGGCGACATCGATTTCGAACACGGAGTTCGTCTGCATCTGGCTGACGTAGGCGGTGTCGCCGGAGCGGTTGAAGATCACCTCGACCGCGCCCTGGTCGAGGTCGATGGTGGCCGTGACCTGCCCCGAGGCCACGTCGATCACGTCGACCCCGCTGCCGTTCAGGATTGTGGCCCAGACCTCGGTCCCGTCCGGGGTGAAGGCCACACCCTTCGGTGCGCCACCCACCTCCACCTCGAACAGCTTGTGCACCAGCTGGCCGGGCCGGTCGAGCCAGATGACGGCCTCGGTGGTGGCTCCGGGCGCGCCGTCGAGAACGATCTCGCCGTGATAGTCCTGGTAGCCGTCGGCCGAGACGGTGACCTCCACGACCTCGGCCGGGATCTCCGCCGTGATCGGGTCGGGGCCTTGACCCTGGGCTGAGAATCCGTCGGCGGTGTTCAGGCTGACGCTCGCCTCCGGAGGATGCACCTCGATGGTCAGGGAGCGGGGTTCCGGCGGCCGGGTGGTCGTCGTTGACGGCTCGGTCGTTGCGGGCGCGGAGGTTTCGGTCGCCGATTGGTCGGCCACCGACTCCGATTGAACCGAACCAACGGTCGACGCGGCGGCGGCCGATCCGCTCTGCTCGTCGGCTTCAACCGTCAGGCCTGCACAACCGACCAGCACCGCCAGGGCGGTCACGGTCCCGAACATCGCGGTGGCGGCTGCTGCGGGCCTTGGCCAAGCAGGGTGACGGATCATGTTGCAAATCTAGCCCGCTGTGGCCCGGCGCCACCCGCGCCCGCGCGCGTCAGCGGGAAACGCAACGATCCGCCGACGGTGGCTACGATTCGCCGTCGAGATGTCGACAGAGTTCGCTCAGGAAGTATTCGCAGTCCGTGACGATGCCGGTGGCCTGGTGCGTGCCGCGATCGGTGAGCTTGATGACGGTGTCGGCGTCGGTGTCGACGCAGAACGTCGTGACCGAGGCCGGGAGAATGTTGCCGACCGCAACGGAGTGGAGCATCGTCGCCACCATCAGGCAAACGGCGGCGTTCCCGACCTGGGCCCGCATGGCGTCGGTGGCATCGAGCACGTTCGGGATCACGTCGGGCAACGGGCCATCGTCGCGGATCGATCCGCACAACACGAACGGCGTATCCGTCGTGACGCAGGTGTACATGACGCCGCCGGTGATGTCACCGGCCGAAACGGCCGCTGCGATCGAACCGGCCCGCCGGACACGATTGATGGCCCGTAGGTGGTGCGTGTGGCCGTGCGGGCCGGATCGCCCCGTGTCGAGGTCGACGCCGAGCGACGTGCCGAGCATGTTCGCCTCGATGTCGTGGGCGGCAAGTGCATTGCCGGCGAGCAGAACCGTCACCCAGCCGTTCTCGATCAGTTGGGCCAGGAGGTGTGCGCTGCCCGAGTGAACGATGGCCGGCCCGCCGACGAACACGACATCAAGGTCAGCGGCGCGTGCCGCTCGGATTGCGTCTGCGGCGTCGGCGATCATCCGTCGCTTTGGTCGCTCGGTCGACACGTCGCTGCTCATGAACTCGAAGTCGAGCCTGTGGTCGGCCGCATCCTCGCCGACGTCGACCCGGACACCGGTGCTGCCGACGACAAAGGTGTCCCCCACTTGTGCCTTGTGCATGGGACAGGTTTCAGCCCGCCACCTGTCGGTGTCCCACCGGAGTCGGATACCGCAGTCCATCTCGATCCCCTCGACAGGAATCGCCTCCCCGCCGTGGAGGACGTAGGTCGGGAAGTTCGTGGTCGAGTGGAATCCTTCGGGAAGGACGCCGTCGACGTCGGTTGTGGCCAGTTCGACTTCGGCGTCGTCGTAGGTGGCGCCGAGCTCACCGGCCCGTCGGCAAGCGCTCACCAGCAGGCCGTGGTCGTGGGCCTGGATGGTCAGTTCGGCCAGCGACGGGTCGGTGGAGTTCTCGCCGACCCGGAATCGCCGAAGGCGGGTCGTGACGCCGAGAGCGTCGAGTTCGTCGAGGACCTGGGCCAGTCGATGCTGATCGAGCAGGTCGCCGTGCAGCGTGAGCCGCTCGCTCATCATCGGGCCGGATCCTCCAGTGCGTGGTCGCTCGCCATCGACTTGATCATTGCTCCCGCCTCCAACGGCAGATCCTCCCGATTGCGCCACGACTCACCATTCCCGGATTCGTCCGCGTCGACCATTGCCGCATCGTAGAGCACACGGCCGACCCAGCACCACCGGCCTGTTCAGACGTGGTGGGCCCGGCGGGACTTGAACCCGCGACCGAGCGATTATGAGTCGCTTGCTCTGACCAACTGAGCTACAGGCCCCGATCTCTTGCGCCGGTTCTCGCCCATGAGACTCCCCGGCAACTACTTGTCTGTCAAGATTCTAGGGCAGCAATCGACCCGGTGACAGACACTTCGATCACCCGGGCGAACCGACCGGTCCTGCACGACCCGCTTCGGGTCGATCTCCTGTCGATTTGTGTCGGGCACTAGAATCGCGGGTCGTGGCGATGCTACCCAGCCAATCGTTCGCCGTGGCCGCCGTCGGGTTCATCCAACAGGATCTGGAGTCGCTGACAGCGGAGCTGGACGGCCGCGGCGTGAGTCTGGCCACGGGCCCTCCGCCCTGCGGCCCCTACGTGACCTACGTGAATGCCGACGAGCCGGAATTCAAGTGGACTCCCGGAAACGCCGAGTCCGTTCCTCGACGCATCGGCATGATCGTCTCGTCGAGCCTCTACTCGATGTCGTTCATCCGCCTCGCGCTCGAGCACGGGGCGAGTGTCGTCCACACGTCGATGCGGTCCGCGGCCGTGGCCGACGTCATCGTGGCCCGGTCCAATGGCGAACTGCTGATCCCGATCGGTGTGGCCTCAGCCTTGGCGAACGGGATTGGCCCGACACGGCTCCTGCCCGGCGAAGTGGTGGTGCTGCGTCTGCTAGCGGAACACAGGACGGTCGCCGCGGTGGCTTCGGCCGCCCACTACAGCGAGCGGCACGTCCGCAGAATCCTCCAGTCACTCCACCTCAAGGCCGGAACCTCCGACCGGGAGGAGATGATGCGTCTACTCAACGCAGCGATCGGCCACTAGGGCGGATCGCACCGAGCACCCGGCTCGAGCTCAATCCGGAATCGTCCCCGGTCACCCACCCGTCGTGCGGAGTTCCACGCAACGATCGACGACCTGGCCTGCGTCCAGGCTGCCGTCGAGGAACCCGCCCATCAGTGACCGGAGATCGGGATCGGAGTAGGCGGTGTGTCCGACGACTGCCGTCTCGCAGAGCGGCACCTGACGCCACAAACCGGAGTTGCGGGCAAGTTCGATCGGGGCGAACGGATCGGTTGCCGACCCGAAAACCACGGCGTCGATCTCCTCGCCGTCCACTGCGAGCCAGGCCGGCGGAGCCGTGCCGGCTGCCGTGGCCGACGGCTCTTGGCCGGTGATCATCTCGAGCAACGGAGGGTGCACGGTGATGGAGCAAATCGAGTAGTCGGCCAGCCATGAGTCGAAGGGGTTGGAACCACTGGGTGTGTAGGTCTCCATACGTGCCGGCGGCGTGATGGAGCTGCACAACGACACGAAATGGACCTTTCGATCAACGCCGATGCCCTCCCGCTCGCCGAGGGTGAACAGAACGGCTGCATCCCGTCGCTCGACCATGTCGGCGATTCCCTGGTAGAACGCCGACCAGTACTCCCGCCCGCGTAGAGCTGCCATGGTTGCGTGATCGACCATGACCGGCGTGAGCGGCTCCTCACCGACGCCGATGCCGGCACCGATGTCGAGCAGCGCCTCCCTCACCGCATCGTAGGACGTGTGGTCTTCGAGAAACGTCCGTGTGGAGTCGGGGCATTCGGGTTCGTCGGGACAGCCGGCCAGCAGGAGTGGGACCGTAGCATTGACCGAATCCCGTACCGCCGCAACCCTGATGGCGGCGTCGACGTCGCTGGCCAGCACGGCGTCGGCCACCACCCGCTCCACCCGATTGGGATGGCGGCGAACGAACGCTTCGGCCACCAGGGTGCCGTAGGAATGGGAGAGCACATCGGCTCTGTCGATGTCCAGTGCATCGAGCACTCGTACCCAGTCGTCGGCATCCTGAATCGACGACCCGCCCTGGGCGTCGAGGTGACCGGTGCACTCCTGACGGACGGCGGCCATCGTATCGGCCCCCTGATCGCTCAGGCCCGTGAAGTACTCTCGATCGGCCTCTCCGCAGAATCCACGGTTGATGGCCGACGACGCTCCGTCAACGGCGATGAACGCCGCACTGCTCGAGTTGAGCGGCAGCCCGCCGGCCAGAAGATGATCACGCGGCGATCCGCCCGGTCCACCGGGGTGATACAGGACGACGTTGTCCACGTCCAGCGGGTCGACCTCATTGGTCGAAACCACCGCTACCTCGAGATCCCGTATCGGCCCCGGATTGTCGAGAACGAGGCAGAACGCCCGGCCGTCTCCGGTGTCGTCCGGCCCATCCTCGACCCCTACTTCATCATCCTCGTCGCCCACGGCCTCGGGGCCGGCATCGGCATCGACCGGCCCGGCTGCTTCGCAATCACCGAGACTGGGCCCACGGGAGCGACCTCCTGCAACGGCTGCGGCCGCGCCGAGCAGGACGACAACCGTCATGGCGGCTACCAGAAGCAACGATGAGCGCAAGCGCATGTGGTTGGTGACTCCAGTCCGGGTCGTGGTGTTGGCGGTCGGACCTCCGGCCCGGTACGCGGAAGTCCTTGGCTTCAGGTCGGCTCTTCGAGGCAAACCATGACACCGCGGAGATCCGAAACGGGGCGTTGCCGAGAACGTACCAGGGATGTCAGATCTGGGTGGGGCAGGAGCTGTAGTTCTCCCGCTGCCCACGGAGGATGGACTGGCCGGGGAAGGAAGCCGTGGATCCGATGCGAGTCGACACTCGAGCCGTCAGATACTTGGTGCCGGTGAATTCGGCCGCCTCGTATCGGCACCACATCACACCGCCGGAACCCTTCTCGCTGCGGATGATCGGATGCCAGTTCTCCGTCGACCTTGTCATCGAACCCTGCCAGTCGGTTTCCGCACCCAAGGTGCCCTCGACCGGAGGGGCACCGAGCTTGATGGATGCGCTCGTCGAGAATCCGATCGTCGTCGTCTGATTCGGCACGCCGGCGTAGCTCTCCTTGGGCATGCCCACCTCCTGGAGAGCCGGGATCAGGGTGCTCGACTTCCAGTCGAGTTCAATCCACAGCTGCCGGTAGCCCTCGTTCGCGGACGATCCGGTCAGGGCCGCCCCTTGGATCTGCACATACGTGCGATAGTAATCGTGCTTAGTGGTGCTGGAGGTGGCAAAGTCGTTGGCCTTGTTGAGCGTCCACCACCACTTGCGATTCCACGTCCCGACGGTCTCGGTGCCAGACCCCTCGTTGTTGTACTTGTAGTAGCCGTCGGTGGGGGTCACATAGCCGGTCTCCTGGGGAACACCGGCTGCGAACGTCGAAGGGACGGCCTCGTACACGGTCGAACCGTCTGCCGCCTGACCAACGAACACCTCGAGCGGAGACCCTGCGGACACCGAAATCTCGTAGTCACCGAAGCGGAATGTCTGCATCGAGCGTCCCATCTCGTTGCTCGCCGCCCGGCTGTCGACCGCGGCCGCTCTCACCTCGGCGACCGCCAGTTGGCGTCGGCCCGTGACGATTTCCCGATCCGGACCAGCGGGGCTTCCTGCCTGGTCCGCTGCTTGATCGGCCGCCTGTGCGGCCGCGGCCTGCGCAAGTCCGACGCAGCTCATCAAGGTGAGGAGTGTCAGACTCAGCAACGTCCGGCTGACGACGGTTTTGGACGAACGTGGCATGATGGTGCTCCCTCGTGGTTGATGCGGCTGACTGCCGATGCAGGGAACGCTAGAACGCCGTGGTAGGGCCACGATAGGACATGGATGGACGCACCCCATGTCCGTCCGGCGACCCCGGACACGGAGAACCGTTTCCTGTCGTGCGGCTCCGTCGGGGCGGAGAATCGGGGGCGGGGCCGGCGGCGCGATCTTGTGTCGATCGGTGAGCTGGGTAACCATGACGGGCTATGGATGAGACACCAGACGGGCCTCTCACGGGGGTACGGATAATCGATCTGACCACGGTGGTCATGGGGCCGTTCGCCACCCAGATTCTGGCCGACCTCGGAGCCGACGTCATCCGGGTCGAGGCGCCGGGCGGCGACTTCATGCGGGACTTCGATCCCAAGAAGTCACCGAAGATGGGGGCGTTCTCGATCAACGTCAACCGCAACAAACGGTCGGTGGTGCTCGATCTCAAGACCGACGTCGGCCGCAACGCCCTCCTGGATCTGGTGGAGACGGCCGACGTCTTCGTCACCAACATGCGACCCAAGGCGCTGGCCAAGCTGGCGTTGACCGACGACGACCTGCGAACCCGCCGAGGAGACCTGGTCTACTGCTCGGCCACCGGTTTCGGCAGCGATGGACCCTACGCCCACAAGGCGGCCTACGACGACGTCATCCAGGCCGCGTCCGGGTTCGCCTCGATGTTCGCCTGGCTCGGCCCCGAGCCGGCCTATGTGCCCAGCATCATCGCCGACAAGGTCACCTCGCTGCACGTCGTCTACGCCGTGCTGGCCGCCCTGTTCCGCCGGGCAACCACCGGCGAGGGCGACTTCGTCGAGGTGCCGATGGCCGAGTCGATGGCGGCGTTCAACCTCGTCGAGCACCTGAGCGGACACACCTTCGAGCCTCACGTCGGTGCGTTCAGCTACCTGCGGATGCGGACCGTGCACCGGCGCCCCCGACGATCGGCCGACGGCTGGGTCTGCATCCTCCCCTACACGGACCGCAACTGGGCCGACTTCTTCACGTTGGCCGGAGCGCCGGAGGCGGCAGCTGATCCCCGTTTCGCCACCATCAACGACCGCGTCGCCAACGTCGACGCGCTCTACGGGCTGCTCGACGACCTGGTGGCCACCCGGACGACCGGTGAGTGGATGGAGCTGTGCGACGAGTACTCGATCCCGGCCGTCCCCGTCGTCGACCTGGAGCACCTCGGCGACGACCCGCACTTCTCGGCGGTCGGGATGCTGCGTTCCGACGTCCACCCCACCGAAGGTCCGTACCGGATCGTGCGGGAACCGGTCAGGTTTCGGGCCGGCACACCGGGACTTCGCCACCACGCCCCCAACCTCGGTGAGAACACGGCCGAGCTGCTGACCGAGCTGGGCTACGACACCGAACGGATCGAGGAGATCCTCCAACAGAATCGGTAGGGGCGGCCGAACGACTCGGGCCGCGCGAGCCCACCGAACTAGGGTTGCGGGTGTGTTCGACGCCCTCCGCACCCCCGCCCGCTGGTTGCTCGGCGTCGCCCTCATGGCCGCCGGTGTCGCCCATCTGAGCGTTCAGCGGGGGGAGTTCCAGGCCCAGGTGCCCGGTTGGTTCCCGGTCGACGCCGACCTTGTCGTCGTCGTCTCCGGGATCGTGGAGATCGCTCTCGGTCTCGCCCTGGTGTTGTCGGGTCGCCACAGGATCCTGGTCGGCTGGGTGGTGGCCGCCTTCTTCGTCGTCATCTTCCCCGGCAACATCGCCCAGTTCATCGAAGGCAACGATGCCTTCGGGCTCGACACCGACCTCGAACGGTTTCTCCGTCTGTTCTTCCAGCCGGTGCTGATCGCCTGGGCCCTGTGGTCGACCGATGCCTGGTCCCCGGGCATGGCCTGGATGCGGCGCCGCCGCGGCGGGAATGACTGACGACGACCGCGACCGCTGGAACGAGCGGTACCGAAACGCCGCCGACCCGGATGGACATCCGATCACTCCAGCGGTACCGCAGCACTTCGCCGACCATGTCGACCGAATGCCCACCTCGGGAACAGCGCTCGAGGTGGCCTGTGGAACCGGGGCCGGATGCCTCTGGCTGGCGCAGCGGGGCCTCGACGTCGTCGGCGTGGACGTGTCGTCCGTGGCCATCAACGCCGCCACCGACGCCGCGCGCCATCTCAACCTCTCCGACCACTGTCACTTCGTCGTCGCCGACCTCGATGACGGCCTTCCCGACACGCCGCTGGTCGAACTCATCGTTTGTCACCGGTTCCGAAGCCCGGACCTCTACGAGGCAATGCTCGACCGGCTCGCCGCCGGCGGCGTGCTGGCGATTGCGGTGCTGAGCGAGGTCGGCACGGCCCCCGGTCGGTTCCGGGCCGAGCCGGGCGAACTCCGGCGGGCGTTCGGCGACAAACTTGATGTTCTCGTCGACAGCGAGGGATCCGGCACCGCCGTGCTGATCGGGATCAAGCCCGGATGATCGGTCCCAACCCGATGGCCGGCGCCTTGTCCGCCGTGATTGCCGGTTGGGCTCGATGGGCCGTAGGGTTGAAACCGACGCCAACCGGATACGACAACCGCAATGGCGCTTGTTTCCGAGGCGCTGGAAAGGACGAGTTCCTGTGAGGATGATCGGCAAGATCGCCCAGACGGCTGCCGCCGTGTGGATTTTCAATGTCTGGTTCAACCGGTTCAACAAGGACACCGGCTACCGAGGCCGCGACGCCAAGAACATGAAGGAGGAATTCGAGGTCTACGGCATGTCCGAGAAGACCATGTACGCCGTCGGGGCGACGAAGGTGAGTCTCGCCAGCCTGATGCTGGTCGGCCATTGGGTGCCCAAGCTCGTGCGCCCTGCGTCGAGCGGCCTGGCGGCCCTCATGCTCGGAGCCATCGCCATGCATGTCAAGGTGAAGGATCCGATCAAGCGGGCCCTACCGGCGATCTCCGTGTTCTCGCTTTCGTTGATCTCCGCTCTTCTCAACAGCGACGACTGAGTCGCCGCCGGTCAGGCCGGCTCCTCTCGATATCACGCGATTTGCCAGGTGATGCCGAGTAGATCTTCGCTGAGTGTCCACAGCCGAGCAGCGGCTGCCGGGTTTCGGGCAGCATCCGAAATGTGCGCCTCACCCACCGGTCCACGGCTCTCACCGAACCTCGTCGGTCCGTAGTATGCGCCGTTCCGGGCTTCGTCGCCGGCGACGGCCAGAACCTCCGGCAGGGCGCCCAGGGCGGGGTCTTGAGCCATCAACCTGTTGGTCACCTTGTAGATGATCCGGAAGAGTCCCGTGGGCCCGGTGCTCTGCAGGTTCGTCGCCGAATAGCCGGGATGGGCACTGGCGCAGATCACGGCGGAGCCGGCGGCGTCGAGCCGACGGGCCAGTTCGACACCGTACATCAGGTTGGCCAGCTTGCTCTGGGAGTAGGTCTTCGACGGGGAGTAGTCGTCGGTGAACATGGGGTCGTCGAAGTTGATGCCGGGAGCCGACCGGTGGGCGATCGAGCTGACCGGGACGATCCGGCCCGATCGTGCGGTGACGAGATCGAAGGTGAGGTGGTTGAGCAGGAAATGACCGAGATGGTTGGTGCCGAACTGCAGCTCGAATCCTTCGGCCGTTTTCTGCTGGGGGGTCTGCATGATCCCGGCGTTGTTGACAACACCGTCGAGGCCGTCGGTGAGGGTACGGATGGCGTCGTTGGCCCCGTGGATCGACTCCACACTGGCCAGGTCGAGTTCGATCATTTCCACGCCTCCGACGCTCGGGATCCGGCCCAGCGTGGCCGCAGCGGCAGCGCCCTTGGTCGTCGAGCGACAGCCGAGGAACACGTCTGCGTTGGCCCGGCGGAGATGGGCCGCCACCTCGTAGCCGACTCCGGAGTTGCCGCCGGTGATCAGATACCGTTTGCCGGTCAGATCGCCGAGGCGATCGATTGTCCAGTCGGTGATCGGCTGGGTGGTCGACATGGTGAGGCGCTCCTGCATGGGTTGTCGGTTAGCGTCGTTCAGTCTGCCCACAGCGCAGGCGAGATCGGTCGCGATCGAATGTGGAGTACGCCGATCAGGGACTGTTCGGCCGCCCGATCTCCTCGGCAATTCGGGTTGTGTACCGGCAGAAGAACTCGTCGCCGAACAGGGCGACATGGACGAGCGCCGTGTGGAGCCAGTAGAAGAGACGACGGCGCTCGTAGCCGGGACGCAACGGGTGATGGGTGGTGTAGGCGGCGAAGAACGCCTCACGGTCGTTGTCGAACACCTCGAGATAGGCCAGCTCGAGCTCGGCGTCGGCGAACTGGAGGTCGGGATCCAGCAGGCCTGTGATCTGCCACCGTCCATGCTCCCGAACCGCGATCATGTTGCCGTCCCACACATCACCGTGAACCAGCGTCGGTCGACCACAGTCGACGAGGGCCGGTCGGCAACGGCCGATTGCCTCGTCCACCTGGGCCAGCACATCGGAGCCCAACCGCTCCACCAGTGCCGGATGGGCTCGAACCTCGGCGAGCCTTGCGGCGAAGAGGTCGGCCCACGTCTCGGAGGTGCCGCCGGTCTCGACGTCACCCCAGCTCCCTCCTTTGTGGCGGTGCAGGCGACCCAGGATGTCCGCGAGCTGGACGTCGAGTTCGATGTGATCGCCCGGCTCGAGATCGAGGCTGTGAACACAGTCCCCCCGAACATCTTCGAGAAGCAGGAACGCATGGGGGATCAGACGAGCGGAACTGTCGTGGAGGTAGACGGTGGGAACCGGGCAAGCCGTCTCGGTTCGAAGGTAGTGGAGAGCACGGGCTTCGGAGTCGAAGGTGTCGGATTCGTTTCCGTGGATCTTCACAACCGCCCGGTTGGGCGGTCGGTCGAACCCCAACCGGAACACCGAGTTCACCAGCCCACCTTGGAGTGGCACGATCTCCTCGCACGCCACCGGGGTGCTCAACCAGGCTCCCAGAAGACGCTCGGCCTGAGCGGTCGTAAGATCCAGATCCGGCTCCAGCTCGATCACCGGCTTACTCGACGCCCTCGTTGCATGGTGCCACGGAGTAGACGTTGGCACGGTCGGCACATGTTCGACAAGTCCGGCGTGCGGGCTCGCGCCCGAAACGATGGGCCGTCTTCGGCAACAAATGCCCGGCCCGGTAGGGTGTCAGCTGAGCTGAGCTTGGCGGTCGCGCTCGGGCCTCGTTCAACGAAAGGTCCACATCATGACCGAGACCCTGTCGTATCGGGTGATCGACAGCAGCGACTCGATCGAGCTTCGGGAGTACGCGCCCCACATCGTGGCCGAGCTCAGCGTCGAAGCAGCCGGTGTTCGACAAGCAGCGGAAAAGGGTTTCAGGCCCTTGGCCAACTACATCTTCGGGAACAATCTGCCTCGGGAGAAGATCGCAATGACCACCCCGGTCACGGCCTCGGCCGAGGGCGAGGGCGAGAGAATTGCGATGACAGCACCGGTCACCTCGACCGGCGTCGCCGACGGTCGCTATCGTGTCCGGTTCTCCATGCCAGCGGAATACACGATGCAGACGCTCCCGAAACCGGCCAACCCCGATGTTCACCTCGTGGAGGTCGAAGCCCAACTCGTGCTGGCCGCCACCTTCCGGGGTCGCGACGATCATAAACGGGTTGCTGCCGGCGCCCAGCGACTCCTGGACCGCGCAACCGAGTTGGACATGAAAATCGTCGGGCAGCCGACCTGGGCCGGATACAGCGCGCCCTATGTGCCGGTCCCGCTCCGCAAATGGGAGATGCTGGTGACGGTTTCCCCGGATGACATCCCGACGACCGGTTAGGCCGGTGTCATCGCTCGGTACCGTCTGACGGGCTGATGACCACCTTCATGGCGTCGTCGGCCCCCAGTGCGGTCCGAATTGCGATCTCGGCCTCGTCAACCGTGAATCGATGGGTAACCGCCCGTTCGAACGGCACCTCGCCGTGGTGGCGGGCCAGCATGGCCAGGGTGCGGTCGTAGGCTCGTGCATCCTCACCGGCCACCCCCACGATCGTGAGATTGCGGCCGAGAATCGCCGCCGGGTTGACCGGTACCGGCCCGAGGTCCACGAAGGCCCCGACCTCGATCAGTGTTCCACCATCGCGCAGGAGATCGAGCGACGGGCCGAAACTGGACGGATGACCGGTGGCGTCGACGACCACGTCCGCGCCCCTCCCATCGGTGAGTTCCCGCACCTGGTCGACCAGCGTCGGATCCTGAGCCGTGGCGGCGATCGCATCGGTGGCCCCGAGTTCGCCGGTCAGCTCGACCCGCCGGCGATAGGGGTCGATGGCGATGACCCGCCCGGCGTCCATCAACGCCGCCTTGGCCGCGTGGACCAGACCCACCGGCCCTGCGCCCATGATCACCACGGAGTCACCCGGAGCGAAGCCTCCGGGACGGGGGGCGGCCCGGACCAGATCGAGGCTGTGGGTCACGGCAAACAACTCGGTCAGAACCGCAACCTCGGTCGGCAGCCCCTCCGGCACCTTGAACACCGGCGTCCCCGGGAGGAGGTACAGGTACTCGGCCCAGCCGCCGAACAGATGCGGTGGGTCGGCCGACGACAGCGAGTTGCCGTAGTTCTCCAGGTGCCGGCAGAAGTAGTAGGGGAAGTCGTGACGGCAGAAATGGCAGTGCCCGCAGGCCCGGTTGGGCGCCGGAACAACCCGGTCACCGGGTTCGAGGTTCGTTCCGTCGAACGCCGTGGCGCCGCCGTCTCCGATGGCCACCACCCGACCGACGTTCTCGTGGCCCTGAATGATCGGAAACGGGGTCGAGGAGGCATGGTCGGTGCCCGCATACTGCTCGGTCTCGCCCCGGAACGTGTGCTTGTCGGTTCCGCAGATCCCCGACGCCAGCATTCTCAACAGCACCGCACCCGGTTCGAGCTGCTCGGGATACGGGTACCGCCTCAGTTCAAGCCGCCCCGGGGCGACGAGGGTGGCGGCCAGCACATCGTTCGTCATGAACCGAGAATAACCCTGGGCCCACGGTGCCCTCCATTCCTCGTCCTCCCGGAGGGCGTCCCCTGCCGCGTCGCGCTCGACCCGGTCAGCCCACCGGATGATCCATGTGACGTTGGCGGGGCCAGGGGCCGGCCTCTGCGGCCCACGCCCGGTAGGCGACCATAGGGTCGGGATCGTCGTGATAGTCACGAACCTCGATCAGTGCCATGACGCCATGGTCGGTAGTGGACGCGCCGCAGCGCCCGTCTGGTCATCGCGGGCGCTGCGGGATTGGTTGTGCTGGGGTCTGGGCTACTACCAGGTGACCCCGTCGAACGTGATGCGTTGTGTTGTTGACTTCATGGTTGGGACAAGTCTCATGGTCAGCCCGCCTCGTAGAGGGTAGCGGCGAGGTCAGAGCCGATGCTGACAGCGTCGAGGCCAGACCACGAGACTCCCGACCAGGTCGCTCCCGACCACGTTCCGCCTGACCAGGTTGCGCCCGACCAGGTCGCCCCCGACCAGGTCGCTCCCGACCACGTTCCGCCTGACCAGGTTGCGCCTGACCACGTCGCCCCCGACCAGGTGGCCCCCGACCACGTTGCCCCGGACCAGGTCCCACCGGACCAGGTGCCTCCGGACCACGTGCCGCCGGCCCAGCTGTCGATTCCGGCCCACGAGGTGATCCCCAGTGCCGGTAGATGGACCTGGGTCGGGGCATTGACCGCCGCCGCAGCGTTCTCGGCTGCGGTGTCGGGGCGGACTTTGCCGGCTCCGTCGAGGAGGATGTTGTTCCGCTGGACGTCGTTGGCGTTCTGGACGAGCAGGTACTTGACCTGATCCGGAGAGAGCGTTGGCTCGGCCGACAGTAGCAGCGCCACCGAGCCTGACATGACGGCCGCAGCCTGTGACGTGCCGCTGCCCTTCATGAACCGCTCACCGACGGCGGCCTGCGGATACTCGCGGTCCAGGGTCGATCCTGGAACTCGGAGACTGACGATCGACTTGCCCGGGGCGACCAGGTCCGGGCTGCGCCCGGCGTTCCCGCCACTGGACCAGGTTGCCACTCCGTCACGAACAGCCCGACCGTTCAATCCGCCGGTGGCGATCACGTAGGGGGACACCGCCGGGCTGTCGAGCCCGTTGCTCGAGTTCGTGCGATTGCCGGCGGCGACGACGACAACGATTCCGGCGTCCCACGCCCGCTCGACGGCGGCTGACAGGGGATCATTGAGATTCGACGGGATCCCCTCTCGGCCCAGCGAGAGGTTGAGGACCCGGATATTGAGCCCATCGGTGTTGCGGTGCTCGACGACCCAGTCGATGGCGGCGACGACCTGGGCGATGTGGGTCTCACCGGTGGCGCCGGCAACCTTCACCGAGACGATCCTGGAATCGGGGGCCATGCCCTTGAAACCACCCTCGACTCCGTCGTTGCCGGCGATGATGCCGGCCAGGTGGGTGCCGTGACCGTAGGTGTCGAGCGTGGCCAGATTCTGCAGCTCGCCCTCGTTCGACAGGTCAGGGCCAAACAGCACCTTGCCGGGCGCGTCCAGTCCCGGAACCGGGGCGACGCCGGTGTCGATCAATGCCACATCGATCCCCTGGCCGGTGTGGCCGAGCGCGGCCATCGGCTCGGCCTCGAACTGGCGGACGAGGTCCATGGTGAGACCCTCCGAAGCAGCGCCATCACTTCCATTGTCCGGCTTGCCCAGGAAGGAGACCGAACCGGCCTCCTCGGCCGAAACGTAGGTCATCGTGGGAACAGCAAGCGTGGCCGCAACGATCAGCATCGTTGCCGTTGCGCCGGCGACACGACTCCATGCCCCTCGTCTGGAACGCCACATTCTGTGGCGGGCGGTACTGCTCGAAGGCTGATCGATCATGTCGGCTCCTGGATCTCGGCTGTTGATCCGGATGCCGGTTTCGCCACTCGCTCCCCGAACCGTCAGGCGACCATGTACGACGATTCGGATCAGTGCTTCATCCGCTTGCCCAATGACATCGGCCAACAAGCACCCGGAACTTGAGCGTTTGAGCGAAAAATCTTCGACCGGCATCGTTGAATCCCGGGCAAGAACCGAGTGGCCGCGCGATCCTGGTGGTATGGCTCCTGCACCTCCCCGACCGCCGATCCACAGGCAGGCGCCGCTGTTGGTGAAGATGTTCTCGGACCCCCAGCCTGTTCTCGATCAGTTGCGGGCCGAGTACGGGCCGGTGGTCGGCCTGGGATTCGGCCCGGCCAAGATGGCCATTGTCGGTGGGCCCCAGGAGGTGCGGAGCCTCTTCACCCGCCCGGTCGAGGACTTCCGGTGGAATCACAAGTTCAATGCGCTGGCCGTCGTCGTCGGCCAGAAATCGATGATCACCTCCGACGGCGACGACTGGGCCCGACGCCGGGCGTCGGTGCAGTCCGCCTTCAGCCGGCGACGTCTGAACGGCTGGATCCCCATGATCCTCGAACAAGCCGACGCCGCCATCGACGCCCTGCCAGCTGAAGGCACCCACGAAATCGACCTGTACCAGGTGGGACGAGCGGCAATCCTCGAGATCGTGGTTCGAGCCTTCTTCGGCGAGTCGATGGCCGACAGGGCCGCCCGATTCGGGGAACTGATGCAGGGCCCCCAGGACTACCTGGAGCTGCCGGCGTGGAGGCAGCTCCCACATCCGTTCCCGATCGGCAAACGTGGTCGGGTCAAGGCCGACCGTCGTGCGTTCGACGACCTCGTCCGGCAGGCCATGGCCTCGATCCGTGCGAATCCGTCGGGTGATCCCAATGACGTGTTGGAGGTGTTGGTCCACGACGACTCGGTGTGCGAGGAGGAGATCCTCGACCAGGCCAACACCCTGGTGGGCGCCGGGTTCGACACCACCGCCGCGTCGCTGGCGTGGATGCTGTGGTGCTGCGGCCTGGCCCCCGACATCTGGGCCGCACTACGGGTCGAAGCCGACGAGGTCCTCGCCCCGCCCGGGCACGACCACGACGCCGCCGACCACACAACCCTCAACCGGCTCGAAATCGCGGACCGCGTCATGCGTGAAACGCTGCGCCTCCACCCCGCCGGCGTGATCAGCCCCCGGGAAGCAGCCCGCGACATCGAGGTGGGCGGGTACACGATCACCGAGGGCACCCTCGTCCTGTGGTCGGCCCACCTGTGCGGCCGCGACCCGGACGTGTGGAACGACCCGCTCGACTTCGACCCCGATCGCTTCGACGACATGACCGAGGATCAGCGGGCGGCCGCCGACGCGGCGTGGGTTCCCTTCGGTGGCGGCCGACGCAACTGCATCGGTTTCGCGCTCGCCCAGATGGAACTCACCCTGCTGATCGCCAGGTTCGCCCAACGACTCGACGTGACGCCACCGGCCACAGGCAAGCCCGGGCCGGTCGGCATGGTCGTCAACCGCCCACGAGGCGGCGTCCCCTTCCACGTCACCCGCCGCTCCTAGCAGGGTGCTGGAATTCGGTTCTGGTGCTCGCGTTGTGGGCGGGGATCGAAAATACTGGTGGGATGCGAGGCAAACCGGATCCCCAGTCGGCAATGTTGACCACGGTGAGCACCGAGGAGTTGATCCCGGCTGATCACCCGATCCGGCGGATCCGTGTCGTTGTTGACGCCGTGCTCGCCGAGCTGGACCCGGTCTTCAACGAAATGTACGCGTCGCGTGGTCGCCGGTCGGTGCCACCGGAGACGTTGTTGAAGGCCACGGTGTTGATGGCGATGTACTCGATCCGTTCCGAGCAGGCCTTCTGCGAACGGCTCAACTACGACTTGTTGTTCAAATGGTTCTTGGACATGCGGATCGACCAGCCGGCGTTCGACGCGACCACGTTCACCAAGAACCGCAAGCGTCTCTTGGACCACGATGTAGCGGATGAGTTCTTCGCCGCGGTGGTCCGCCAAGCCAAGCTGCGCCGCTATGTGTCATCGGATCACTTCTCGGTTGACGGGACCCTGTTGAACGCGTGGGCGTCACACAAGTCGTTCAAACCCAAAGACGAGCCACCGTCGGACCCGCCGGCCGGCCGCAACAGTGAGGTCGGCTGGCGGGGCCAGAAACGGTCGAACGACACGCACGCCTCGACCACTGATCCCGAGGCCCGCTTGTATCGCAAATCCAGCAACACCCCAGCCCAGCTGTGTTATGCCGGGCATCTGTTGATCGAGCACCGCTCGGCGTTGATCATGGAGGCCGAGCTCACCACCGCGGACGGCTACGCCGAACGGGCAACCGCGCTCGAGATGCTGGATCGGCTTCCCGCCTCGAAGCGGCGGCGGACGGTTGCTGGTGACAAGAACTACGACACCAAAGGTTTCGTGGCCGATGTCCGAGCACGCGGGTTCACCCCTCATGTCGCCCAGAACGTCAGCGGGAACCGGAACTCAGCCATCGATGGCCGCACAACCCGACATCGTGGACACGCGGTGTCCCAGCGGATCCGCCAACGAGTCGAAGAACCCTTCGGCTGGATCAAAACCATCGGCGGCGGACACAAGCTGCGTTACATCGGCCGGCAACGCAACCGGGCCTGGTTCAAAATGAACGCTGCGGTCTACAACCTGATCCGAATCACCGCCCTCGACGCTCAACCAGCCTGACCAGACCCGCCGCCGGCACCAGCATCGGCCCGGCTCCGCAACCAACACAAACGGCCAGACAACAACACACACATCTCTGGAAGATCGACGGCGACCAACGCCGCCAACCTTCCAAAGTTCAGCACCCTGCTAGACGCCGATCCGGAGGTATCGACGGCGGCAAGCCGCTACGAGTTTGCGTTTCGCAAACTCTCTGGCTGTCCCGGCGTGCCCTGGAGATCGATTTTTCCGCCGCTCCTAGGGGCAGAGTTCGCCCTGCCCACCACCGCGGGCGCAGATGAACGTCACTTCGACCGATTTCAGGGTCATGGGCCCATCAGCGACCTCGGGAGGCGTGATGAACAGGTGCAGCCGTTCACCCATTACCGAGTCGTCGTAGAAGCCGATCACGTCATAGGTGATCTCGTTGAGGTCGCCCCTGCGGGGCCCGTCGACAAGGACGACGCTCAGATCGCCGTCGACGAAGCGGGTCCGGGCCTCGACCACGATGTCACCGATCTGGGTGCCCGTTTCAGCGGTCGGGATCTTGCCAACCGCAGCCACCACCTCACTGGTCACATCGACGGTGCCGGCCAGCGGGGCGACATAGCCGGAATGGACCCAGCCGATCGTGTCGCCGGTGTTGATCTCGTACCACACCGAAGGCGGCGTCCCGACCAGCCGCTCCCGGCCGCTGAAGCGGAGCCCCATCGCCAACGGCTCGAGCGTATCGACGATGGTCTGGCGAGCACCGGGCAGAGCCCGCACGTTCAGAACATCGTCGGCCTCGACACCGACCACTCCCAGCACGGCCCCGGGGGGCAGAATGCCATCGAATGGTTCGCCCGGCAGTTGGGCGGCCACCGCGGCCTTCCAATCAGCCCGCTCGACTTCGATGCAGTCGGCCTGCAGAAAGGCCCCGAACTCCTGGCAGCTGCCTTCGAGTTCGTAGCGAACCAGGTCGATGCCGGCGAACTGGAACGCCGTGGCGTCAAGCTGACCGAGCAGAGAGCCGCTGCCACAGCTGGACCCGGCATTCGACATCCCGGGCACGGCCCGGAAGTCGTCGAAGTCGACAACCAGAACGTCACCGTCGGTGGTCGTCGAACGCACCATTCCCGCCGTACTCCGGGAGAAGAACGAAAATGCTCCGGCCGAGACCTCGGAACTCGTAGGGCCTTTGACCAGTTCGTCAAAGGCGTAGCGTACCGGATCGGCACCGGCCGGCACCGAGCGGGTCCAGCCCTCGACCGAGGCGCATTCGTCGGGATCGCCGTCACTGAAGAACACCTTGACCTTGGTCACCTGGGGCCTGGTTACCGGACGCGCGGACGTCGTGGTGGTCGTCGAGCCGGTGGTCGTCGAGCCGGTGGTCGTCGAGCCCGCGATCGTCGAACCCGTGGTCGTCGAGTCCGATGTGGAGGTCGATTCGCTGATCGACGTGTTGTCGGCGGTATCAGTGGTCGTCGCGGCTTGATCTGCCTCATCGGATGTTCCACAAGCACCGACGAGAAGCACCAGAACCATCAGGGGGATCAAGGAGGGGTTGAACAGGCTGCCAATCGGCCGAGATCCAATCGGCCGGAATAGAGTACTCATTGCGATCACACTCCAAACCAAGCCCACCGGACGCTTCACTCTGAACCGCCGGATGCTTTCCTGTTTTGACGGTACGACTGCGCTGAAATGCCGACCAGAGGCGAAGGTCAACACTGTGTTTCGAACGCCCCGTCAAGCCCCGATCGAAGGTGGCGCCCGAGGAGCCGACCGTTTCGATTCGCAGTGCGCCACAAGACGATCCTGCTTACCCCCCCGGCGCGAAAAACGGGGCCGGCCATATGACCGACCCCGCTTTCACGAACCTGTTGGTCTCGACCCTACTGATCGGGCAGACTGTGGCCGGCGGCGTCGATTCAGGGGTCGACGTCGAGGTCTCGGGGACCAACGAGGCTGTGTAGCTCGCAGCTTCCCTCCGCCAGATCCTTCCAGGAGTGACCCTGGTTGACGAGGATGGCAAGCGCTCCCGTGGGGAGATTGTCCGAAAGGCGATGCAGGTCCTCCTCGGCACCGCTGCCGATGAGGTGTTGGGCCAGTATCTGCAGTCCCGGGTTGTGGGCGATCAGCATGACTTTCCGCACGTCGTCGGGGGTACGGCGCAGCCGGCTCAGCATCGTCTGCGGACCGGCGTGGTACAGGCCATGATCGTACCTGACCTCCAGGTCCTCTCCGAGGCCGGGCCGAACTCCTTCCAGCGTCTGGCGGGTCCGCAACGCCGGCGAACAGTACACCAGGCCCGGATGGATATCGGCCCGCCGGAAGTACCTGGCCATCGTCTGGCAGGCCCGCTCGCCCCGCGGAGCCAGAGGCCGATCGAAATCGGCGAGGTCGGGATCCGACCAGCTCGACTTGGCGTGGCGGAACAGGTAGACAAGGCGAGGCGCCTCGGTGGCCTCGGTGGCCATGGTGGCCTGACGATGGGCAACCCGCTGCGGTGGCGGATCGACAAGCTGTGGCAGGCCGGCAATGAGTTGGCCAAGCTCCTTGTGACCGGCTTCGTTGGCGGCCTCGTCCACCGGGAGCCAGCGTCGGCGGCGAAAGCTCGACTCCGGCCACTCCGGCAGCTCGTGGTGAACCAACATCGGGTACACCTCCACCTCACATGTCCCTCCCCATTTTCGATAGCGATACCGGCCGAGAGGTGTGACTCCGACGTCGCCCTCGACCCCGGCCTCCTCTGCCGCTTCGGCGGCCGCCGATGCGGCGGGGCTCAGGCCCGGCTCGACGATTCCCTTCGGCACCACCCAGCGTTTGCCCCCTGACGACGAGATGATCAGCACGTCGAGCTTCCCGTCCTTCCAGCGGTAGGGAACGACCGCTGATTGGCGGTAGATCCATGCCGGATAGGGCGTCGTGGACATGGTCATCTCAGGACCCCCTTCGATCCCTGGTGGAGCCGTTGTCGATGATCGTAGAGGTCGAATCGGCCGGACGTCACGTCCTTGGACCACGGCGGTTCGGCGCCATCATCTCCATTCCGTCGCCGGCCTCTGGGCGCCGTCGGAGCCGGTCTCCGTCATCCACGCCGGGTTCACGAAACGGGGCTGGTGGGGTACGATCCCATTACCGGCGCTCCGGATGACTCGGGGCCCTTCAAGGTAAGCAACGGCATCCAATCCGACCTCGGCGAAGAAGCGGAGGTGAACTGATGTTGCCCAGCGCCCAGGAGATACGTTTTCGCCTCGTCCAAGGAGCCCACCATCGCCTCTTCGGGTGAGCACTCAACGCCAGGACAGCCACCGCGGCCCGTTGCCGGGGAGACCGTGCACGTCACACCGACGTCGCCTGACGGTTTCGCAACCGGGAGCCTCCGATCGAGAGTCGCCGTTGCCGGCTTCGCCTTCATCGCCGCCACCGTCTCAGCCGTGAGGGCGGTTCGTACCGGACTCGACGGCGGCTCGACCGGCGTTGTCCTCGCCGCCGTGGCGTCTCTGCTTGCCCTACTCGGTGCAGCGGCCGCCTTTCGGTCGCTGCGGTTGGCCGCCCTGCTGCTCGCGGGCCCACTCCTGTTGGAGCTGCTCGTCCTCGACAGGTACGGCAACGTCGCTCCCCCACGACTGATCAACGCGATACCCCTGATGTTTGCGCTCGCACTGGCTCTCGTCTTCGGTCGATCGAGTACCGGGCGATCACCGGCACGGGGATCACATCTGCAGAAGATAGTGACAATCGTCGCACTGGCACTCATGGCGCCCATTGGTTTCGCCTACCTCGTCACCGGCCTGATTGCGCCGGTGCCGGACGTCTACGGCGCCTACGCCATCTTCGCCTTGCTGCTGGGTGGCGCCGTTTGGCTGGCCCGCCGGCGCAGTTGGTGGGTGGTGGCCGTGCCCATCGTGTCCGCCGGCATCTGGCAACTCATGATCTGGGCCGGCGAGACCTACCTCGACTGGTCAGCCTGACACGCCAGTGACATCAAACCCCGTGACCGCCACGGCCAACCCGTTCCGCTATTTCGGTTTGCCACCGCCTTTGCCCTTGCCCCCGCCACCAGTTCCGCCCGAAGTGATATCGATGGCGTAGAGAGAGGTATGCGGATCCGTCCGATCTGCGCTCAGCGTTATCGTGCTGACATAGGCCGTGGTGCTGTCGGGTGTGATTCGTGGGTGATGGACCCCAATGGTGCTCGGTCCTGGATAGGGCGCCCAATTCAGCTCCACGGTCCAAAGAACTTTGCCATTCTTGGGGTTGTAGCCCTTCACGAACGCCGGCTCGAAACCGTTGACCGAACCGTGAGCGACCAGTGTCGCACCATCGGGGCTGATGGTGGGGCGCCCCACCCAGTGGTTCGGAGAGATCTGCCAGATCCGCGACTGTCGTTCCGTGTCAAAGGCTTCCAGGGAACCGGCTCCCCCGACGAAGTAGAGACGATCTCCCGGGCCGATTTCGAGACTGGTCGTCCCTGATGCCCAGCTGGGATAGTACTCCCAGAGGGTGCTGCCATCGCTCGGATCAGCGGCCGCAATCACGAATCCGAGTGCCCGGGGACCATAGATCGTGCCGTCGGATCCGATGGCAGGCTCAACGGCAGCCCGTCCCACTCCGTTGAAATTGGCGTTGAAGAGCTGCTCGCCTGCCAGAGAGAAAGCGTAGAAGCTGGCACCGCCGTCTATGTCGAAGTAGAGCTGGTCGACGGGTTGTCCGGGTCCGGCCGGGCCGAACCTCATCTCCGTGCCACCTCCGGACTTGTCGGAGATGATGGGATCGGCAACGTTCGACCAAACGATCTCGCCGGTCAGGGGGTTCATGGCAAAGACGCCGATGCCTATTTCGAAGACCCCGTAGAGCAGGCCATCAGGACCGATCGTCGGCGCTACTTTGACGGCCGGTGAACCGAAATCTGTGAACTCCCAATCGATGTTGCCCTGTGGTGAGATGCGATAGATGGTCCTGATACTGCCCACGTAGACCGCGCCATCTGGACCGGCCGAGGGCGGCACGTAAGGCCACGAATTGACCCGCTGCGTCCACAGCAGACCTCCGTCCGGAGAAAGGGCGTAAACCAGACCACCCGAGGAGTTGTTGGTGTGAACGTAGATCGTGCCATCGGGCGCCAGGGCAGGCCGCCACCACAAATTGTCACCGTCGGCTTCAAATGTCCACTTCACACGGCCGTCGGTTTGTCGCTCGATCACCGTCAGGGGTACGGAGTTGCTCTGTTCGCCCTGAGCGATCATGGACAATGCTGTGGCGCCGGTAGCTGCGGCCTCGGGAACGTAGGCCACAACCCGGGTATCGGTCCAGGTCGTTGTCCAGGCGCTGAGTCCACCTACGGTGACTTCTCCGCCAGTCCCGAAACCCGTTCCCTCGATCACAATCCGGCCGCTGCGAGGAAACGCGTCACCGTTGATGCTGGTGATGTTCGGCTGGACAGCGGCATCAACCGCGGACACCCCAACCAGCAGTAGAAGGGTAGCGAACACAATGATGAGGCTTTTTCGACCCATGGAAAGACCCCCTTCATAGTCGGATCGTCGTCAGATAGGAATCCCCAACAAACAGGTAGCGAGATCGTGGTACACCAATCGCAATCAGTGATGGCATCAACGTACGAAGCCGGGCACCCACGGTTCGAATCGACCGTAGACATAGCAACGGGCGAGATGGTAGGGGCGAAAGTCACACATCTCCAGGTCTTGCGATCTGCGAGAGCGGCGACGGCTTCGACACGATCCTCGTGCACCAGAGGCCACCGCACGATTCATGATCGTTGACGACGAGCGTGGGTGCGGTGGCGCTTGTCGTCAGTTTCCTCTGGGCTTGCCTTGTCGGTGTGCTTGCGATCGACTCATTCGGTCCGGGGGTCCTCCCCATGACGGGCGACATATCCCGAGGCGATGCTCTTTTCCGTGCGGGTCAGGTGCTGGAGCCAGGCATCGATCAATGCGTCGATGTCGCCGCCGGCGGCTGTCGTGAGAATCAGGTTGTGTTCGACGTTGGCCGTATCGGCGGAGGCGAACACGAGCACGTACAGACGCTGATATCGCTCAGCGGTCTGCCACAGAAGTTGCAGCAACCGGGTCGACCAAGGCGTGAGACCAGGTTCGAGAAAGCACCAGTGATAGCTTCGGTGAGCACCCCACCACCCGCTGTCCGGTGGACCGGGTGTGAGGCTCAAGAGCTCGTCGTACAGCGAACGAGCGCGAGCGAGGAACGCCTCGTCGTAGGCCTCGAACGCCCGTCGGAGAACATCTGCTTCGAGCACCTGTCGCTGCCGGTACAGGTCATGCAACTCATCAAGATCGACCTCGGAGGCGATGACGCTCTGACCGGGCCGGGAAATCACGAGCGATTCCGCCTCAAGGGCTCGGAGCGCCTCTCGAATCGGGATGTGACTGACGCCGAGGCGTTCGACGAGATCGCGCACCACTATCTGCGCCCCCGGTGCAATCGCCCCGGTGAGGATGTCGTTTCGGAGCCGGACGGCAACCTGCTCCGAGAGGGTCACGGCCTCTATTCGCTCGTCACCCAACGCAGAGTTCCTCATGAACCCGTTCTACCGGCCCCTCGCAGAACTCACGAGCCACTTGGCACCCTCCCGTCGGAGATTCCGAACAGAACAGCCTTGCCGATCATTCGGAGTCGGGTGCCTTCCATGCCTGGAATCGACGCTCGAGTACCCCGAGTGAACCGATGATCACCGTGCCGAGCGCCGCAACGACGATCACGGCAGCGAGCATGTTGGCGGTCCGGAAGTATTGCGATTCGGTCTGGATGATCCCACCCAGGCCGGTGAGATCGAGGAAGATCTCGGCGACGATGACCCCGACGAGCGCACGCCCCGCAGCGATCCGAAGCCCTGCAACGATGTACGGCACCGAGGCGGGCATGATCACGTGCCGAATCAGATGCCGCTCGGAGGCGCCCATCGACCGAGCCACCTCCACCAGGTCGGGACGGGCGTTTCGCACGCCGATCGCTGTGTTGAGGATGATCGGGATCACCGTACCGAGCCAGATGAGAAAGACCCGGCCCCCGTAGCCCACTCCGAACCAGATGATGACGAGTGGGACGATGACCACCCGGGGGGTGGCATAGACGGCGTCGATGTACGGCTCGACGATCTTGGACAGCCAGTTCCGACGGCCCAGCAACACCCCGACGGCCAGGCCCACCACCACCGAGAGGGCGTACCCGACGATCAAAGCGTTCATGGTCGTCAGAAACGCCCGCGGGAGTCGCCCGTCGGCCACGAGGTCGACGAACGCGGCGGCTACCCGAGAGGGTGGCGAGAACAGGATCGGGTCGACACTCCGACCGAACAGTTCCCAAGAGGTCAGGAACACCACGGCGGCAACGGCGGGCATGAACCACACCTGGCCGACCAGGCGCCGTGGGAACGGCAGTCGCTGCGACGGCTCCAAGGTGCGCTCGTTCGACGTGCGCTCGGTATCGGTGTCGACGCCGGTGGCGGTTCGATTCACGTGCTGGTCCTCCTCTGACGGATCACCTCGTGCCCGGCGTGCCGGGCACGAGGTGGTGATCGCCATGTCCTACTGGCCGCAGCCCATTCCGGCCGCCTCTTCGAGGTAGCTGGTGTCGACCACCGTCTCGACGTCGATCGGGGACGAGATGTCGCCCGTCTCGACCATCGCCTCCATCAATCCCTGCATCCCGCGGGTCGAAAGCACCTCGTCGGGGCTGGTCGGGAACATGCCGACCTCGATGGCGAAGTCGTAGAGCTCGCCGATCGCATCGGCGTCGGCGCCATCGATGAGATCGAGCCCGTAGTCGATGAACCGTTGCCGGTCTTCTTGAGCCCACTTGTTGGCTTCGAGGTTTGCGCAGGCCACGCCGAGCGCCGCGTTGGGGTTCTCATCCCAGAATTCGGACAGACCGAAGTAGACCGATGACGGATAGTCGGGCACCGTCTCGGCCAGACGCACGACGATCTGGGCTGCATCGGTTTGGGATGCGAGCTGGAACCAGTCGTCGACGCCGATCGTTGCGACGTCGATGCTTTCGGCCAGCAGTGCAGCGGCCCGGTCAGGGCTGCCCCCGACCTGGACGAAGTTCACGTCACCGTCGGGGTCGATACCCGCATCCTCCAGCACGAAGCGGGTCAGCAGCGCGTCGAAGCCTGCAGGCCCCGACATGCCGATCGTGGTGCCCGCCAGGTCCTCGACCGAGGTGATGTCACCACGCGCCACAAGCACGTACTCCTGCTTCGCCACCAGGCTGCCCACTGCCACCGGGGTCGCTCCTTCGGCTGCGCCGATGATCAGCTCGTCGGCCCCGTGTGGGGCCAGATTGGTCTGCCCGGCGACGAGCGCCTGTACCCCGGGGATGTTGGTGAGCGTGACCGGTTCGATCGTTGCTCCCCACTCCTCGAGCAGGTCGAAGGCGTAGAACTGCGGGATGAGTAATGCGGACGCCTGCGATGTGCTTGGGGTGTAGGTGATCCCCGACAGGTCGACCATCGGGCCGTCACTGCTCGCTTCGCTGTCGGCGGCATCGGCCTCGGTGTCGTCGTCGGAGTCCCCGCAGGCCGACACCACCATCGCCATCGCGGCGAACAGGATCAGCAAACGACGCAGGATTCCCCTGTGTCCTTCTCGTTCCATCATGGTATTCCTCCCTTTGGCCCGGGTCGTGTGTGGTCCGCCGACTCGATTCTTCGGTCCCCGACACCGGGCGGTCTTATGTCGTCGTCGAGACCTTCCAGTACCGAACCCGGTTCTCGAGGTACCCGAACAGCTTGGTGAGTCCGATGCCGAGCAGCGGCAGCGGCAGGATTGCTGCGAGCAGGAAGTCGGTGCGGAACACCGACCCGTACGACGAGATCAGCGCGCCGATCCCGCTCAGGCGGAGGTAGACCTCCGCGATCGCCATACCGACCACGCCCCGCCCGATGCCAAGACGTACGCCGGCCATGATGAAGGGAATCGCGGCGGGAACCACGACACGCCGCAGCAGCCCGAATTCGGTCGACACCCCGAACGCCGTGGCCACCTCGATCAGATCCCGCGGCGCATCTCTCACCCCGGTGTAGGTGTTGATCAGAATCGGGAAGAACGCGGACAGGAACACGACGATGACCCGACCGGTGAGTCCGAAGCCGAACCAGACGAGAACGAGGGGAACCAGGGCGACGACCGGCAGCGCGTAGAGGGCGTTGAAGTAGGGGCTGAAGGTTCGGTCCATCAGCGGGTAACGTCCCACGGTCACGCCGATTCCGACGCCGAGCAGCACGGCAGCCGTGAAGCCGAGCGCCAGCAGGCGGAGGCTCTCGAACAGCGCCGGCAGCAACGAGCCGTCGAAGATGATCGTGAGCAGTGCCGATCCCACCGCCAGCGGCCCCGGGAGCAGCACCGGCTCGTCGAGGACTCGTGCGTAGATCTCCCAGGTGCCCAGGAAGACCACGGCGAACGCCATGTGCCCGATCCAGAGGCGATCTTTGAGAAACGCTTGCATTCCCGTCACCCCACCGCGAGTTGACTGCGTTGGTACTCCAGGTCCTCCCGGAGCATCTGCCAGATCTCCTGGCGGGCTTCGATGAAGCCTTTCTCCGCCCTGAGGTCGTAGTCCCATCGAGGGCGGGGCAGGTCCACGTCGATGGAGGCTCTGATTCGCCCGGGCCCGCGCGTGAGCACCACCACCCGATCGGCGAGCGCGACGGCTTCATCGAGGTCGTGGGTCACGAACATGACGGTCTTGCCCGAGTTCGACCACAGCTTCATCAGTTCTTCCTGCATGAGCTCCCGGGTCTGGGCGTCGATCGCGCCGAACGGCTCGTCCATCAGCAGGATCTCGGGGTCGGTGACGAGAGCCCGGGCCAGACCGACGCGTTGCTGCATGCCGCCGGACAACTGGTGCGGCATCGCGTCTTCGAATCCGGCCAGGCCGACTTTGGTGATGAACTCGCGAGACAGTTGATCGGCGACTCTGGGGTCGGCCTTCCGGATGACGAGCGGCATCTTGACGTTGTCGAGAACGGTCTTCCAGGGGAACAGCCCGAAGCTCTGGAACACCATCGCCCGTTCCCGGCCCGGTCCGGTGACCGGGGTTCCGTCGATCCGGACCTCGCCACCATCGAAGGGTAGAAGACCGGCGACGATCCTCAGAAGGGTGGTCTTTCCACACCCACTCGGACCGATCACCGAGACGAACTCGCCTTCTTTCAGGTCGAGATCGACTCCGTCGAGTGCCAGGAGCTCCTGGCGCACACCCTTCTTCTCCCAACGGAAATACTTCTGGACACCGGAGATCTGGACTTTGGCAGGACGCCCACTGCTCGTCTCTGGGCTGGTGTTCACCGTGTTTGGCATCTCGCTCGTCTGTCCCCCCTGGACTCGGATGGCTAGGGCTAGCCTCGCCGTGAGATATGTTATAACTTATATCATCCCGCTGCGTCGACCGGCAACACCACCGGGCAGCTGAGCACAGTCAAGTTGAAGAAAACAAGTGGAGAGATGGGGAAGGAAGGGGACAGCGGTGAAGTTGGTCACATTCGAAAATGGTTCGTCGGCTCGGGTTGGCGTGCTCGATGGAGATCTCGTACGCGACGTAACCGCCGTCGATGACAGTCTCCCCACCAGCCTGTTGGGTGTCGTCACTGCTGCTGACGGCGTGTTGGATCGAATTCGACAGGCGACGAGCGCCGCCCCCGCCGTGGCGCTCGGCGACGTGACCGTACATGCTCCGCTCCCGACGCCAACCGGTGACGTGATCGCGGTCGGCAAGAACTACCCCGACCATGCGAAGGAATTCGCCGACTCGGGGTTCGACGCAACCGAGAAGGAGGTGCTGCCCTCGCATCCCATCATCTTCGGGAAGTCCGGGTCGTCCATCATCGGCACCGCGGCTCCGATCGTCAGCGGCAACGACCCGACGGGGACGACGGACTACGAGGGCGAACTCGGTGTCGTCATCGGACGAGAGGCCCGATCCGTCGATCCGGCCAACGCTCTCGACCACGTGTTCGGATTCACGATCATCAACGACGTAACCGCCAGGGAGCTGCAGTCGATGCATGCCCAATGGTTCGTCGGGAAGAGTCCCGACACCTTCTGTCCTATGGGTCCGTGCATCGTGACCGCCGATGAGTTCGGCGATGTCGGCTCGGCGTCGCTCCGGACGGTCGTGAACGGCGAGGTCCGCCAGTCGTACGCCCTGGCCGACATGATCTTCGACATCCCCACCGTCATCGCCACGCTCTCCGCGGTCATGACACTGCGTCCCGGCGTCGTCATCGCCACGGGAACCGGACCGGGTGTCGGCATCGGCTTCGACCCTCCTCGCTTCCTCCGTCCCGGCGACGTCGTCGACGTGACGGTCGACGGCATCGGCACGCTCTCGAACCCGGTGGTATAGGCCCATCATGACCGTGACCGGATGGGAAGGCTGGGCGGACCGGTGGTCGGAGTCCCCGACCACCGCCGTGACCGGCCCGGTGATCGACGTGCACTCACACCTGAAGGTGCCCGGGGCGGCGGCGTTGGCGATGGAGCACTTCTCTCCGGAGCTGGATCCCCGCTCGCTCTATTCGACCGACCAGACGAACGCCCTCAATCGTGCATACCACGAGTGTGTCCACGATCGTTTCACGGAACCGGCGACGCGGATCGAGGACATGGAGATCATGGGTGTCGATGTTCAGGCGATCGCGCTCGCCCCGCCCCACTACTTCTACTGGCTCGACCGGGCGACAGCCACACAGATCACGTCAATGCAAAACGATGCCATCGCAGAGATCGTCGCCTCGCATCCGCAACGGTTCTGGGGCGTGGGAACCCTCCCGATGGCGCATCCGGCCGACGCGGTGAAGGAAGCCGAGCGGCTCCGAAACGAACTCGACATACGGGCCATCGAAATCGGCACCGACGTGGTCGGGGTCGACCTCGACGACCCGAAGTTCGATCCGGTCTGGGAAGTCCTCGCCGAGCTGCGAATCGTCGTCATCCTGCACCCCGCCGGTTTCACCGAAGGTCGCCGGCTGTCGGACTACTACCTGGTGAACGTGATCGGTCTGCCACTGTCCTCAACGCTTGCCGTTACCCGACTCATCCTCGGCGGAGTGTTCGAGCGGCACCCGGGGTTGCGCATGCTCGTCGTGCACGGAGGCGGCTATCTCCCGTTCTATTCGGCACGAACCGATCACGCCTTTCGACATCGACCGGAGATGCGACAGCACATCGATCGACTCCCGTCGGAGTATCTGTCGAACCTGTGGTTCGACTCCACCGTGTTCTCGCCGGCGCTCCTCGGACTGCTCGTCGAGCAGTACGGGGCTGATCGGGTGCTCCTCGGGACCGACTACCCCTTCGACATGGGGCAGGGCAATCCCATCGATTTCATCGCGGCAGCCGGTCTGACCGACGACCAGCGGGCGCAAGTCCTTGGCCGGAATGCAGAGGAGCTGTTCGGCCTGACGGCGATCCGTCCAGGCTGAAGAACGAGGAAGGCGACGAGCTGGCCTCCTGGGCGACTCCTCGATCTCAGGCAAAGATGTCGCGGCGACGATGACGCCCTCGTCACCGTTGCTACGGACCCATGGTTCGGATTCCCGTTGCCGTCCCGGTTGCTGTCCTGTGCCACGTCTGGTGGTGGCTTCCTTCGGCAAGATGTGCTCTGGCCTGGGGAAACGTTGCTCCGGGGGTGAGGCTCGAACTCACGACCCACTGATTAACAGTCAGTTGCTCTGCCAACTGAGCTACCCCGGATTGGCGAATCGCCATGATACCAAGTTCCTTCGGCTCCCCGATCACCTTTTTTGAACGGCGAGCGAATCCCCCTGCGCCCAGAATTCGAGCATTTGTTCTCGACTGCTGGAGTGCGGGGCGCCAACCTGATCGTCAGCGGATTCGGGGCCGCAACATTTCACCTTCGGGTAACTCGACCTTACCGGGGGCGATGGCGCTCGATCACCTCCGGCGAGATCCGCTTCAGCTCGCCGTCCGAGAACGGTGCCAGCACATCCCACGCCACATCAAGGGTCTCCTCGATCGAGCGCTCGTGCTCCTGGTGGAGGAACCGACGCTCGAACGCCTCGGCGAAACGCAGGTAGCGGCGGTCGTCGTCGGACAGGCTGGCCTCGCCGATGATGGCCACCAGCCGGCGCAGGTCACGACCCTGGGAGTAGAAGGCGTAGAGCTGGTCGGAGAGCTGACGGTGGTCGCCGCGGGTCTTGCCGTCGCCGATCCCGGCGTTCATCAGGCGGCTGAGGCTGGGCAGGACGTCGATCGGGGGATCGACGCCCACTCGGTGGAGTTCCCGGGACATCACGATCTGGCCCTCGGTGATGTAGCCGACGAGATCCGGGATGGGGTGGGTGATGTCGTCGTCGGGCATGGCCAGCACGATCAGCTGCGTCACCGAACCCGGCCTGTCCCGGATCCGGCCGGCCCGCTCGAAGAGACCGGCGAGGTCGGTGTACATGTAGCCCGGGTAGCCCCGTCGACCCGGAATCTCCTCCCGGGCCGTCGACACCTCACGCAGCACCTCGCAGTAGTTGGTGATGTCGGTGAGGATCACCAGCACATGCAACCCGTGGACGAAGGCCAGGTACTCGGCCACCGTGAGCCCAAGCCGAGGCGTGAGGAGGCGCTCGATGGGCGGATCGTCGGCCCGATTGACGAAGAGCACGGTACGGTCGAGCCGTCCACTGTTCTCGAAATGCCGGCGGAAGAAGCTGGCTTCCCGTTGGGTGATCCCCATGGCGGCGAAGACGACGACGAAGTCCTCGCCGGTCCCGACCACTCGGGCCTGGGTGGCGATCCGAGCGGCCAGCTCGCCGGCTGGCAGGCCGAAGCCGGAGAAGATCGGAAGCTTCTGACCCCGGACCAGGGTGTTCAGACCGTCGATGGCCGAGATCCCGGTTTCGACATATTCCGACGGGTAGCTCCGCATGGCCGGGTTGATGGGCAGGCCGTTGACATCGCGGAACTCTTCCGGCATGGGGGGTGGTCCGCCGTCGATCGGCCGACCGGAACCGTCGAGGATGCGGCCAAGTAGACCGCGGCCGACACCGAGCCGGGCAACATCCTGGCCCAGGCGAACCGTTGTGGTGGCCAGCCCGAGCCCCCGGGTTCCCTCGAATACCTCGATCACGGCCCGGTGGTCGTCGACCTCGAGAACCTGACCGGCCCGCACCCCGCCGTCGGCCGCCAGGACCTCCACCACCTCACCGAGATGGGCGACGGCCGCCCGCTCGACGACGATGAGGGGGCCGGCGATGTGGGTCACGGTACTGAGCTCGTAGGTGAACAGCCCACCGGCGTGTCTCATCGACCCTGTACCTCCCCTTCGATTCTCTCGATCAGCTCGGTCGCCAATCGGCCGGCCTGGTCGGGTGGCCAGCTCCGCATACGGGCCACCGCTTCGACGGTGCCGGCCGGAAGGGGGCGCCCCCGGTCGGCATCGGCTTCGGCGGCCTCGACCAATTCCTCGTGCAGATGGCGGATGACCCGGAGCATCCAGTACTGCTTGGTGAGTGGGCAGAAGGCATCGACCTCGTCGAACGCCGATTGTTGCAGGAAGTCCTCCCGCAGGGTCTGACCGGTCTGGAAGGTGACGAGCTCGGCCGGGGCGAGAGCCTCGACGCCGAGCAGTTGGACGATATTCTGCAGCTCCTCCTCCTGGGCCAGCAGGCCCAGCGCCCACTGCCGCTGGTCCTCCCAGTCGGCTGCGACGTGCTCGTCGAACCACGGGCCCAGCCGATACAGGGTATAGCTGCGGTTCCAGTTGATGGCCGGGAAGTGGCGACGGCGGGCCAGATCGCTGTCGAGCGACCAGAACGTACCGGCCAGACGGAGGCTGTACTGGGTGACGGGCTCGGAAAGGTCACCACCCGGTGGCGACACGGCGGCAACGATCGTGATCGACCCGTCCCGGGGGCGGCCACCGAGGGAGGTTGTGGCCCCGGCCCGCTCGTAGAACTCGGCCAGGCGGGACGGGAGATAGGCCGGGTAGCCCTCCTCACCCGGCATCTCCTCCAGCCGGCTCGACACCTCCCGAAGTGCCTCGCCCCAGCGGCTGGTGGAATCGGCCAACAGGGCCACGTCGTAGCCCTGATCACGGTGATACTCGGCGATGGTCATGGCGGTGTAGATCGAGGCCTCCCGGGCCGCCACCGGCATGTTCGAGGTGTTGGCGATGAGGATGGTTCGCTCCATCAGGGACGCACCGGTCCGCGGATCCCGCAGACGGGGGAAATCCTCGAGCACGTCGGCCAGCTCGTTGCCTCGCTCGCCGCACCCGACATACACAATGACATCGGCGTCGCTCCATTTGGCCAGGGTCTGTTCGTGAACGGTCTTGCCCGTCCCGAATCCGCCCGGGATGGTGGCGCTGCCGCCTCGGGCCACGGGAAACAGGGTGTCGACCACACGCTGACCGGTGGTGAGGGGCACCGTGGGGTCGAGCCGGCGGGCCACCGGCCGGCTCTGGCGCACCGGCCACCGGGACAGCATGGCGATCGGCTGGTCGTCGACCCAGACCACCGGATCGACAACCGTTGCTCTGGCCGACCCGATCGCAGTGACCGTTCCGGCCAGCGGCGAGACGACCCGATGCTCGATGGCGGCGGTCTCGGGAGTGGTGGCCACCACGTCGCCGACGTCGACCCGGTCGCCGACCGAGACCTGCGGGGTCACCTCCCAGACCCGATCCCGGTCCAGAGCGGGAGCCTCGACGCCCCGGGCGATGAAGGGTCCACCCGACCGCTCGCCGTCACCGGCCGAGAGCGTGGTGAGAGGCCGCTGCACACCGTCGAACACCTTGCCCATCAGGCCCGGTCCAAGCTCGACGGTGAGCGGCCCGCCGGTGTGGTGGACGGGAGAGCCGACGTTCAGCCCGCTCGTCTCCTCGTAGACCTGGATCACCGCCCGGTTGTCGCTCAACCTGATCACCTCGCCGATCAGGTTCTGCTCACCGACCCGAACCACGTCGTAGAGCTGAGCCCGATCGAGACCGGTGGCCTCCACAACCGGGCCGGCGGCCCGAACGACGCGCCCGGGGGTGGCCGTCATGTCCCGGCCTCTTGGGGGAAGGAGATGTGGTAGCCGATGGCCCGCTCCAGCATTGCTGCGATTCGGGCCCGGTGGGTCCCGGCGTCGGCTCGCTCGAGACCTGCCGGGAGCGGCATCACGATCGGTTCGGTCGAGCGCTCGTAACGCTCCTGTGTTGCGGCTTCGAGCTCGGCGTGGAAGGGGGCGTAGACCCCGGCAATGCCCCGCTCCCCGCCACCGATCAGGGCGTCCACGATCGCCTCCGCCGCCGCGGCATCGGCCGCCTCCTGGACGACAACCCCGGCCAGGCGGAAACCGCCGGCCAGCTCCGGCGGCACCACCACCGTCAACAGTCCCGTCGGCGCCGTCACCATGGGAAGAGATCCTCCTCGACCTCGTTGAGCGGCAGCCGGTGGACCAGCGCCCGTCCGACGAGGCGGATGTTACGGGCTTCGCACTCCTTGGCCGAGGCGTAGGCGATGGGGATGGAGATCCCCAACGGATCGCCCCGGCCGAACAACCCGATGGCTCGACCGGCCAGTGCCCGTTCGAGCCTTCCGGCCAGACCGGCGAGATCGTCATCGCTGCTCCATTGCTCGAAGGCCCCCGACCAGCCCTCCGGAAGCCGGTGACCGGCCAGAGCGGCAACCAACTGCGCCCTGTCGGACGCCCGATGGACCTCATCCAGAACCCGGGGACGGAGCGTACCCCCCACTAGGAGGGTGTCCTCGGGGTCGGTCGGGGCCGGTCCCTCGTCGTCGCGCCGGCGCAGGGTCGAGAGCAGGTTGAGCAGGTCGATCTCGCTCCTGAGGATCTCCTCCAGGTCGCTTCCTTCCCAGTCGCCGAGGGCGTCGTCGACCGACTCGGCCCAGGCTCGCTGGAGCACCTCCTCCAGCACCATTGGATCGTTGCTGGCCGCGTAGCGCGGCCACTCGGCCAGCAGCCGTCGCGAGGTGCGGCGCGACGGGAGATCCCAGGCCACCATCAACTCGATGGCCGATCTCAGCGACGGCTGGGAGGCCAGCTCGGCCAACGGGCCGGCACCGACTGTTCCGGCCGGAACAACCAGCGAGTCGAGTTCCCGATAGACGGTCGGGCGGGCCGTGGTGCGAACGATCGTCACCAGGTTGTGGCGGTCCCAGCGGCCGAGCAGCAACTCGATCCCGGCCGCCGCCCGCCCCTCGTAGAACCGGCGTAGGTCGCCCAGCGAACGCACGAGGTGATGCCGCACCGTCTCGTCGATCCGCCGCAAGGGGCCTCGGTGGACCAGGGCCCGCTCGAGATCCCGCTCATAGGCGGTGGAGCGCAGCGCCCCCAGCATGCGGTCGGCGCTTCCGGCGGCGTACAGCTCCCTGAAGTCCTTGCCGTCGAGCAGCTGGGCCCGCCGGGCTCGCAGGCGGGCATTGCCGTAGTCGAACCCGGATCCGGGCACGGCCCCACGCAAGGCGATCGGCCTCGAATTGTTCGTCACGTCGCCCCCTCGTCCGAGAGTTGACCGGCGACCAGCTGTCGGAGCAACCGGTCGGCCCTCTCCAGGCGAGACTCGAAGGTGTTGTGCAGCACGCGGCCGTCGGCGGTTCTGAGCTCGAGCCCACCCCAACGGGGTGAACTCGCCGTCACCTCGACCCCGGCCCGGTCGCGCTCGGCCAGCAGTGATTCCACCAGTTCGACGTCGGCCGGATCGACGTCGACCCGGGTGGCGTCGGGGAGCAGGGACAGCGCCTCGTCGAGCAGGCGAGCCAGGATCGTCGGGTACGATCCTGTTCCTCGAAGTGAGGACAGCCGGGTCCGCAGATCGACCAGGGCCTCCTGGTAGGCGGTTTCGACCGCCTCGAGTGAGGCCCGCCGGGCCTCCAGCCGTGCTCGATCGACAAGCCGAGCCGCCTCCTGCTCGGCCACCCGGGACCGACCTGCGGCCGCGTCCTGTTCGACCCGGGTCGCCTCGGCCCGTGCTTTGTCCTCGAGCGCGGCCACCCGCCGGGCGGCCGTGTCCTCCAACTCGCCGATGACGTTCTCGCCGTCGGATTCGATGCTGGCCAGGATGGCGTCGAGTGCCACTCAGCCTCCAAGAAGCACGATGATCATGGCCGCCACTGCGAACCCGAGGATGACCAGGGTCTCGGGAATGGCGACCAGCAGGATGATGCGGCCGGTCAGTTCGGGATTCTCGGCGATGGCGCCGATCCCGGACGAGCCGATCCTGCCCTGTGCGTAGCCTGTGGCCAGGGCGGCCAGGCCAACTGCAATGCCGGCTCCGATAGCCAATAGTCCGGCTTCCATGGGATCCTCCTTTGTCGGTTTGGTCTTCTGAAGTGACCGGTCGATGTGACTGGTCGTTGTACTTGGTCGGTTCGACTGTTGGTGTGGGTCGGTGGATGTCAGGAGTCGGGGTTGAGCTGCTCGACCGGTGGGTCGGCGTTGTTGTCGCCGCCGAACGCGCTGAACTCCTCACCCCCTTCTTCATAGAACTTGCTGAAGAACTCGACGTAGTGGAGCCGCAACGCCTGGATGGTTGGGCTGAAGACACCGAGGGCGAGATTGAGGGTGTGGAACAGGGTGCCGATCAGTATCCCCACCAACAACGGGGCGGTGGCTCCGAGGTCGTTGGCCACCCTGGCCAGGAACACCGAGGCCAGCCCGATGGCCGCGATCCGCAGATACGAGAGCACATTGCCCAATGCCCCGATGAGTTCGAGCGGGCCCATGACCAGACCCATCGCTCCCCCGCTGGCCATCATCACCACCAGCCCGATGACAACGGCCACCATACCGGGGGTGACAAAACCGGCCGGCAGTTGCTCGGCCACCGCCAGCACGATCAGGAACGAGCCGGACAGGGCAACCAGCAGGGCGATGCGCTCGACGAGCTTGCTGGACTGCGCAGTAACCGCCGCCCTCCAGATCCCGAGTAGCACCCCGAGCACGACATGGACGGCCCCGATACCGAGGGACAGTACGAGCAATGGCTCGAGGGCCTCCTCCCGGTTGACCCAGATCGGCTCGAGGTCGAACAGGCGGTGGCCGAGATCGCCCAGGAACTCGCCGTAGATCACGCCCCAGACCATCGACCACACGGCGGCCAGGACCAGGATGCGGCTCACGTCTCGCACCGCCCCCGGTCGGTTGCCGAAGCGGCGCCCGACCACCAGTGCGATCACCAGCAGGGCCGCGCCGTAGGCGATGTCGCCGAGCATGATGCCGATGAAGAGCGGCATGAAGGCCAGCATCAGCAGTGTCGGGTCGAACCCGCCGTAGACGGGGATCGCCAACAACCGGAGGAAGAGCTCGAACGGCCGGGCCACAGCGGGGTTGTCGAGCAGTACCGGCGGGCTGTCCGACTGGCCGGGCGGGCTGTCGAGCAGCACCGTCGAGCCTCCCGCCGTTTCGGCCAGCGCCGCCCTCACCTCCGCCAGCCGTGGGGTTGGCACCCAGCCGCAGACGACGAAGGTGTGGGAGGTGGCCCCCATCAGCCGAACCGCGGCCAGCTGGTCCATGCGGGCCGCCAGCTGGCCGCTGGCCACCACCCAGCTGCCGTGGGGGGCAACCAGCCGCTGTATCCTGTCCCGCCGGTCCTCGAGCTCGGCCGGCAGCTCGTCCAGCCGGCGCTGCATCGCGGCCAGAGCCCGGCGGAAGGGGAGCCCGCTGAAGCGTTGCGGCAGACGGACCCGGCTCAGCTGCTCCCGGCCCAGCAGCGAGGCCACGTCCTGGGACCGGCGCTGGGGGAACACGATGAGGGCGCCGATGGTGTCGGCGTCAACCCGATCGGAGATGATCTCGAAGTTCCCGTCCAGCAATTCACCCAGCTCGACGTCGAGCGCGGCCAACACGTCGGGAAAGTGGCTGTCGATCAAGACCGCAGAAGTCTCGTATCCCTCGGTGATGGTCGCCTCCGGGAGCAGGGGGAGCAGCCGTCCAAGGGCGGCGATGTGTCGAGGCAGGTTGTCCTGCTCGGCCGTCAGTTCCTCCATCTCGATCACCAACCGCTCGATTTCCGGACCGACCGCATCGAGTTCTCGTCTGATCTCGTCGAGATCGATCGTGGGAGCGGGCGACGGCACCGGCGGTGGTTCGGGCAGCAGGGCAAGCAGCGAGTCGATGCGGGCCCGGAGCAGGCGGGCCTCATGGAGTTCGGCCAGCTGCTCGTCGTCGACCCCGAGCGGCGGGAGGTGAACCTCGTGATCGGCGGTGACATCGATGAGATGGACGACGTGGAGGGCGTGCAGCCGTGCCACCACCTCATCGAGGTGGCGACGGTGGCCGATCACGTGGACCTTCGTCATGTCGACGAGCATCGGCCCTCCTCCGTCGGGATCTGCACCACGAGAGCCACCATGTCATCAAGCCGCTCGGTCAGGCGGGGCCGCAGGGTCTCCAGCAGGCGGTCGGCCTCGTGCCGACCCTCTCGCCGGATCCGGTCGGCCTCCTCGCCGACGGTGGCAAGCCGCTCACGGTGGTGGGCCTCGGCCTGCTCGACTCCCCGTTTGCGAGCCTCGACGACAGCGGCGTCGGCTGCGGCCTGGGCCTCGGTCACACGGGCTTCGGCCGCCGCCTTGGCCTCCTCGATCCGGCGGACCATCTCCCGCTCCGCCTCGCGTATCGTGGCCAGCATTGTCGCCACCCGAGGCTGCTCGACAGCGCCGGGCAGACCGTCGTTGCGCCGGGTCGCGTCGTTCATCGTCGGGCCCCCTGGGCGAGGCGAGCCGCCCGCTTTCGGGCCGATCGCTTGAGCCGGAACCGGTCCTGGCGCTCGCGTTCGTCGAGCACGGATCTGATCCAGGCACAGTCGCTCCGGAGTCCTGGGATCACCATCGTTTCGAGGGCGTTGACTCGCCGGGTTGTGGTGCGAACCTCGTCCACGAGTCGCCGCAGCCGTAGCTCGTACCGGGCGTATTCGAGGAATCGGTCGATGGCCACCTCGAAGCCTTTGGCGGCCTCGTCGATGCGAGGGCTGCTGCCGGCCATCGAGTAGCCGCGGCCGGTGCGGGGCCGGCCGGCCGGTTCGGCCAGGATCTGCACGATACGCACACCCATGACCGTCGACGTCCGGGTCGTGGTCAGCAGCTGACGCCCACCGGCACCGGCCGCCGATCCCACCTGCTCGGGACCGTCGAGGGCCTCGGCCAGAGCGAGGGCCCTCCTCCCGTTGGCAAGCGCCGCGTCGAGGGCCTCGCTGCTGGTGAGGATGTCGTCCCCGGTCTCCCGCAGCTCCTTCATCAGCTGCTCTCGTTTCTCGCGAAGAACATCGCGGCCGCGAACCGCCATGGCGATCTGCGCGTTGCGGGCCAGCAGCTCCGATCGGGTTGCGGTGACTCGCTCCATCGTCAGTCCATCCCCACGCAGCCGACCGCGGCGTCGATGGGGCCGTTGTCGTCAAAGCCAGCGGCACCGGGCGCCCATACTGCAGCGCCGGTCACGATCGTGTCGAGGATCGCCATACCCCGTCTGGAGATGAGGTTCTTCATGAGTCTCAGCACCTCGACCAACGTCGTCCTACCAGGCACCATCCAGTCCAAGGACAGATATGACGGAACCCGCCTCCTTGTCTCATCCAAGCAAGCTGGGCGAAGACCCCCAAGAGGCTTAGGTCCTGATCCGTCCGCCTGATCGTTGTGGGGCTCGCACGTGTCGAAACCACGGCGGCTCGACCCACTCCCCCGACGGGCGCCCGGCCGGCTCGTTAGTCGAGGTAGTCGCGGAGACGGTCGCTACGAAGCGGGTGGCGAAGTTTGGCCAGCGTCTTCGACTCGATCTGACGGATCCGCTCCCGGGTCACGCCGAACTCCTTGCCGACCTCCTCCAGGGTACGGGGCCGGCCGTCGTCCAAGCCGAATCTCAGGCGAACGACCTCGGCCTCCCTTTCCGACAAATCGTCGAGTACGTCCTTGACCGCCTGCTCCAAGAGTTTTCGGGCCGCCACGTCGAGCGGTGCGGCGCCCTGGTCGGCGATGAAGTCGGCCATCGACGTGTCGTCCTCGTCGCCGACCGGGCTGTCGAGCGACAGCGGATCCTGGGAGGCGATGCGCAGGATCTCCTCCACCTTCTCCGGCGGAAGATCAACTTCCTTGGCCAGCTCGGGCACGGTGGGGTCACGCTCCAGGCGGGACCCGAGCATGCGTTGTGCCCGCAGCACCTTGTTGATCGACTCGACCATGTGCACCGGCACGCGAATGGTGCGGGACTGATCGGCGATCGCCCGCGTGATGGCCTGCCGGATCCACCAGGTGGCGTAGGTCGAGAACTTGAAGCCCTTCGTGTAGTCGAACTTCTGCACCGCCCGCATGAGCCCCAGGTTTCCCTCCTGGATCAGGTCGAGAATCTGTACGCCCCTGCCAACATGACGCTTGGCGATCGACACCACAAGCCGCAGATTGGCCGCGGTCAGATCCTGGGCCGCAGCCTCGCCGTCGGCTACCGCCTGCCGGTGGCGGCGCTGCTGGTCGGTCGACATGGTCTGCCACTCGCCGCTTTCGATCAGCTCGGTCATCCGGTCGGCCGCCGCCGAGCCGGACTCGATCCTCTTGGCCAGCGACACCTCTTCAGCTGCGCTGAGCAGCGGAACCTTGCCGATCTCCTTGAGGTACATGCGAACCGGGTCCGACGAACCGCTGGCCCGGGCCATGGCGGCCGCTGCGGCCTGAGCGGGATCGACGGTACGACGTCGGCGGCGGACCCGGTAGCCGTCGAGTTCGCTGACGTCCACCGGCTCCTCGTCGAACGGGATCGAGTTGGCGGCCATGAAATCACGGAGCTCTTCCAATACACCAGGGCTCAATTCGACCCGGGGCATAACGGCAACCACGTCCTCCATGTTGAGGGGACGGCCGGCTTTGGCCCGCAGCAACAACCGAGGCGCGTACTCCTCGATCGTCGACCACGTCGATTGCGCCGGCTTCTCGGTCAACTCTGCTCCTCGCCTTCCGGGGCCTCAATCCAACCTAGCAAGTCTGCTATGGCCCGTGCCTGTCGGGATGGGTCGCGGACCTCCTCCAGCTTGAGCCGCAGCCAGGTGTGTTCGCGGAAGATGTCGGCCTGCTCGGACGTCGGGGCACCGGCCAGCGCCGCCTTCCAGTCCGACATGAGACGTTCGAGGTACGGTTCCCACAATCGGGCTGCCACTTCGATCGGCGTGGCCATAGTCTCCTCCACCGACAGCCGCTGCACCAACTCCCCCACTTCGGGCCCACCGGCGTCGATCACCTCGTGCAGCTTCTCGTGACGGCCCAGGAGATCGAACACGGTGGCGGCCAACTCGTCGGTGAACAACTCCGGCACGACGAGATCCGCCAGCGATGAGCTGTCCTGAGCGGCGAGCTTCAATGCTTCGAGCTCCGGGCCCTCCCGCAGGATCGGCCGTGCGATCGACCCTGACGACGGCCCGGGCCCTGTCGACGCGAACGACGCCGGCTGCCGGGCCGACGCCGAGCGATTCCCGAGCTGGGTCCGGACGAGATCGACGTCGATCCGACAGCGGGTGGCGACATCCATCACATATTGATCGCGGACCAGCGGGTCAGGGTGCTCGGCAATCATCCCCAGCGCCATGTCGGCGGCCCGGGCCCGACCCTCGGCCGATCCCAGGTCGGCGGCCTCGAAAACCCGCTCCACCCTGAATTCGAGGAACGGACGAGCCCCCGAAACCGCCTTGCGCAGCCGCTCCGGGTCCTGCTGGCCGAGTTCGCCGGGGTCGACGCCGGGGGGCAGATCAGCCACCGCCACGTCGAGATCATGAGCCCGCTCCCACTCGTAGAATCGAGCGGCGGCGTTCTGGCCGGCGGCGTCGGCGTCGAACGCCAGCACCACCCGGCGCGCGAATCGACGCAGGAGCTTGACATGGTCGTCGGTCAAGGCGGTTCCGCAGGTGGCAACGGCCCGGGCCATGCCGGCGTTGAAGAAGGCGATCACGTCGGTGTACCCCTCGCAGACCACGACCTCGTCGGCCTCCACGACCTGGGTCTTGGCCCAGTTCAGACCGTAGAGGAGGCGGCTCTTGGCGTAGACGGTCGACTCGGATGAGTTCTTGTATTTCGGCCCTTCCGCTCCCGGCATGTTACGACCCCCAAAGCCGACAGCGTTGTCCTGGGCGTCGAATACGGGGAACATGATGCGGCTCCGGAACGCGTCCTGTTGACGCCCACGCCGGTTGACGAACCCGAGACCCGAGTCGATGAGGTCCTTGTCCGACAGGTTCAATGAACGGGCCAGGAGATCCCAATCGTCACCGGCCCACCCGATCTTGAACCGTCGCACGGTCTCGCCGTCGTAGCCCCGCTGGCGCAGATAACTGCGGGCGGCTCCGGCGTCGGACGCCGACAGGAGTCGGTCGTGATAGAAGTCGACCGCCTGAGCCACCGCATCCTGGAGACGGGACTTGCGTCGACGGTTTTCGCCCTCGTTCGAGTCGGTGTAGCGCAGGGAGATGTTGAACTTGTGGGCCAACCACTCGACAGCGCCCACGAAGTCGAGCTGCTCCTTCTCCCGGACAAAGGTGATGACGTCGCCACCCACTCCACAGCCGAAGCAGTAGTAGACCCCCTCCTCGTGGTTGACGGAGAACGACGGGGTCTTCTCGGCGTGGAATGGGCACAGCCCGGAAAAGCGGCGTCCGACCCGGCGAAGCTGCGTGTACTGGGTGACTACCGCGACGATGTCGCTGTCATCTCGAACCCGGGCCACATCCTCGTCGACAATCCCCACAGAGCACCAAAGCTACACCGTGGGACCGACGGTCACCCACCTGCCGGGGCGCGTTACGGACGGCGTGCAGCCGGCAACGGGCGGGACGACCGGGGTCAGAGAACGGCCCGCAGGACCTTGTAGGCCTCAGTGTGCTCGACGCCGATCTCAGGACAGGTGATCCTGCAGCCATCCGACGACGTCGGTGATGGGCAGGCGAACCTGCTCCATACTGTCGCGTTCGCGGATGGTGACCGCCTTGTCGTCGAGGGAGTCGAAGTCGAACGTGATGCAGTATGGGGTGCCGATCTCGTCCTGACGGCGATAGCGCTTACCGATCGCCTGGGTCTCATCGTAGTCGACCATCCAGTGCGGCTGGAGCGAGGCCAGCAACTCACGGGCCGGTTCGGTGAGTTCCGGCTTCTTGGACAGGGGCAGGACGGCCACCTTGTAGGGTGCGATCCGATGATGAAGCCGCAACACCGTGCGGGTCTCGTCGTTGACGATCTCCTCATCGTAGGCGGCCATCAGAAACGCCATCATTGCCCGGGTCGCCCCGGCCGCCGGTTCGACGACGTGGGGAACGTACCGTCGGTTCTCGGCCTGATCGAAGTACTCGAGCTTCTGACCGGAGTGTTCGGCGTGCTGGTCGAGGTCGTAGGAGCCCCGGTTGGCGATTCCTTCCAGCTCGTCCCATCCCCAGGGGAACAGGAACTCGACGTCGCTCGTGCCCGAGGAGTAGTGACTGAGCTCGTCGGCGTCGTGTGGCCGCAGGCGCACCTTCTCGGCCGGGATGCCGTGATCGATGTACCACTGCATCCGTTCGGCGCACCAGTATTCGTACCACTGGTCGGACTCCTCCGGTGGCACGAAGAACTCCATCTCCATCTGTTCGAATTCCCGGGTCCGGAACACGAAGTTGCCGGGGGTGATCTCGTTGCGGAAACTCTTGCCTATCTGGGCGATACCGAACGGCGGCCGCTTGCGTGATGTGTTCAAGACGTTGGCGAAGTTGATGAACATGCCCTGGGCCGTCTCGGGCCGCAGGTAGGTGACCGCGCCCTCGTTCTCGACCGGCCCGGAGTGGGTCTTGAACATGAGGTTGAAGTGACGGGGCTCGGTCAGCCGGCCCGACTCGCCACAGGTGGGGCAGGTGTTCGGGTCCTCCATCTTGTCCTGGCGGTGACGGGCCCCGCAGTTGCGACAGTCGACGAGCGGATCGGTGAAGTTGGCCAGATGTCCGGAAGCCTCCCAGACCGCAGGCGGTGACAGGATCGACGCGTCGATTCCGACGACATCGACTCGGAGCTGCACCATCGATCGCCACCACGCGTCCTTCACATTCCGCAGCATCAGGACGCCGACAGGACCATAATCATACGTTGACCGGAAGCCGCCGTAGATCTCGACCGAAGGGAAGACGACACCCCGCCGTTTGCAGAGGTTGACAATCTTGTCGAACAGGTCCGGATCGGGAGTTTCCATACCAGCAGCGTAACGTTTTCATCGTCCTGTCGATTCCAAATTCCTTGCGGCGGCCAAAATCCTGCCGACAGGTCCACAGTGGATGACCACACGACTTCGGGAGCCCCGACTCCCGACCGCTTGCCGCCGCTGCCGCGTCGCGTCGCCGCCGGTCTCGTCGATCTCGCGGTCGTGTCGTTGGCGACCGCGGTGGCCGCCGTTGCCACGGCGACCAGGGTTGCCGCGTTACGACAGCCGGACGGCTCGGTCACCTTCGCCGACGCCGATCGACAGGTGATCGACGGCTTGACCGGACCGCTCAGCCGGGGTCACCTGATCGGCGACACGCTTTGGGCCTACTCCACCGACGATGTCATCACGATCATCGCTGCTGCAGCCGCTGCCTGCATCGTCGTCGGCGCCCTCATGCCCCGGCTCCTCGACGGCCGCTCCCCGGGCAAGTTCCTGTTCCGGATGAGCGTCGCCAAGGTCGACGGCGAGCCGGCCGGCATCGTCAGGCACGTTCTTCGGACGCTCTTCTCGCTCGTCGACCTGATGCCCCTGGTCGTACCCGGTTTGACCGGCTTCGCCTTCGCCGCCTCCAATCCGGAGCGCCGGCGCGTTGCCGACCGTCTGGCCGGCACCATGGTGGTCAACCGACGTTCGGCAGACGACATGGTCTCGGCTGCGGACGCACTCGCACCCCGGGCCCGAACCGTCGAGACGGAGCCGACGAGAACAAAGCCGACGAAAACAAAGTCGACGAAAACAAAGCCGACGAGAACAAAGCCGGAGCGTACGAGGCCGGAGCGGACGAGGTTCGTACCGACGATCAGGTCGGCCACGCTCGTCGACCACGCATCGACCCGAACCGACACATCTCTAAATACACGACCCAAACCGCCCGATCTAGATGGTGACAAAGCCCCGAGGCCACTTCGAGCCCATGTTCGAGCCGGCACGACTCCAGCCGGCCGCAACCAGGGTGTTCCGGAGCCGCAACCCCATGGAGACCCGGTTGACATGAATGAGAGACACAGCTCCTCCGAGAAGCCGCCCCCGGAGTCGACGGCCACGCCGGTCCCCGTCGAGGAACGGTCGAACAATCCGTATCCGAAGCCTGTTCGCCGATCCCGCCACGTGACCGAGGACTCGACACTCCCCAACTTCGATTCGCTGACACTCCCCGAATCGTCGCTGTCGGACATGCCGTTGACCAACAACGCCCTGTTCGAGGCACTCGGCCTGACGCCACCCGGCGCAGCACAGCCTGACCCGCAGGCCGATTCGAAGGCCGACGAGGTTTCCGCCCACGAGGCCCCCCGGGACGCCGACGACCTTCGTGCCGACCCGCCGGTCATCGAGGAACGGCCACGAGGTGCTGCGCTGGCCCGAAGGACGAGGCGGTCCACCATCGGCGAGGCTCCCGGTGAGCTCACCGAGAAGGTTGTCGGCCCCGCAACCGCTCGCCAGGCAACCACGCGCCCAACGACCGCACCCGCTGTGACCGCCCGGCTGGGCTCGAGCCCTGCGCCCGACAAAAGGGCGCCGATCTGGAGCGAGGACTGGGATTCCTGGATCTACTGGGATACCACACTGAAGAACTGGTTCCGCCACGACATGCAACGCGGTACCTGGGTGCCGATGGAGGACACCTGACCGACGTCGTCAGCACAACACACGGCCCGGCCATGCCGATCCGATCAGTTGTGCATCTGCTGGTACAGCACGGCCGAACTCTTGAGCCGGCGTTCGATGTGCTGTTCGATCAGACGCGACACCAGCGTCTCGAGTTCCAGGGCCACCTCCGGTGAGGTTGCGTCGAGGACGTGGCGCACCTGTCCGTCGAGGACCAGTGCGAACGCCCTCCGCACGTCGGCCGACAAGGGCTCCCCGGTCGGCGGACAACGCACGCACACCGCGCCGCCCTCGCCCAGTTGGATGCCCTCGAGCTGGTCGCCCGCACCGCAGCGAACACAAGCGTCGAGGCGGGGTTGGACCCCCTCGAGGGCCAGGAACTTGGCGGCGAACGCGGCGACGACCAACGGGTTTCCGCTCCGCTCCAACTCGTTGAGCGCACCGGCCAGCAACTTGTAGAGCGCAGGATCCGCCTCCGCTTCGACAACGGTTGCATCGACCATCTCCAGGACCACCGACGTTCGGCCGTAGAGTTCGAGATCGGATCGCAGCCTCGTGAACGCGACGACCCGCTCGGCCTGGGTGATGATGTCGAGATTACGGCCCTCGTAGAGCTGAAGTTGCACGATCGTTCCCGGTTCGAGACGCGACCCGAACTTGCTCTTTGTGCGTCGAACCCCCTTGGCCACCGCCCGTATCTTGCCCCGACCACGGGTGAACAGCACCACGATTCGATCGGCCTCACCCAGCTTGTAGGTGCGGAGCACGACCCCCTCGTCGCGATACAGGGCCACGGATCGCTAACCCGTTCCGAGCCCGCCGAAACGCCGATCGCGCCGTTGATACTCCGCCACGGCATCGGCAAGATGTCGCCGCCGGAAGTCGGGCCACAGGGTTTCGGTGAACACAAGCTCGGCATAGACCGACTGCCAAACCAGGAAATTGGAGGTGCGGAACTCGCCGGAGGTCCGGATCCAGAGATCGACATCGGGCATCTCGGGATCGTAGAGATGTTTGTCGAGCGTCGACTCGTCGATCGAGTCGGCCGTGACACCGGAGGTGATCATCGCCTTGATCCCGTCGATGATCTCGGCCCGGCCGCCGTAGTTGAAGGCGATCGTGAGGGTGAGACGCCGATTCTCGGCGGTCAGCGCCACCGATTCGTCCATACGGCGGATCAGCCGTTTGGGAACCTTCCAGTCGCGTCGACCAATGAACCGGATGCGCACGCCCTTCTCGTTGAGTTCGTCGCGTCGTCGCACCAGCAGGTTCTCGTTGAACCGCATCAGGAAACGAACCTCGTCGGCCGGGCGACGCCAATTCTCGGTTGAGAACGCGTAGACGGTCAACCACTCGATTCCGAGTTCGAGGGCGCCCTCCACGGCGTCGAGCAATGCTTCCTCGCCGGCGCTGTGCCCATCGGTTCTCCGCAGGCCTCGACGTTGAGCCCAGCGACCGTTTCCGTCCATGACGCAGGCCACGTGCCGGGGGATCCGGGCGGGATCGATGCCCTCATTGCTCATCGTTTGAACCGTATCCGCTTTCTCGAGTCAAGGCTCCGACCGAAGCTCGACGGTCGTCGCTCCGGAGAATGAGGCGTTCCGCTGGCGGCCCGCTACGGGCCTCCGGTCGTGCTGCTGCTGCCGCTCGCCGTGGTCGTGGTCGTGTCGCCTTCGGTGGTGGTGGTGGTGCTTGGAGCCGTGGTGACGGAGGTCGTGACCGTGGTGGTCGTGCTCGTCGTCGAGCTGCTCGACCCGGTGGTCGATGACGACGTGGCCGTGGTGGCGGTGCTCGACGAGGAGACCGTGGTGGTTGTCGACGAGGACGCCGGTGCGGAGGTGGGTACCGCCGTCGTGGATCGAACAGTCGGTCGAGCGGTGGTGATGACACGACGGGCGGACGTGGTTGCCGTCGACGACGTGGTGGATTCGGACGATGTGGTCGAATCGGCGGGCTGCAGCCCGCCCGATCCCGCACCGGTGGATGAGGAGGTGTCGGCTTCCGACGTTTCGGTGGCTCCACCAACGGCCGGAGCGGCCGGGACACGATCATCGGCCACGACGTCGGTGCGATCGGTGACCAGTGGATTCGGAACAAAATCTCCGACGGCCAGCAAGGCGAGGACGACCAAGCCGAGGACGCTGGCGACTGAAGCCCAGAACCACCGCCGCTCGGTGATCTCGATCAGCGCCGTGGGCACCGTCCCTCGTCGCCGTTGTTGGCCGGGCACGCGAACACTCCGGCTCGGGGAGACGGGAGCCGGCACGGCGTGGGGAACCAACGCCGCCGGATACGGCCGAGCGGGCCCGCTCGGCGACCAACCGCCGACCGAAGACTGCCCGGCCTCGGTACTGAACCGGAGGTTCCCACCGACTTCGAAGGACCGGAACGGGTCGGCGTCGACGTCGGAGTCGCGACGAACGGGCGCGGGCCCCTTTGGTCGGCGATGAGCGGGTCGACGTTCGGTCGACCGGGGTCGAACCCCTCCGGGGTCGGCCGGGTGAGATCGATCAGGACGGTCAGGTCGCGGTCCGAATGGACGTTGTTCGACCACGCCGGCGGCCCAACTCGAGATCGTGGTCGGTGGCAATGGATCGGCGGGAGCGTCACCGAGCGGCAACTCGGCCGTGGTGACGTAGAGATCCTCGAGCCCGCCGACATCGGCGATACCGGGCAGGTCACCGTCGGCGCCGGGACGGCCGATCCCGCTCCCCCCACCGGCGGCGCTCCCCCGGTCGCCCTCCGGATCGTCGAGCCTCGGCTCCTCACCCGTCGTTTTGTCCGATTGCCGGGCCAGGTCAGAAACCGGTGACATCGACAGCAGATGAGCCAATGGACCGTCCGGGTCCGAGGACGGGCCGGACGCGTCTAAGGTGAAGAGTTCGTTGACGTCCCTTTTCGGAGGGGGTTGTTCGTCAGCCATTGTGTTCCTCGCCACACTGGAACCCGGCCTTTGGCGGTTCCGGCTCGACTCCAACCACTCATTCTACTTGAAAGGTCCTGTTTCAGGGTTCGCGTATGAGCAGGATGAAGCAACTGCTGGCGGAGGTGACCCGAGCGCTGCCCGGCGGCGGCGAAGAACGGCCCGGCCAGGTTGAGATGGCCGAGGCCATCCATGCAGCCATCGAGGGGACCGGACCAACCACATCACCGGAAGACGACGGCGGCAACCAGGGCGACGCCGACGATGACGGCGCCGGCCGTATCGTGATCGTCGAGGCCGGCACCGGGACGGGCAAGTCTCTCGCCTATCTCACTCCGATCGTGGAAAGCGGACAGCGCGCCGTCATCGCCACCGCCACCATCGCACTGCAGGGCCAGTTGGTCGACAAGGACATTCCCGCCGTCGCCGAGGGGCTCGATCGACCGGTGACCGCGGCCGTTCTCAAGGGCCGGGGTAACTATCTGTGCGTGCAACAGCTCAAGGATCTTCAGGAGGCCGACCGCACCCAACAGCTCGAGCTTCTTGGCGGGCGGGATCCGGATCACCGCCTCACCAGACTGCTCGAGTGGGCGGCGACCACCGAGACCGGTGATCGGGAGGAGCTCGACGATGCCCCTCCCTACGACGTCTGGCGAGCGGTCAGCGTGACCGGCGACGAATGCCCGGGCGCCGGCCGCTGCCCGTCAGGCGACATGTGCTACTCCGAGGCGGCCCGTCAGCAGGCGTTCGCCGCCGACATCATCGTCACCAACCAGCACTACTACGGCCTCAACCTGTCGAGCGGCGGTGCGCTGCTCGGCGACCACGAGATCGTCGTGTTCGATGAAGCCCACCAGTTCCCCGACATCCTCGGCGCCACCTGCGGCACCGAACTCAGCGGCGGGCGGCTCCGAGGCATGGCCCGCAGGGTGCGGTCGATACTCACCGACGAGGCCCTGGCCGACGGGCTCAATCGATCGGCCGACGAGTACGACAGTGCCCTCACACCGATGCTCGGCCGCTCCGTCGAGATCGATCTCGACCTCACGAGCATCATCGTGCTGGCCCGCGACCGAACCGAACGAGTCTTGGCCGAACTTCGCAAACTCGACGCCACCGAGGGCAGCAACGTGGCGGCTCGAATCGAGCGGATCACGCTCGTCGCGACCCGTCTCGTCAACGACATCGACTTCGTGCTCGAGTCGGGTCCCTCCGACGTCGTGTGGGTCGACGGAACCGTCAACAATCCGGTGTTGCGCCTCACGCCGCTCGACCTCGGTCCGCTCCTCGAGGATCATCTGTGGCCCGATCGCACCGTGGTGATGACCAGCGCCACGCTGTCCGACGGTTTCGGGACCCGTCTGGGGCTCACATCCGATCACGAGGTTCGTCGGGTCGGCTCGCCCTTCGACTATCCGGAACTCGGGCTCCTGTACTGTCCCACCGACCTGCCACCGCCGAAACGGCCCGAATTCCGATCCGCCGTTCAGGACGAGCTGATCGGGCTCATCAAGGCGGCCGGCGGCCGGGCTCTGGCCCTCTTCACGAGCTATTCGGCCATGACCGAGGCCGCCGAACGCCTTCGGGACGAACTCGACGTGCCGGTGCTGGTTCAGGGGGAGGGCTCCAAGTCGGCCCTGATCCAGCGCTTCCAGGACGACCCGAGCGCAGTGCTGGCGGCCACGATGTCGTTCTGGCAGGGTGTCGACCTCCCAGGATCGACGCTCACCCTGGTCGCCATCGATCGGATCCCGTTTCCCCGACCCGACGACCCGGTGCTCGAAGCACAGCGAAGCCGTGTCGGCGCTCGGGCGTTCCGGGAGGTCGATCTACCCCGGGCCCAGATCCTCCTCGCTCAGGCCGCAGGGCGGCTCATCCGCCGCTCCGACGATCGAGGCGTGGTCGCCGTCCTCGACTCGCGACTGGCCACCAACCGCGGCTACCGGTGGGACCTCATCAACGCGCTTCCACCTCTGCGTCGGACCAAGGATCGGCAGGAGGTCTACGACTTCCTGCGCCTCCTGCACAGCGAAGCAGCCTGCTGAAGGCCGGTGGCGACCGTTCGATGACGCCACCGACGAGTTAACTGGCCGGAAACGTTCACGAAACACAGGCGACGTAGCGTGCGTGGCAAACGAGGAGATCCCCTGCGCACAACGGGGTGAGTGTGGGATCAACTCGAGTCTCAAACCAATCGGTGGAACAACACCCAAACTCACCCCGTAGGAGGATCTCATGATCGGCTCTGCCGCGTCACGATTTCAAAGACCTTTTTCCACATCCGCCTCGGCGCCGCCCGACCACCCGCCCACGTCGTTGAGCGGGCCCCCGGCAGGTCGGCGTCGGAAGCGCCTCGCCCTGACCGTTTTGACCGTCGCCGCCGTCTCCGCCCTGTGGGCTTCACCCGTTGCAGCCCAGTCGGACCTGCCCGAGGGCGTCGCCTCCCAGGTGATCCTCGACAACCTCTGGGTCTTCATCGCCGGTGTGCTGGTGTTCTTCATGCAGGCCGGCTTTGCCCTGGTCGAGGCCGGACTGACCCGGGCCAAGAACGTCGCCAACATCATGATGAAGAACCTGATGGACATGTCGGCCGGTGTGCTGGCCTTCGCACTCTTCGGGTTCGGCATCGCCTTCACCGGCGGAGAGAAACTGGGCGGCTGGTTCGGCTGGGGCGCTTTCTTCATGAGCGGCTTCGACGACGCCATTCCGGCGGAGGGAGGGTTGTCCACCGCAACCACCTTCTTCTTCCAGGCCGCCTTCGCCGCCACCGCCGCCACCATCGTGTCGGGAGCCATGGCCGAGCGCACGAAGTTCAAGTCGTACTTCGTGTACTCGTTCGTGATCACCGCACTCATCTACCCGATCGTGCTCCGCTGGACCTGGGGTGGCGGCTGGCTGGCCCAGCTCGACACTCCGTTCTCGGACTTCGCCGGTTCGACCATCGTCCACGCGACCGGTGGCTGGGCCGCCATGATGGGGGCTCTCATCCTCGGACCCCGGATCGGCAAGTACACCGACGAGGGCATTCCGCGGGCCATCCCGGGTCACAGCATCCCGTTCGTGGTGCTCGGCGCCATCATCCTGTTCATCGGCTGGTTCGGTTTCAACCCCGGATCGGAGCTGGCCGCCGACGAGTTCGTCATGCAGATCGCCGTCAGGACCCTTCTGGCCGGTTGCGCCGGTGCCGTGGTTGCCACTGCGGTTGTCTGGGCGCTAGACGGCAAACCCGACGTGTCGATGGCGGCCAACGGCCTCCTCGCCGGTCTGGTTGCGATCACCGCTCCAGTCGGCGCCGTGACCTCACCGGTCTCGATCCTGATCGGAGCGATCGGCGGCGCGCTGGTCGTGTTCTCCGTCCGGTTCTTCGACCGTCTCCGGATCGACGATCCGGTCGGCGCCATCTCCGTCCACGGTGTCTGCGGCACCTGGGGGACGCTGTCGATCGGGCTCTTCGCCCGCTTCGACGACGCCTTCCTCGGCCGGGAGAACGCCGGCCTGTTCTACGGCGGTGGCTTCAGTCAGATGGGCACCCAGCTGGTAATGGTCATCACTCACTTCATTTTCGTGGTTGTCACCACAGGTATCATGTTCATGGCAATCAAGAACACGATCGGTCTGCGGGTCACACGTGAAGAGGAGATTGCCGGACTCGACACCGAAGAGCACGGCAGTCCCGGCTACGGCCCCGATCTGGTTCCCGCAACGGCGGGGATCTGACCCAAGGAGCGCATGACATGAAACTGCTAACTGCGATTATCAAGCCGCACCGGCTGACCGAGGTGAAGGAAGCGCTGGTCGAGATAGGCGTCAACGCCATGACCGTGACCGAGGTCAAGGGCTTCGGCCGTCAGGGCGGCCACACCGAAACCTACCGGGGCGCCGAATACCGAATCGACTTCGTCCCGAAGATCCGCGTCGACATCGTCGCCGGGGAGGAGATGGTTGATCTCATCGTCAACGCCGTCCGCCAGGGTGCCCAAACCGGGGTCATCGGCGACGGCAAGATCTGGGTGACACCGGTCGATTCGATGGTTCGTATCCGAACCGGCGACTCGGGGGTCGACGCCGTATGACAAGTTCCACGGAGATCATCGCCTCACGCTCGGTGAATATCGCCCTCGGTGTCTTTGAGGGCGGCGACAGGGCGGCCCGATCGTAGGGCGATGATCTCCGAACAAATCGAGAGAGCCGTCTCTTCCGGAGTGCGGGCACCCAGGTCAAGACCGATGGGTGCCCGCACTCTGTCGATTTCGGCCTCGGTGACACCTTCGGCCATCAGCCGGTCGTTGCGGTCCTTGGTCGTGCGACGGGATCCCATCGCCCCGATGTAGCCGGTGTCGGTGGCCAGCGCCGCAATGACGGCGGGGACGTCGAACTTGGGGTCGTGGGTGAGCACGCAGATCGCATCGCGGGGGCCGAGTTCCGATCCCACCTCCTCGAGCAGACGGTGGGGCCAGTTGACCACGACCTCGTCGGCGTACGGGAAGCGCTGCGTGGTGGCGAACACGGGGCGAGCGTCACAGACCGTGACCCGATAGCCGAGGATTTTGGCCACCCTCGTCAGGGCCGCCGTGAAATCCACGGCACCGAAGATGAGCATGCGGGGCGGCGGGGCGAACGATTCGATGAAGACCGAGACCTCGTCCTGGCGGGCCTCGCCCCGCGGGCCGTAGTGGCGGATGCCGGTGGTGCCGGCCGACAGCTCCCCCAGGGCATCCCGGATCACGACCCGGTCGAGGTCGTCGTTCCCGAGTGAGCCCAACGGCTCCGAGCCCGGCTGGAGGAGAATCTTGGCCCCGACCAGTGGCAGGTCGTCGCCATCGACCGAATCGTCGACGGCGACGATGGTGGCCAGGACGACAGGCTCTTCGGCCGCTATCGCCGCTCGCAGGACGGAAAACAGTGAGTCGGACACCGGGCCGCTACCAGTCGAGCGGTTCGAGATACAGGTGAATGGTCCCGCCGCAGGTGAGTCCGACGGCGAACGCCTCGTCGTCGGAGTAGCCGAAGGTTACGATGCGCCGGGAGTTGTCCTCGAGGCACTGGAGTGACTCGGTCACCACCGCCCCCTCGACACACCCGCCCGACACCGATCCGGCCACCTCACCGTCCTCGTTCACGGCCATGGCCGCGCCAGGAAGTCGAGGCCCGGAGCCTTCGATGTCGACGACACGGGCCAGCGCCACCCGCTTGCCCTGCTTTCGCCACCGTTCGAGGTCGCCAAGGATTTCCTTCATGCCCTCAACACTACCGAGCCGTCAACCGGTTCACGGAACCGGAACGATGGTCGGTGTCACCACCGGGCGAGAAGTTCATCGAGGAGTTCAACCTCCAGGCGATACCGGGTTAGATGGCCTCCATCGTCCCATATCTCCAACCTCGCGTCGGGCAACTGAGCGACGAGGCGACAAGCAGCCGAGAGTGGTGCGTTGCGGTCGTCGCGACTGTGCCACCAGGTCACCGATGTGGTCACCTCAGCGGGATCGATGTCGTCCCACGGCGCGAACAGCGCCCATGACTCATCGACCCATCCTTCGACCCCGGTTCGCAGTGCCTCGGTGATGTCCAGCACGGAGCTCGATTGCCAGTCGGGATCGCCAATGATCTCCTGGTCGGCTGGTGGAGCGGTCTCCATGATCGATCGAAAACTACCGAGCGGATCATCCAGAATCGACGTGCGGGTCTCGGAGAGCAAGGACGTGAGGGCGCCGCGATCGCCGTCAAGTACAAACCGTTTGGCCGTTGCGTTGAGCCCGATCATCTGATCGATCTCGTCATTCTCCAGGGGCGCAGCCCCAACCGTTATCGTTGCGGCCACGACACGGTCGGGATGCTGGGCACAGAACGCCAGGATGTGCGGCGCCGCCCCGCTGCTACCGATGATCGGAACCCGGTCGACGCCGAGGTGGTCAGGAGGGCGGCCAAATCGTCGGCGTGTTCATTGAATCCCCGGCCCGGGAGACGGGTCGACGCGCCAAGGCCGGGCCGTTCGGTGGTGATCATCCTCAGGTTTCGAACGCGCCACGGCTCGACATCGGCCCGAACCGAGAACCTCGATCCCGGTGTGCCCGGCACCCGCAGCACGGTTCGGTCGGTGGCATCACCCCATTCGGAGTACGCAACGATGCGGCCGTCCGGGCGGGTCAGTCGATGGTCGCGCAGATCGTCGGGCGCCTCGTCAGGGTCGCTGGCCGGCACGGTCAGGCGATCCCGGCGCCTTCCAGAGCGCGGCGGGTCAGGACCCGAGCCAGGTGTTTGCGATAGTCGACCGTGGCGTTCAGGTCGCTCGACGGTTCCATACCCTCGGCCGCCGCGGCGGCTGCGTCGGAGGCACCGGCCCCACCGGCCAGCGCCGCTTCGACCGCGGCCGCACGGACCGGGGTCGGGTGCATGTTCACCAGGGCGACTCGGGCGCCATTGCCATCACCCGTGCTCTGGGCCGAGACCCCGACGATGGCCCAGTCCTGGGCACGCCGGTTGAACTTCTGGAAGTTCCAGCCGAGACCCGTGTGTTTCGGAATCCGGACCTCGGTGATCATCTCGGTCGGGTCGAGACTCGACTCGAGAAAGCCGGCGAACAGATCGCCGGCATCGATGACCCGCTCGGAACCGTCGGCCTTGCGGGCCACGACGGAACCGTTGAGCGCCAGGAGCGCCGAAGGGTGATCGGCAGCGGCGTCGGCATGAGCCAGGGATCCGCCGATCGTTCCTCGATGACGGACCTGAGGATCACCGACGTGGCTTGTGGCGTGGGCCAGCAGGGGAGCGTGTTCGGCCACCAGATCACTGATCTCGATGTCTCGGTGGCGGGTCAACGCGCCGATGGCGAGGTGATCGCCGGCGTCGTTGATGTAGGACAGATCACCCAGCCGTCCGATGTCGATGATGACCGACGGGTACGCCAACCGGAGCTTCATCATCGGCAGCAGTGAATGACCACCGGCCATCAGCTTGGCCTCGTCACCATGCTCGTTCAGCGCGCCGAGGGCCTCCTCGGCCGAGGAGGCCCGAACGTAGTCGAATGGAACCGGGATCATTGGCTACCTCCAGCCGCGCTCAGAACCGCCTGGACGATGTTGTGGTAGCCGGTGCAGCGGCACAAGTTGCCTTCGAGCCCCTCCCGGACCTCGGCTTCCGACGGTTGAGGGTTTTCTTCGAGCAATGACACCGACGCCATCACCATTCCCGGTGTGCAGTAGCCGCACTGGAGCGCATGGCAGTTCATGAAGGCCTGCTGCATGGGGTGGAGTTCGTCGCCTTCGGCCAGGCCCTCGATCGTGGTGATCCGCTCACCGTCGGCCTGAACGGCCAGCATCGTGCAGGATTTCACCGCCTCCCCGTTCAGGTGAACGGTGCAGGCGCCACAGGACGAGGTGTCGCAGCCGATGTTCGTGCCGGTCAGACCCGCAACGTCTCGGATGTAGTGAACCAGCAGGGTTCGAGGTTCGACGTCATGGGTGTGACTGGTGCCGTTGATCTCGACAGTGATCTCCACAGAATCCCCTTTCGGATAATGTTCCCCCGGGATTCTTGCACAAAAGTGGGACGGCCGCCGTAATCGACGCTCAACGTTCCGCTCGACGGAAAGAATCGCCCGGAAAGCCACCCTCTCCCACGGCGAAAGTCGGGTGGGGCCACGGCCAACCGGCTGCTGTTCGGAAAGTCGATCGGGTCGACGCTTGTGCATCACGTGGTTCACGCGCCATCATTGGCAGTGAGCCCCCTCGCGGGTGGCAGGTGACGAGTCGGTGGATCACCGATCCTCACCGGTTATTCACGACGCGTTACTCCTCGAGCGACAGCTCCCGCAGCACGGAGCTGCTCGAGAGCACGCCACGGTCGCCGCCCGACCTTCCCTCCCGGGCGGTGTGTCGGCGGTCGAGGCTCGGCCTCGGCCGCCGGCTGGTTTTCAGCCTCCGAAATCGGCGCTGCCGCTGGCCGAGAGGCCGGTGTAGGGCGTCAGGGCTGCTGGGCGCCGGGTTCGGGGAGGATGCGGTAGCTCTCCTCGCCCGGGAACACGAGGTCGAAGTCCTGTCGAGCGCGACGCTCTATCTCATCGTCGGTCTGGAGCTGGGCCAACTGACGTTCGAGATCGGCGACCTCGGCATCGATCTGAGCCAGCTGGGTCCGGGCCTCGTCCATCTTGCGTTGCTGCGCCAACCAGGTCCGAACGGGCACGATGGCCAGGCCGACGAGCACCGCCGCCGCCAGGCAGCTGGCCAAGGCGACCGGTGCCATCTCCCTGGTACGTTCGACCGAGGAACGCTTCCGAGCCGGCGCGGCAGAGCGTCGACCACCCCGGGCGCGGGTCCGGGCGCCGGAACGGCCGGATCGGCTCGACCGGGCCATCAGCGGGAACCCACGGTGAACCGGCCGGCGTAACGGGCGGCGGTACCGAGATCGTGCTCGATGCGCAGGAGCTGGTTGTACTTGGCAACCCGGTCACTGCGGGCGGGGGCACCGGTCTTGATCTGACCGCAGTTCGTGGCCACCGCAAGATCGCTGATCGTCGTGTCCTCGGTCTCGCCCGAGCGATGCGACATGACCGAGCTATAGCTGTGGCCGGTGGCCAGGCGGACGGCTTCCAGGGTCTCGCTCAAAGACCCAATCTGATTGACCTTCACCAGGATGGAGTTCGCCACCCCGGCCTCGATACCACGCGACAGGCGTCCGGTGTTGGTGACGAAGAGGTCGTCGCCGACGAGCTGACAGCGGTCACCGATGGCATCGGTGAGTTCCTTCCAACCGTCCCAATCCTCCTCGGCCATACCGTCCTCGATCGACACGATCGGATAGCGGTCGGCCAGGCCGGCCAGCTCCTCGACCATGGCCGACGGTGTCAGATCGCGCCCCTCCCCGGCCAGGCGATACCGGCCGTCGGAGAAGAACTCCGTGGACGCGACGTCCATCGTGAGCGCAATCTCGTCGCCGGGCGTTCGACCGGCCCGCTCGATCGCCTCTATCAGCAGGGTCAGGGCGGCCTCGTTCGACTCCAGATTTGGCGCGAATCCGCCCTCGTCACCGATCGCGGTCGAGAGCCCGCGCTCCGCCAGCACCTTCTTCAGCGAGTGGTAGGTTTCGACGCCCCAGCGCAGGCCCTCGGAAAACGATGCGGCACCGACCGGCATGATCATGAATTCCTGGAAGTCGACGTTGTTGTCGGCGTGCTCACCGCCGTTGAGGACGTTCATCATCGGCACCGGCAGGACGTGGGCGTTGACACCCCCGACGTACCGGTAGAGGGGCAGCGCGAGGTCGTCGGCAGCGGCTCGAGCCGCGGCCAGGCTTACGCCGAGTATGGCGTTGGCCCCGAGCTTCTGCTTGTTCGGCGTGCCGTCGAGGTCGACCAGCAGCTGATCGATCTCGCGCTGGGCGTAGGCGTCCATCCCCGCCAGCGCATCGCTGATCACGGTGTTGACGTTTTCGACCGCGGTGGCGACGCCCTTTCCCAGGTATCGGTCTCCGCCATCTCGGAGCTCGACGGCCTCGAACTGGCCGGTTGATGCACCGGACGGCACGAGCGCCCGTCCGACGGCGCCCGATGCGAGCAGGACTTCGACTTCGACGGTCGGATTTCCTCTGGAGTCGAGTACTTCCCGAGCCAGGACATCATGAATAACACTCACGCTTTGCGTTCCTCCTACCGCCCGCAGTGAGATGCTAGCAGCTCGGCACGCCGGATGGCAGTACCTCCTCCGAGCGACCGTCGGAGTGCCAGGATCCGAAGATTGCGACCGGCCGCATCTTTCCTGTCGATCTGCTGATGGAGCAACTCCAGGCACTATGATCGGCTACAGAATCTGCTCCTGCGACCTTTTGGAGAGGCAAGGATCGCCGGAGGCATCCGACAAGGCGACCTCCTCCCGAACAACCTGCAGAGGCGTGCCACAGCGAGCCATTCTCCCGGCGGCGGAGACCACCAGCACTTCCCGGCTGTGGAGTTCGGCAGAAAAGGTCGAGAGGCTTCGTTCGACCATCCGCTTCGATACGACTCGACAACGACCTACGGAAGGACTCCCCCGCAACCTCTTATGGCCAAGACGTTCGCTCTAGACGGCTTTGAGCCGATCAAACGGATCGGCGGGGGTGGTTTCGGTGACGTGTGGCTGGCGCGCCAGACGAACGTCGACCGGGAGGTTGCAGTCAAGGTCGGGCACGCGCCGATTCAGGACAAGATCATTCGGCTCCGTTTCGACCGTGAATGCAAGGCGCTCGGCCGGCTGTCAGGCCATCCGAACATCGTCGACGTCTTCACCGCCGGATCGCTCGACGACGGCCGCCCGTACCTGGTGCTCGAGTACATCGACGGCGGCACCTTGTGGCAGCGTCTGAAACAGGCGCCGATGACCGAGGACGAGTTGATTCGGATCGGCTACCAACTGGCCGGCGCGCTGGCCCGAGCCCACTCGTCGGGGGTTCTCCACCGGGATCTGAAACCGGAAAACATTCTGATGCGGTCTTCGGGCGATGCCGTGCTCGGCGACTTCGGCATCGCTCGTCTCCAGGACGGCATGAACACAACCTCGGCGGCGATCACCGCCAGCGTGGCCTACGCGGCACCCGAGGTTCTGGGCGGCACTCAGGCCACCGCGGCCAGCGATCTCTACGGCGTCGGCGTTTGCCTCCTGGCCGCCGTGCTGCGCTCGGTTCCGTTCGTCGACAAGGGCGACAAGTCGATTCATCCGATCATCACCCGTGTCATGAGCGACGAACCACCGGATCTCCGAAGTCGAGGGGTCTCGGAGGATCTGTCGAAGGTGATCGAGTCGCTCCTGCAGAAGAACCCGAACCTCCGACCGGCGTCCGCCGCCGACGTGCAGGAGATGTTCCAGAGCCTCACCGTGCGTCCGTGGCAGTCCGATCAGCATCTCCTCGCCGGCCGACGGGAACGGTTCGATCCGCCATCCGACCGGCCCCCGGCCACGACGGACACGTCGATCGGTGGCATCCAACACAAACGGACCACCGATACCGGAGCTCCCGCCGAAGCGGTGGCGGCCGACCGGCCGTCGGGCATTCTCGGTCAAGCCGACCAGGATTCCGGTGGCACCGCAACAGGCGACCGGGCGGACACTCCGATGACGGGCGGATCCCCGTCGGCCGACCGTTCACCATTCGGTGTACCGACGACCAACCGATCCCGTGGTTCCACGAACCGTGACGAGGCCGGCAGCAACGTCAAAGCGTTTGCGGTCGCCTACGTGGCCACCTTGGCCGCCGGAGCGCTGCTGATCTTCATCCTCGCTCGGCTGCTGTCCTAGCCGACCACCCAGGAGAGGCGGCCCGTATCGGCGGCCGCTCCCCCGGCCTCGGTCGTCGCGGTTGCTCCGTCGACACCCGCGGTGTCCTCGAGTCGTCGCTCATGTGATCGCACCGATTCGACGAGGGCGTTGGTGGCCACTCGAAGCGCCTGTTCGGCGTCGACGCCTGCCACCCGACCGGCCTCGACGACGGCCATCAGCAGGCGCCCCATGTCCACCTCGTCCCTCACGACGGATTCGGGCGGTTCGGCACCCCCGGCAGCAACGCCGGCGTCGGCTGCGAGACCGAGCCGTTCGGCCCACGGTCCCCGATCGGGGGGACCGTGCTCGCCGGTGATCCGTTTGACGATCTTCGCCGCTCTGGCCAGGGACGGCATGGCCGACGGAACACCGTCGAGAATCGACGACCGTCGGCCCTCGACGGCCTTGATTCGATCCCACTGGGCCTCGACCCCCTCGGCGCTGGCGGGTCCCCCGGAGGCCGTGGTGGTGAGATCGGGGTCGTCGGCCCCGAACACGTGAGGATGGCGGCTGATCATCTTGACCGTCAGGGTGTCGGCAACATCAGCGATGTCGAAATGGCCGGCTTCGGACGCCAATCGACTGTGAAACAGGATCTGCAGCCACAGGTCGCCGAGTTCGCCTTCGAGTTCGGTGAACGCATCGATCAACGCGTCCTCGGCGTCGGGATCGGTCGATGCGTCGACGATCCGGTCGAGGACGTCGAGGACCTCGTACGCCTCCTCCAACAGATACTTGCGCAGCGTGGCGTGATCCTGCTTCGCATCCCACGGACACTCGATTCGGAGCCGACGCATCAGCTCGACCGAGCTCATGAGTGCTCGGCCGACGGGAGCGGCGACCGTGGGCAGGTAGAGAGACGTGAGATGGTCGGCCTCGATTCGCCGATCGAGTTCGTCGACCCGAACCACGGACACCGCCTCGTCATCGGTCCCGAGCCGCTGCAGGACGATGACGGATTGATCGCCGCCGACATCGTGTTCGAGCAACGTCAGTTTGATGTCGGACAGCACCCAGCGGGCGTGAGCATGGGCCACCAGCAGCGGACCTCGTTCACCAGCAGCCTCGACGGCGAATCGATGCCCGTCGATGAGCCGCACACCTTCGTCGATCGGGTCAACGGCGAGCCGGGCCCACGCCTCGTCGAGAAACGAGACGGCCGGAACCAACTCGACTGCCACATCGTCGCGAGCCCGCAGCTGGGCCACCGACCGTTCGAGCACCAGCGGTGAACCGGGAACGCAATAGGTGACCCGCCCGGTCGTGGCCGCCGCACCGACGAGTGCCTCGGTGATCGCTCCGTACACTTCAGCGAACGAGTCGGCTGCGTCGTAGATCGGATCGAACGACACGGCATCGGCGGTGTACCGTTCGGCACCGGGATGGCGACTCGTCCGGAGAAACAGCGGATCCGACCGATCGAGAATGGTTGCCGTCCGTTCGGTGAGGAGATCCGGGGCTCCGGGGCCGAGGCCGCAGATCGTTATCGTCGGACGATCAGCGCGAGGAGTCATGTCGGGAGGGTCGGAGCGACCTGGCGACGTCGAACGCAACCAGCCGTCGGCCTCTTCTTCCGCTTTCTATTCTCCGGCTTCGTCGGCCGGTGGGTTGATGGTCAGATTGACCGGGTCCCAGGTGCCGAGCCGGGGGTCGACATCGACGGTCGCCGCCTCGAGCCGAGCCCGAACCCGCTGACCGATGGCGTCGCCCGGGTTCAGGTCGCTTTGCTCGTAACGGTCGACGACGAGGACGTGCCAGCCGAACTGGGTCTGGACCGGACCGACGTATTCACCGAGCGTGGCGCCGTCGACCGCGGCCGCAAACTCCGGGACATAGCCGGAGCTGGGTGCGCACCCGAGGTCGCCGCCGGTCGGACCCGTCGGACCGGTCGACCGCTCAGCGGCCAGCTCGGCGAAATCGGCGCCGCCGTTCAACAGGTCGAGCACGTCTTGGGCCGCCGCCTCGTCCTCGAGCAGGATGTGGCGGACGCACGGGGCGTCGACCGTGAGGTCACCGCTCTCGAGGAGGGCGTTGCCAAGAGCGGTCTGTTTGGCCTGCTGGCTGACCACGAACGGCAGGTAGGGAACCTCGGCGTAGAGACGATCGGCCTCGGCACCCGGATCGGATGAACCGCCGAACCAGCTCTGCATCAAGCCCGACAGGCTCTCCCGAGCCGCCGCGGTGTCGGCGTCGGCCACTTCGCCCCCCAGGTCCGACAGTTCGCGACTCAGGACCTCTCCGACGAGATGTTCGTAGGTGACACCGGGATAGAAGCCGGCGGGAACCACGCCACCGAAGGCGAGGGTCACGAACTCCTGATTCTCCCAGGTCGGGATGACCACATCGTTGAGCTCGCCGTGGGTCAGCTCCCAGACCATTCCACCGCCGAGGTCGGCCGTCACTGCGACCTCGTCGGCCGGTGCAGTCGCCGGCGTGGGCACGGGCTCGACCGGTGCGGTGGTCGGGGGGGCCGTCGCCTCGGTCGTATCGTCACCCGAGACCGTTTCCTCGGTTTCCGTATCATTGCCGTCGAGCGCGGCGTCGGAAGGCGCTGAGCGGGACACCCCACACGACGAGACGATCAGCAGCAAACCAAGGATGAGGGCGGGCCAGGTGCGGCGCACCGCCTGGGTGGAAGGAAACCTAGTCACGTGAGCAGGCTAACAATCCGTGAGCTGATTCCCCGGCCCGCAACCGAAGTGTGACATGGGGCCGGGGCGGGGCGAAACGGCGGATCGGGCGCCATCTCCCCGGCCCCGGAACGCAGCCCCCGAAGCTAGTGCCCTGACCACAGTGGTTTGAGGGTCGCGTCCACCACTCGGGTTGCTGGGCCTGTTTTGATGTGGGGATGGCAGAACGTGTGCGTGTGCGTC
>JAOTVU010000080.1 GCA_029863385.1 Acidimicrobiia bacterium
TGGTCGTGAGGTTCGGGAGTTCCTCGAACGAGATCTTGGCTCGGAGGGTCTGTCCCAGTCGGTCGTCGTGGTCGCCACCGCCGAACAACCGGCAGTGGTCCGCCGTCGTGCCGCCTTTGTGGCGACCCGTATCGCCGAATGGTTCCGGGAGGAGGGCAATGACGTGCTGCTGTTGATGGACTCCCTGACCAGGTTCGCCATGGCCCACCGGGAGATCGGTCTGGCGGCCGGCGAGCTACCGACCTCACGCGGCTACCCACCGTCGATTCCGGCCGAACTGTCCCTGCTTCTCGAGCGGGCGGGCACGACACCATCGGGATCGATCACCGGCATCTACACCGTGCTCGTCGAGGGTGACGACACCGACGATCCGATCGGCGACACCGCCCGATCGCTGCTCGACGGTCACATCGTGCTGCGCCGATCGCTGGCCGAGTCCGGCCACTTCCCCGCCGTTGACGTACTGTCGTCGGCGAGCCGTGTCGCTCCCTCGGTCACAACCGCTTCCGAGCAGCGGATCATGACCGAGATTCGTGACATCCTGGCCACCGAGGCCGACGTCAAGGACCTGGTCCAGGTCGGTGCCTATCAGGCCGGTTCCGATCCGGCTGTGGACCGGGCGCTGCGTCTGGCCCCCGGCGTGCGGGCGGTCCTCCGCCAGCCGATGACCGAGTTGACAGCCCGCGCCGACACCTTCGCCCTGCTGGCCGACGCGCTACGGGTTGAGGAGATTCTGACATGAGCGCCGCAGTGCCGGAGGTCGCACCCGCTGCGCAGGTGCTTACCGAGTTTCGCCTGAGAGCGAACCATCGCAAGCGGCTGACCGAGTTTCGCCTGAGGGCGAAACATCATCCGCTGAAGTCTTCGGTATGGGACCGGAAGGTAGGCCGATGAGCAGACTTCGACGAGTGGCCGACATCGACAAGCGGCGTCGAGACCAGGCCGGGGCGGAGCTGTCCAACGCCCGACGGGAGCTGACCCGGCACCGCGACCAACTGAATCAGATGATGACGCCAACCGGCGAGGGCGACCAGTCCTCCGGCCAATCGATGCTTGCCCATCGCCAGGCCGCCGGCCGCAAGGTCGAGCGGTTGGTGGAGGCGACCAGGGCCCAGCGAACCGTCGTCGATGCCGCCGAGGAGAAGTTCGTGGAAACCGAGAAGCGAGCCCGACAGATGGCCCGAGCCGTCGAGATGGAGACCGAGCGGATGGCGGCCGACCGTCGCCGAGCCGCAGATCGAGTCATGGAGGACACCGTGATCGCCGTCACCGCCGACCGCCGGATCCGACCCCATTCGCAACCGCAGCCCGGATCTGCGGGGAACCCTCGACAGGGAGGAGAGCAATGAGCGCCGCGGCGATCACGTCGATAACCGACCGGATCGAGCAACTGACAGGTCGGTTCGAGCCACCGGCGACGGCTGCCGGCCAGCGCTCGTCGGTCGACGCTGGTTTCGCCGATGAGCTGGCTCGACTGACCGCCGGCCAGAAGGCGGCCTACTCGGCCAACACCGTTGCCGGTGCCGCTGTGGCGGGACTGTACGGCACGTCTGCGACCATTGGTATGGCGTCCCTGGGGGCCCCGGCCGGGGTCATCGGCTCGGCCGCTCCGAGCCCGGCGGCGAACACGGTGATCAGTGCCGCCAAGGAGGAGCTGGGCGTTCCCTACCTGTGGGGAGGAACGACGTCGGCAGGCTGGGACTGCTCGGGTCTCGTTCAGCACGCCTACCGGGAGGCCGGCGTGTCGCTCCCCCGCGTGAGCAGGGATCAGGCCCGAATGGGGGTCGAGGTGCCGAGCATCGATCAGGCCCTTCCCGGCGATCTCGTGGCCTTCGGCCAGCCGACCGTCGACCACATCGGGATCTACCTCGGCAACGGCCAGATGCTCCACGCCCCACGTCGGGGTGACGTGGTGAAGATCGGTCCGATCCAGCGAAAGATCGCCACCATCCGCCGGGTGCTGACTCCTGGATCACCGGCAGCGACGTCGTTGGCGGCGCCGACACCGCTGAACCCGCCGAGTGGCGCAACGGCGGCGGCTGCACCCGCCCGGTTCCGGGCGCTGTTCGAGCAGGCCGGATCGGCTCACGGAGTCGATCCGGGGCTGCTTGCGGCGGTGGCCAAGAACGAGTCGGCCTTCAATCCGAACGCCGTCAGCCCGGCCGGCGCCCAGGGAATCATGCAATTCATGCCGGGCACCGCCGCCCAGTTCGGTGTCGATCCGTTCGATCCGGCCTCGGCCATCGACGGTGCCGCCCGCTTCCTGCGCCAACTCCAGGACCAGTTCGGCTCGGTCGAGTTGGCACTGGCGGCCTACAACGCCGGACCGGGCAACGTCACCAAGTACGGCGGCATTCCCCCGTTCACCGAAACGCGCAACTACGTGACCAACGTGATGGACACCTGGAGGTCAGGATCATGATCGGCGGACCGAGACCCCTCTTTCCGAGCCGTACCGAATCGTCGGGACCGGAGCCCTCGAGTCCGCCGCCGTCGCCGGGCAGCGGTGACGACGTATTCGGTCGAACACTCACCGATCTGCTGAGATCCGACCGAGCCGATCGCCCGAACCTCCGGGATCGTCGGCGATCCGATCCGGACGACGATCGAGGACCGGTCACCACCGCCCGGCGCGACGATCGGCCCGAACCCGACGATGATCACCGAAACCAGCGCGTCGGCGACGGCGATGGGTCCCCGACGAACAAGAGGGCGGAGGAAAGGAAGCCGGCCGACGGAGACGCCGCTGACAACCGGGTACCGGCCGAGGGAGACGCCGCTGACAACCGGGTACCGGCCGACGCCGAGCGTCCGATCGGCACCGACCGACGGCAGAACTCCCGTGTCGATGCCGAGGCTGTCGACGAACGCATCGTGGCAACACCCCAGGCGGTCGAGGTGGCCGTCGTCACCGAGTTCACCCCGGCGCTGCACGACCTCACAGTCGAAACGGCGGATCAAGACGGCACCGTTGAGCAGATCACCGGGACCGAGTCAGCCCCGACCGAATCAGCCCCGACCGAATCGGCCGCGGCCCAGCCGCTCGCGATCTCCGAACCTGTGATCGCCGATACGACCACGGCCGATGGCAACAGAGGCGGGCCGTCGGTCCAGGCGGACGGCACAATCGACGGCGACGTCGTTCCGAAGCGCACCGGCATCGATGGAGCGAACAACGTCGATCCCGCTGGTTTCAACGGCGTCCCCGAGTCCGACGACGGGCGAGCCATTGGGCAACCGATCGACCCGTCAACCTTCGACGGCGAACCCGACGTCGAGCCGGTCGACTCCGGCGACGACGAGACCGACACCCGTCCCCCGTCGAATGGCGCTGCGACCGCCGAGGTCGCGGCGGCGGAATCGAACATCGCGTTGGCGACAGGTGTTGCCACGGCCGGGCACGACCCAACCGCGGTGCCCGACACCACGACAGCCGACTCTCCCGCGAGCTCATCGTCATCGTCGGGCGTGTTGGGAACCGCAGGAGCGCGGACGCTCGACCAACCGGCCACAGCCGGACCGGATACCGAAGCCGACACGGCGAACGGGGACCCATCATCGTCGTCTCCCGACACCACCAGCGCCGTCGACCAGACCGAGACGCCCGGGCAACGTGGTGCCGAGACGGCCGAGCAGCCGGCGGCGTCCGGGGCCGAGCGGCCACCTTCGGGTCTGATCCCGGCGGCTTCTCATCGAGCCCCGGCCACCGCCCCGAACCGAGCGGCCACAACCACCGTCGACGGCTCGAGTCCTGCCCCTGAGTTGGTCGAGCTGCAGACGACCGGCCTGGCCGAGCGGCTCCGACCGGCGTTCGCCGCACTCCGCCGGGGCATGAACGGCCTCGACGAACTTCGACTTCGCATCCAGGATGACAACACCGGTCCCATCAAGGTCGATATTGCGACCATCGACAATCGGGTGCGGGTCCTGCTCAGCGCCGGCAACGACGACCTGATGCGCCAGCTGGGTCAGGAACGGGGCCGACTGGCCGACGAGTTGCGGCGAGCCGGGTTCGATCAGGCATCCATCGACATCGAATCCAACAACCCCGGCAACCGGCGTGGCCACTTCGAGGAGGAGGCGTCGCGCCGACCCGGGGCCGGAGCTTCCGGGCCGGGACCATCGGGACCTGCCGCCTCCGGCACGATCGAACGAGCCTCGTCCCGGCGTCATCGAGGGCTGACCGGACTGGATCTCGACCTGTGATCCGCCATCAATCGCACCCAAGGAGCACACCATGCCCGATCCAATAGCCGCCGTTCCCGGGGCCACGGTCTCCCCGACGGGCGGAGTCAATCCGCTCGACCTGTACGCCGCGCCCAACCCGGGTCTCGACCAGAACTCGGCGATCGACCAGGAAGCCTTTCTGAAACTCCTCGTTGCCCAGCTGAAGTACCAGGATCCGCTGGAGCCTACGAGCAACGAGGAGTTCATCTCGTTGACCGCCCAGTTCACCACGGTGGAGCGACTCAACGAGCTGGCCGATCAAGGTCGCAGCCGAACCACGAATGAGGCCCTCAACACAGCGGGCGCCCTCGTCGGCCGAACCATCTCGTTCCTCGGCGAACTGGGTATGGCGGTCCAGGCCAGGGTCGATCAGGCCACGGTCATCGGCGGCGACGTGCGGCTGCTGACCGACCGGGGATCCGTGTCGCTCGACCAGATCATCGCCATCGGCGCCCCGGCCGCCACAGCCAATCCAGACACCACCGAACCGGTTGCCACAGCCAACACAGACATCACCGAACCGTCCGCCACAACCAATCCAGACACCACCGAACCGTCCGCCACAACCCAAGCAAATGCCGCCGATCCGTCCCCCACCACGACACCGAGCCAGGAGGCCACCGTCCAATGATCCGTTCCATGTATTCCGCCGTTTCCGGCCTGCGAAGCCACCAGACGATGATGGACGTCATCGGCAACAACATCGCCAACATCAACACCCACGGCTTCAAGAAGAGCCAGGCCCTGTTCCGGGAGGTCTTGAGTCAGACCGTCGTCGGCGCGAGGACGCCGGCCGACGGGATCGGCGGCACCAACCCGGCCCAGATCGGGCTCGGTACGAATATCGGCGCCATCTCCCAGGTCATGGAACAGGGCGCTCTCCAGCGAACCGGGCGTTCGCTCGACATCGCCATCGACGGCGACGGTTTCTTCGTCACCCGGTACGGCGGCGAGGAACTCTACACCCGGGCCGGCGCCTTCTATCTCGACGCCGACGGTCGCCTCGTCACGACCGACGGGGCCCTGGTGCAGGGTTGGCAGGCCAACTCGCTCGGGCAGATCAACTCGACGGCGGCACCCAGCGACATCCTCATTCCGGTCAGCGGCGAGATTGCACCGGTCCCGACGTCGGAGATCCAACTCGGCGGCAACCTACCGGCCAATGCCACCGTCGGCGACGCCGTCATCCTCAACGTCGACGTCTACGATCAGCAGGGTCTTCCCATCTCGGTCACGCTGACCCTCACAAACACGGCGGCCGACGAGTGGACCGTCACCGGCACCTACGGCGACACGAACACACCGTTCGCCCTGACCGACAACGTCGTCACCTTCGACAACCAGGGCGAGATCGTCGCTCCGGCGGACTTCGGAATCGACATCGCCGCCGGTCAACTTCCGAACGCCACGGCCATCGTGATGACGATCGGCGGCGCCGACGTCTCAGGCAAGATGACCCAATACGGCGAGATCACGACCGCGGCCGTTCTGCTGCAGAACGGTTCGACCACCGGTTCGCTCCAGGGGCTCTCCGTGGCCGCCGACGGCGTCATCACCGGCTCGTACTCCAACGGCTCGGTCCGCCCGTTGGCCCAGATCGGCATCGCCAACTTCGCCAATCCCGAGGGTCTGGAGCGGGTAACGGGCTCCAACTGGCGGGAGACGGGCAACTCCGGCCTGGCCCAGATCGGCATCGCGGGCTTCGGCGGGCGGGGCGCCGCGGCGTCGACGACGCTCGAGATGTCCAATGTCGACCTGTCGGAGGAGTTCACCGCCATGATCCGGGCCCAGCGCGGCTTCCAGGCCAACTCGCGGATGATCACCACCTCCGACGAGATGCTGCAGGAAGTGGTGAACATGAAGCGCTAGTCGCTGATCCGGAGGTATCAGCGTCGGCGAGCCGCTCGAGTTTGCTTCGCAAACTCTCGCGGCTTGTCGCCCTTTGCCGGGGTGCGCTGAAGATCGATTGGGATCTGGCTGGGATCAGGCGCCCCGACGGCGTCGGATCTCGGCTGAGATTGCCGGCACGACCTTGTGAAGGTCGGCGATCACGGCGTAGTCGGCCTTGGTCACCATGTTGGCCTCGCGATCGGTGTTGATGGCGAGGATTCGCTTCGACGCCATCGCCCCGACCCAGTGCTGGATGGCACCGGAGATTCCGGTGGCGATGTAGATCTCCGGGGCGATGCGGGTGCCGGTCTGTCCGACCTGGTCGGCGTGGGGACGCCAGCCGTTGTTGGTCACGGCCCGGGAGCAGCCAACCCGGCCCCCCAGCAGCTCGGCCAGCTCCTCCAGGACCCTGAATCCCTCGGCCGAGCCCACGCCACGACCGCCGGATACCACGACGGGTGAGGTCGACAGCGTCACCCCCTGGGTCTCGACCGCCCGATCCTTGATCATCGTGATCGTGTGGCTGTCGTCGAGCTCCGGTTCGAACTCGGCGACGTCGCCCGCCCCGGCGGTGTCGGCCTCCGCGGCGGCAACCGCATGGTGGGCGAAGGTCACGAGCTTACGATCGGCGGCGAGCGTCGAGTCCTCGAGCAGCGAACCGCCCCACTGAACTCGGGTCATCGACCATTCGTCGTCATCCGAGGCGTCGATGGTGGTGCAGTTGGCCACGAAGGGTAGGCCGGTTCGGGCGGCCAGCTGGGCCATGACCTCATTGCCCCGGTCGGTGCCGACAGACATGACGGCCTCGGCGCCGAGGGCGTCGGCCAGCTGGCGGACCGATTCGGCCCAGGCGTCGGGGCCATAGTCGGTGAGGAGGTCGTGGGTCACCAGGTGCACGGTCTCGGCCCCGTGGGCCGCGGCCTCGTCGGTCAGCCCTTCGGCCCCGGCGCCGATGAGTACGGCCTCGACGTCGGTGCCCATCTGGTCGGCGAGGTCACGGGCGGCGGTGAGCGCCTCCCGCGCCCCTTCGACCAGGACGCCCCGGTCGTGTTCGAGGATCACGAGCAAGGCCATCAGAGGACTCCGATCTCTGCGAGCAGGTCGACGACGGCGACCGCGGCGTCCTCCGAGGTGCCGAGGATCACCGTCTCGGTGACCGTCTCGGCCGGCCGGTGGAGTTTCACCATGGTCTGGCCACCGGCCTCGGCGTCGAGGTCCATCGATGCCATCTCCGCCTTCTTGGAGGCCAGCCGGCCCTTCATCGTCGGGTAACGGGGCAGGTTGATGCCCTCCTTGATGCCGAGCACCGCCGGTCGGGGCAGCTCATAGACCTCAAAGCCGGCGTCGACGGCCCGGCGGGCGACGACGGTGTCGTCGGTGATGTCGATGCCCTTGATGCCGTTGACGATCGGCCGGCCGAGGGCGTGGGCGACCCGGACCCCGACCTGGAACCCGCCGGAGTCGGCCGACTCGTTGCCGAACAGGATGAGGTCGAACTCGCCACCGTCGCCCTCCAACGACTGCACCGCCTCGGTGATGATGACCGCGGTGCGTTGGGGATCGAGGTGGGTACCGTCGGTGGGCACCAGCACGATGTGATGACAGCCGACCGAGGCGGCGTAGCGCAGCTGCTCCTCGGCCTCGGGCGGGCCGACGGTCAGCACCGTCACCTCACCGCCCATGCGCTCGGTGATCTGCACCGCCTCCTCGACCGCACACTCCTCGTGGGGGCTGGTGGTGAACCCGAGGTGGGCGGTCTCGACCGACTGGCCGTCGGCCGTCACATTGATCCTGGCCCCTGGCGCAGGCACCCTTTTCACGCAGGCAAGTATTCGCATGGATACAACCTCCTCTCTTGCGTTCTTCCTGGATGAAACGCCGTAGAAGCGCGTTTCGTCCAGGAAGAATCGGCAGTGCGTCAGCCCTTGAGGCGGGTGTCGTCGGGATCGAAAACCGAACCCTCGATCGCGCCAACCTTGATCGGGAACAGCTCGTTCATGTACATGACGGTGAAATCGGCCCCGATCTCGGCCATGTCGGCCGGCAGGTAGCCCATCAGCAGGTGCTTCCCGACGGACGGGCCGGGCGATGCGGTTGTCACCCGCGACACCCGACCGTGGGAATCGGTGATCCGCTCACCCGAGCTGGTCATGATCGGCTCGTTGCCGCCCTGCATGTACCGGCGGCGACCCTGGGAATCGGTGTTGTCCTCCACGGTGAAGGTGCACATCCTGGCGTCGGGGCCCTTCTCGCGGGCCGCCAGGTAGGCCTCCTTGCCGATGAAGTCGGCGGCCTTGACCTTCGGCCGGGCCAGCCCGGCCTCGACCGGGTTGTACTCCGACTCGAGTTCGGCGCCCATCAGGCGGTAACCCTTCTCGACCCGGCCCGACGAGCCGTACACGCCGCCACCGGTGGGCCGGATGCCGTGGCTCTCGCCGGCCTCGAACAGCAGATCCCACAGCTTGGGGCCGTTGGCCCAGTCGGTGTAGATCTCCCAACCGGTGTCGCCGACATAGGAGATGCGGAACAGCTTGGCCGCCATGCCGCCGATCTCGATGTCGATGACCGAACCGTAGGGAGAGCCGTCGTGCGACAGGTCCTGGCTGATCAGCTGACCGAGCACCGCCGGAGCGTTGGGACCCCACAAGCCGAGGGTGGTGACATCCAGCGTCGAGTTCGTGAAGATCACCGAGCCGTCATTCGGCATGTGCTTGCGGACCCAGAACTCGTCACGGCCACCGTCGAACACCCCGGTCACCACCCGCACGTGATCGTCGCCGAGGCGCATCATCGTGAGGTCGGAATGGAAGCCGCCATCGGCGTTGAGCCACGGCGTGTAGACCGACGAGCCGACCGGCTTGTCGACCTTGTTGACGGCCAGCAACTCGGCGAACTCCACCGCACCAGGCCCGGTGAGATCGTAGATCTGGAACGCCGACAGGTCGACCACACCGCAGTTCTCCCGCAGGTTCAGGTGCTCACCGATCGTGATGGGGCTCCACCAGCGGCTGTCCCATTCGGTGTCCCGCCCGCTGATATCGTAGCGCTCGACCAGGTCGGCGTTGGAGTTGTACCACTGGGGCCGCTCCCAGGTTCGAGCCTGGAAGAACTCGGCGCCGAGATCCTGCTGGCGGCTGAAGTAGGGGCTGGTCAGCAGGTTGCGGCGCGATTCCCACTGCTCGGACGGATGCACGATGCCGTAGGTCTTGTTGAAGTGCTCACTGGAGCGGGCCCAGATGTGCTCGTCGGATCGCTCCTGCTCGTAGAAGCGGGCGATGTCGGCGCCGTGGGCGTCGATCACCCGGGGGTAGCCGTGGGTCATCCACTCGGCCACCACCTGGGCCATGCCCGGGCCCTCCTTGACCCAGACCGCGGCGGCCGACCAAAGGTTCTCGACATCGGGGATCTCTCCGAGGCAGGGCATGGCGTCGGGGGTGAGCGACAGGAGACCGTTGATGGCGTACTTGATCTCGGCGTCGCCCAGCATGTCCATCAGCTCGATGGCCTGCTCCATCTGCGGGTCGAAGTCATCGGCGGTGAAGGGCATCTCCGTCGGTGACAGCGCGGCCACGTCGTTGGAGGGGATCTCGTCGGGGTGATGCAGGATCGGGCGGTGGGCATACGAGCCGACCTCCATCGAACCGGCCGACTGCCGCTCGTAGCAGAACGTGTCCATGTCCCGCACGATCGGATAGCCGATCTCGTTGTTGGTCTCGGCCAGCACGTCGATCGGGCCGACGTCGGCCATCTGGTGCACGGCGGGAACGAGTGGGATGTAGGTGTCGGCCATGTTGGCCACCTGGTTCGACCACACACCGCAGGCGATGACCACGTACTCGGCTTCGATACGGCCCTTGTCGGTCACCACGGCGGTGATCTTACGACGACCGTTGGGGCCGGCCTCGGTGGTTTCGAGGTCGAGCACCTCGGTGTTGGCGAACACGGCGAGGGCGTCCTTCTCCTGCGCCTTCTTGCGCATCTGGGTGCCCGTCTCGAGCGAGTCGACGACCGACACCGTCGGGCAGTAGAAGCCGCCGAGGATGACGTCGGTGTTGATGAACGGCACCAGTTCCTGGACCTCGTCGGGGCTCAGGAGTTTGGCCTCGACGCCCCAGGCCGTTGCCGAGGTCATTCGGCGCTGCAGCTCGTTCATGCGCTCTTCGGTGCGGGCCACCTCGATACCACCGGAGTCGACGCTCAGACCGAGATCCCGAAACTGGTTGGCGCTCTGCACGCCGAGCAGCGCCATCTCCTTGTTGTGGTCGACGGGAAAGATGAAGTTGGAGGCGTGACCGGTGGAGCCACCCGGGTTCGGCAGCGGGCCCTTGTCGATCAGCACCATGTCGGTCCAGCCCAACTCGGCGAGGTGGCCGACAAGGCAGTTGCCGACGATCCCCGCGCCGATGACGACGACCTTCGCGCTGGATGGGAAGTCGCTCATGTACGTGGTCCCTTCTGTAACTCCCGGCCTGGCCGCTCAGCGGCATGCTCTGCAGCGCCGGGATTGCTCGAGCGGTAATATATCAGTACCATATCGTTATCACTGCTGCAGAACAAGCCTACATCGCAATCAAAAAGATGATCGTCCGGCTCGAACTGGCGCCCGGATCGGTTCTCAACGAGTCGGCCCTCATGGTTGAGCTGGGAATCGGCCGCACCCCGATCCGTGAGGCTCTGCAACGCCTCCGCCGCGACGAGCTGGTCACCATCATCCCCCGACGGGGCATCTTCGTGACCGCACCCGACATCTCCGATCTGCCGGCGCTGTTCAACGCCCGGGCGGTGATCGAACCGCACCTGGCCGAACTGGCCGCCCTACGCGGGACCGAGCACCACTGGGGTGAGCTCGAAGCCGTTCTGACCGAAACCCGGGATCCCTCGGTCTCCGCCGACACCGAGGCGATGCTCGATGCCGACAACCGCTGCCACGAGATCGTGTGGGCCGCCGCCGACAACCGTTTCCTCACCCCGACGGCCGACATGCTGTACGCCCAGAGCAGCCGCCTCTGGCACCTCTACCTCGGCGAGATCGCCGACATGGCACCCGCCCTCGACGAGCACCGGGAGATCCTGGCAGCGCTACGCGCCGGCGACGGGATTCGGGCCGCTCGCCTGACCGAAACCCACATCCGCACGTTCGAAGACGAGATCCGGGAGGCGATGCAGCGGCGCATGACCTCCGGACGTTCGGCGTCGTAGGGCTGCGGACGCGACGAACACCCGGATTCGGCGTACCGAACCCGGGCGCCCGACGGAGATCATCGCCTCCATGAGCTTTCGTGCCGTCAGCCGAGGATCGGCCTCGTCGACGGGCACGAGGCGGCCAGATCCCCCGGCGTGCCGCCGGCATACTCGACCGACAGGGCATCGAGATCGACGTCGGGCCGGGGCCAGTTGAGACCGGAATCGGTCTTGTGGTCGGCGTGACGCCGACCGGGTTCCACGCCGTTGGAGGCGTTGGATTCGAGCATGACGCTCATGGTGTTTCTCATTCTTTCGGTACCTTCGCCCCAGATCGGGGCGGAGCGGTGAGCCTCATCGTCGAGTCGAGCAGTGAGGGTGTCCCAGAAGTCGGGACGGGGATTGGGTACCTCCATCTGCTCGATACGTCGGGCCAGGAAGTCGTCACGTTCTGCGATGTGGTTGCTCATGGTCGGTCCTCGAATCGATCCTCAGCCTGGAGGGAGCTGCGGAGGGCGGTGCGAGCCCGGGAGAGGCGTGACCCCAGGGTTCCCGGCGGGATGCCGAGGGTGCGGGAGGCCTCCTCGAAGGAGAGCCCGTGCCCGTCGACCAGCAGAACTGCAGCCCGCTGAATCGACCGGCAGCCGCATCAGCGCGTCGTCGATCGACATCGACATCCCGAGGGAGTCGATCGACTCGTCGGGTCGGCGGCGCCGAATCTCGTCGATACAGGTTCGGTACACGATGGTGTAGAGCCAGGTCGAGAACGACGACCGTCGCTGAAACGAGTCGAAGTTCCGAAAGGCCTTGAGGTACGCCAGTTGGAGGGCGTCATCGGTCGCTTCGCGGTTACGGAGCATGCCGTAGGCCAGCTTGCGCATCTGGGGATCGCAGTGGCGCAGCAACTCCGTGAACATCGCGGCATCGCCGGACCCGGTCACGGTGGACCCGGTGTGGGCGTCTTTTGTCATGACGTCTCCTTGCACACCTGGTTTGACGATGCCCCCCCGAGTTTCCTTCATCGCCCGAGAGGAAATCCTGCATCCCGGCAAAAACTCTTCCACCGTTGGACCAGGCTGAACCGTGGACGGTTAGAGCCTTCACGGGAGGCAGGTCGGCTGAGGTCACGCCGATACGGCTTGAGGACCGCCGGAAACGGGCCGGTACTGCGCTGCCGCTACTCGGCGGCGACAGCCCCGAGCACGTTCATTCTCGCCGCCCGCCGGGCCGGCAGGGTCGCCGCGACCACGCCGGCGATGGCGGCGAGCACGACGGCGATCAAAAGCTGGCCGACCGGGAATCGCAGCTCGCTGAAACCATCGTCGCGCAGGGCCTCCACAATGGCCCACCCGAAGAACACGCCGATCACCGCACCCAGGGCCGTCCCGAGGAGTGCGATCAGCACCGATTCCCACCGGATCGACGATCGGAGCTGACGTCGCGTCATACCGATCGCCCGCAGCAAACCAAGCTCGTGGGTCCGCTCCAGAACCGAGAGCGCGAGCGTGTTGGCGATGCCGATGAGAGCGATGATGATGGCCAGGAACAACAGGGCGTAGACGAAGCTGAGAAGCTGGTTGATCTGGTCGGCCTGACCCTGCTTGTACTCGCTGAGGTCCTGAACCTCGGCGTTGGCGTAGTCGGCGGCGACCGCCTCGACCGCAGAGCGGACCTCGGTCGTAGTGAAGCCATCCGCTCCCAGTACATAGACCTGGAAGTCGAACACGCTGGGGTAGTTGGCCTCGAACGCCGAGTTGCCGATGAACACGTTGCCGGCCAGCTCGTCGCGCTGGTAGATGGCGGCGATCGTCAGCTCCTGGGCGCCGGTCTCGGCGAACATCACCTCGACGGTATCCCCGAGGGACCAGCCCTGTTCGGCTGCGTACTCGTCGAACACGGCCAGATTGTCGACTCCCATCGATTCGGTCGATCCCGCCACGACGCCGACATCGATGATACGACCCGAGGTTTCGGCATCGATGCCGTAGACGGTCTGGGCCTCGCCGTCGATGTCGGCGAACCCGAGCCGAACGCCGGATGCCGCCTCCACCTCGGGTACCTCGTTGAGGCGGGTGGCGAGTTCGGGGCTGAGCCCGCCGAATCCAAATGTCCCGGAATCGATCACGAGGTCGCCGATGATGGCGTCGTCGATGATCTTGTTGATCGACGCCGTGGCCGACGCCGCGAAGATCGAAATGGTGGCGACCAGACCGACACCGATCATGAGCGCAGCGGCGGTGGTGGCCGTGCGCCGGGGATTCCGCATGGCGTTCTCCCGAGCCAGCTCGCCGGGCACACCGCGCAACCAGGCAATGGGCCGCCCGACGACATCGGCAAAGGGCGTCGCGACGATGGGGGCCAGCGCCGCCACGCCCAGGAACACCCCGACGGCTCCGATGCCGATGATCAGCGCCGTCGAGGACGGCTCGCCGAACAGACCCCAGCCCAGCACGGCGATCCCGCCACCGAGGAGGATCAGGCTGGCCGCCAGGCGGCTGAGCGACAGACCGGTCCGTTCCACCGCAGCCGAGCGGATGGCCTCCATGGGTGCCACCGCTGCCGACCGGCGAGATGGAGCGAGGGCCGAGACGGCGGTCATGCCGACGCCGACAACGAGCGACCAGACAACGGTGGCCGGCTGAAAGACCAGGCCGTCGGTCGGCAGCTCGAGTCCGATGACGCCGAGAAGCCGTTGCAGCATCACGGCGACGCCGGCACCGGCGGCGATACCGATGAGCGAGGCCACGAGACCGACGACGACAGCCTCCCCCAGCACCGACAGCAGGACCTGTCGTTTGCGGGCTCCCAGCGACCGCAACAATGCCAGCTCCCGCGTTCGCTGGGCGACCAGGATTGAGAAGGTGTTGTAGATGATGAAGGCGGCCACGAACAGCGCGATCCCCGAGAAGATCAACATGAAGGTGTTGAAGAACGACAGCGCTTCAGCGATGTCGTTCTGCGACTCCGCGATCAGTTCCTCGCCGGTGATCACTTCGGTGCCGGCAGGAGCAACGGCGGCCACCCGGTCCCGCAGTTCGGACTGGGACACGCCTTCGGCCGCCACGATGTCGATCATGTCGTATCGTCCGGGTTCGCCCAGGAGTCGTTGAGCCGTCTCCGGTTCGAAAATCGCAATGCTGGCCCCCAGCGGAGAGTCGGCGGCGCCAAAGGTGGCGATACCCGAGACCACGAACGTCTGCGGTCCGGCCTGGGTCAGCACGGTGATGTCGTCGCCGACCGAGAACGGGCCGTTCTTGGCACTCGCCCGATCGATGACCACGTCGGTCGGTGCCAGCGGCGCCGTTCCATCGACCAGATCCATCGGGTTGAGTTCGTCGATGTCGGTCCAGGCGAATCCCAGCGTGGGTGCTCCCTGTCCCGGATTGCCCATGGCCTCACCGTCGGTGTCGACCAGCTGGGCGTAACCGACGACGACGCCTTCGACGGCCTCGACCCCTTCGACCTCGCTGACCACGTCGACGACCGACGCGTCGATCCGACCTCTGATATCGCCGAAACCGGTTTCGATGACCTCGCTGCTGCGGACTTCGGCGTCGATGCCCTGGTTGACATCGCTCAGCAGATCGTCGAACGCCCGACCCATGGTGTCGATGAGGAGAAAGGATCCGGTCAGGAAGGCCACGCCGATCGTGATCGACAGTGTCGTCGACAGGAGACGGAACTTGCGGGCCAGCAGGGAGTCGAGGGTGAGCCGGAACATGTCAGGAACCCAGGTCCTTCAACTTCTCGAGGACCAGTTCGGTGGTCGGATCGGCCATCTCGTCCACGATCCTCCCGTCGGCCAGAAAGACCACCCGATCGGCGTGGGCCGCCGCGCCGGGATCGTGGGTGACCATGACGACCGTCTGACCGAACTCGTCGACGGCCCGTCGAAGAAAGTCGAGGACCTCCTGACCACTCGACGAATCGAGGTTGCCGGTGGGTTCGTCGGCGAAGATGGTCTCCGGCCGGTTGATGAGCGCCCGGGCCACCGCAACCCGTTGCTGCTGGCCACCGGACAGCTCGGATGGACGATGATGGAGCCGATCCCGCAATTCCAGCGAGTCGACGACCGTGTCGAACCACTCCCGATCGACCTTTTCCCGGGCGAGCCGACGCTGGAGCGTGATGTTCTTCTCGGCGGAGAGCATGGGGAGCAGGTTGAAGGTCTGGAACACGAATCCGATCCGGTCCCGGCGGAGCTCGGTCAGTTCCCGGTCGTTGAGGTCGCTGAGATCGGTGCCGCCGATGAAGGCACGGCCGGAGGTCAACGGCTCGAGGGCGGCCAGGCAATGCAGCAGCGTCGATTTCCCGGAGCCTGACGGGCCCATGATGGCCGAGAACCGGCCCGGCTCGAAGGCGACGGAGATCTCGTCGAGAGCTCGCACCTTCGTCGAACCCTCACCGAACTCCTTGGTCGCCAGTTCGGCGCTCGAGGCGGGTGCGGTCGAGGGCGTGATCGTCTGCACGTCAAGTGAGGTCATGGCCGCTCCTCCGACAGTGTCGGCAGTTCCTACCCTGCCATCCGCCGGCAGCGACCTCCAGAGTCCAAAGTCCCGCCGCGCTTCGCGGCCAGGGGTCTGAATCCGTCGATCACGATCCGAAAATGCCCGCCCACCCCTCTGGACCCGAACGGCTCCGTTCTGTATAATGGAAACGTTCTGCATCGTGGAATCCAAGAGGAAACCGGGGACTGATGCCGGATCCGCTTGATCAGACCCGTCGGGCCGGATCGAGGCGGCGAACAACGCACTGAACAGAGTAAAACGGTTGTGATGGCAGCGGATCAGCAGGCCGCCGCCCGCCGACCAGAGAAACCGGAGACGACGTGCCCTTTCCCACCGACCTTGCGATCGCCAAAGCGGCAAACCTCAAGCCGCTGACTGAAATCGCTGAAGCGTCCGGCATCCCCACCGAGCTCCTCGAGCTATACGGCTCCGGTGCGGCCAAGATCAAGCTCGAAGCCATCGAGGCGATGTCGGATCGCCCGAAGGCCAAATACGTCGTGGTCTCTGCCATCACTCCGACCCCTCTGGGTGAGGGCAAGACCACGACTACTGTCGGGCTGGGACAGGCGTTCCAGCACATCGGCTCGTCGGCCACCATCGCCATCCGGCAACCGTCGATGGGCCCGACGTTCGGCATCAAGGGCGGCGCGGCCGGCGGCGGCTACTCCCAGGTGGTGCCGATGGAGTTGTTCAACCTCCATCTCACCGGCGATATGCACGCCGTCACCGCCGCCCACAACCTGTGTTCGGCCATGCTCGACGCCCACCTCTACCACGGCAACGAAGCCGGCATCGACGTGCACAACATCACCTGGCGCCGGGTGCTCGATGTCAACGACCGGTCACTACGCAACGCGGTGATCGGCCTGGGCGGGCGGCTCGACGGCCTCCCCCGCGAAACCGGCTTCGACATCACCGCCGCCTCCGAGGTGATGGCCGCACTGGCCCTGTCGACCTCGCTCCAGGACCTGCGGGCGCGGATGGGCCGCATCGTGCTCGGCTACACCCCCGACGGCACGCCGGTCACCGCCGAGGAGATCGGAGCCGCCGGCGCGATGACGGTCATCCTCAAGGAGGCGGTCAAGCCGAATCTGATGCAGACGCTCGAGAACACGGCGGCCCTCGTTCACACCGGCCCCTTCGGCAACATCGCCACGGGCAACTCGTCGATCCTGGCCGACCAGGTCGGCATTCACATGAACGAGTTCCTCCTGACCGAAGCCGGCTTCGGGGCCGACATGGGGGCCGAGCGGTTCTTCAACATCAAGTGCCGCTACTCCGGGATCGCTCCCGACGCGGCGGTCCTCGTCGCCACGGTCCGCGGCCTGAAAGCCCACTCCGGCAACCACAACATCGTGGCCGGAAGACCGCTGCCCGAGGCCCTTCTGGCCGAGAACCCCGACGAGGTCCATCAGGGCGGGGCCAACCTCCGCAAGCAGCTCGAGAACATGAAGGTCCACGGCGTAACGCCCGTGGTGGCGATCAACGCCTTCCCCGGCGATCACGACGTCGACATCAACGCCATCAAGGAGATCGCCACCGAGTACGGTGCCCGGGCCGCGGTGTCCACCCACTTCGCCGACGGTGGAAAGGGTGCGGCCGAACTGGCCACTGCGGTCAAGGAGGCCGCAGAGGAGGAGTCGAACTTCTCGGTCCTCTACCCCGACGAGCTGCCCCTGCGGGACAAGATCCGCATGGTGGCCGAAAAAGTGTACGGCGCCGATGGCGTCGAGTTCTCGCCCGCCGCGTCCAAGCAGATCGACACCTACGAGGCCGCCGGCTTCGGACACCTCCCGGTATGCATCGCCAAGACCCACCTGTCGATCTCGTCCGATCCGAAACTCAAGGGTGCCCCGACCGGTTGGACGCTTCCGGTGCGAGAGGTTCGGGCCTCGGTCGGCGCCGGCTTCGTCTATCCGATATGCGGCGACATGCGAACCATGCCCGGGCTCGGCAAGAACCCGGCCGCGATGTCGATCGACATCGACTCCAACGGCGAGATCGTCGGTCTCAGCTGATCTTCCGAACACCCCAGTAGTCAGAAATGCCACCCCAAGCCAGGAGCCATCATGCTCAACCGGAGTAGGACCACAGCGCACGAGACAGCGATCGACGCCGAACACCGTCGAAACCTGATCGTCAACCTCACCTTCGAGGTGGTGCCGCTCTCCAGTCTCGACGGAGCAATCGACGCACTCCCACCCAATTCCAAGGTGTCGGTCACCTGTTCGCCGGTCAAGGGCATTGCCACCACGATGGAGCTGACCGACCGCATACGCGCCCTCGGTCACGAGGCGATCCCCCACATCGCCGCCCGAATGGTGGAGAGCAAACCCCATGTGGCCGAGATCGCCAACTGGCTGCGCACCGAGCAGATCGGTCGGATGTTCCTCGTCGGCGGCGATGCCGCTCCGCCCCACGGTCCGTATGCGGCGGCGGTCGACTTCCTCACCGACCTCCTCGACGCAGGGCCCGAGCTGCACACGGTGGGCGTGACTTCGTACCCCGACGGCCACGTCGCCATCGCAGACGATGCCCTCCACCGGGCGCTCATGCGAAAGCAGCAGGTGCTGGCCGAGGCGGGCGTGCGGGGCTACGCCAGCACCCAGATGTGCTTCAACCCGAATCGAGTCGTGTCGTGGCTCGAACAGGAACGGGCGAATGGCATGGAACTGCCGATCCACCTGGGTATCCCCGGCGTCATCGACAGGGCCAAGCTCATGACCATGGGAGCTCGCCTCGGTATCGGGGCGTCGCTCGGATACCTCAAGAAGAACCGCAAGGCGATCACCAGGCTCGTGACCATGACAAGCTACGACCCCAACGATCTGCTGGAGCCGCTGTCACCGCATCTCCGCCGGCTGGACGTCGAGGATCTGCACTGCTTCACCTTCAATCAGGTCGAGGCCACGGAGGCCTGGCGCCAGGGTCACCTCGACTGATTCGGGGCACCCCGCCTCGCCATATCGGCCGCTCGGGTGTCGCACCCGGTTCCGCGCGTATCCGACGCCGTCAGCGACGCGGAGGACGCGTGGATGGGATCAGATAGACCGGGGCGGCCGCCGCGAGCAACACGGCGCCGGTGACGATGGCGGTTGATCGCGTCGTTGCGTCGGCCAGGGAGGTCAAGGCGATCATGCCGAGGGCACCACCGAATTGGGCGCTGAGGCTGTTGGCCGATACGACGGTCGATCGGTTCGCCGGGCCGTCGACCGAGCGATGAAGCAGACCCTGGTGCACCGGGTTCGCCGCGCCATGCACGGCCATCGTGAGGAGAAAAGCAATGATGACGCCGACTGCTCCGGACGAGATCCCGATACCGGCGACGGTGATCCCCTGAACGATTCGCAACAACGCACCCGCTCGGGTCGCGCCCACCCGGATCGCCAGGCGGGGCACGACCGCCGCAGCACCTGCTGAGCTGAGCCAGGCCACGGCGGTCACGGGTCCGAAGATGGCGGCCGCCTGCGCCGCACTCCCGGTGACCTCCTCCAGCCTCGCCGGCGTCAGGGTCTCGAAGGCCACCATCCCGGCGCCCCAGAGGAGCTCGACGACCATGAGTGCCTGCAACATCCTACTGGCGCGGATCAGGTGGAGGGAGTCGCCGATCACGCCGGTGACACGTGTGTTCCGCCCGATCGGCCGACCGGGCTCGGTCATCAGAACGGCGATCGCCACGACGTTCAACATCCGGAGAACGAGCGACACCAGTAGGGGCACCATCAGCGGATCGACACCGGGAACCGGGTCGAGGGCCACCAGCGCGCCGGCCCCGACCGTGGCAACCGCAATCGACGCCCCGAGCACGGCGCCGGCCGCTCCCAGTGCGTCCTCGATCTTCGCCGTCGGGTCGACGGCCTGGGTGGAGTCCACGAACCACGCATCGAGCGGCCCGCTCTCCAAAGCCCGGTAGACGCCCTGCAAGGCAAACACCAACACGAGCATCCCGATCGAATCGGCGGTCAGCAGGAGGCCGATCGACGCGAGATCGAAGAGCGACGCCGACAACAACACGGCCCGCCGACCGTGGCTGTCGGCCAGAGCCCCGGTCGGGAGCTCGAGTGCCATGACCATCAGCCCCTGAGCGGCGGACGCCAATCCGACCTCGGCGATCGACATTCCTCGGTCGAGCAGCAGCAAAACGAGCACCGGGATCAACATGCCCGTGGGCAGCCATCGGAGGGCAACCAACAAGAGAAAGCGGTGACGAAGCGAGGCCAGGGTCAAATCGTGAGCCGATGCGACGGGAACACGTCGATGAGCACCGCTACGGACGCGCCGGCGGATTCGGTCTGGTCGGCCGCCACGTCGTCTTTCGCCGTGGCGGCGTAGCGTTCGATCACCGACTCCAGTTCGGCCACCAGCGCCTTGGTACGTTCGGGGGACAAGCGAAGTGTCATGTCGCTCGTGCAGGCGGCCTCCCGCCATTCGGTGGACCAATCGCCTCGGGTCTCCATCCACTCCTGGCGCCACGCATTCGTCAACCGGGAATGATGACCGATCATCCAGTCACGAGCGGCTCGATCGTCGGGATCGACGTCGAACGCCGTTTCCGTCCACACCGTCACATCATGCGCGGCCTGCCACACCCGCTCCCGTCCACGACCCAGGTCCGGGTGGTCGACGATCAGGCCGACGTCGGCCAGGCGACGAAGGTGATAGCTGGTCACACCGGTGTTGGTCTCGAGGCGTTTGGCGAGTGCGGCCGATGTGGCCGGACCTTCGAGGCGAAGGGCGGCCAGCAGGCGCGATCGGATGGTGTTGGCCAGACAACGAAGCTGGGGGCTCGTCAGTTCGACTCGTCGCAGTTCCATCTCTTCCATCTCTATACACAATATCTCTGCATAGATTCTGTGCACGTGCACATCGAAAAGCTGATCTCGCTCCATTCCGTCGGCGCGCCGGACACCAGGTCGTGAGCGATACCGTTTCGGGGTCGGACACCGTTCCGCAGTCCCCGATCCCAGACGCCCTCGGGCGCCTCGCACGAAAGCAAGCTCAGCGTTGCACCCCGAGCACACCACGGGCGCCGCCGTTGCGACCGCCGACGATACACATGAATCAGGACCGCTGATCTCACCATCGAACACCGCCGCCGCGGCGTGGGCCTTGTTCACGGGCATCGGCCTGATGATGATCGGCAACGGCCTGCAGGGATCCCTCGTCGGCATCCGGTCCGAAGAGGCCGGTTTCGGCACCAACACCATCGGTCTGGTGATGAGCGGCTACTTCGTCGGCATCCTCATCGGAAGCCGAGCCGCCACCAAGGCGCTCACGGCGGTCGGTCACATCCGCGTCTTCGCCGCCCTGGCTTCGCTCGCTTCGACGGCCACGCTGGTGTACCTCCTGACCGTCAACCCGGTCGCCTGGGGCCTGATGCGGTTCGCCACCGGGTTCTGCATGGCGGGGCTCTACGTGGTCGCCGAGTCGTGGATCAACGACCTGGCCACCAACGCCAACCGGGGACGCATGCTGGCCTTCTACATGGTCGTCTCGATGGGTGGCTTCGCTGTCGGTCAGCTGCTCCTCAACGTGCCCGACCGTAACGGCATCCAGTTGTTTCTCATCTCGTCGGTGCTGATCTCGCTGGCTCTGGTGCCGATCTCGCTCTCGGCCTCCAGCTCGCCACCGACGCTGACCCCGGAGGTCATGTCGATCCGGGATCTGGCTGCCATCGTGCCGACCGGCATCGTGGTGTCGGTGCTGGTCGGAATGGCCAATGGTGCGTTGCTCGGCATGGGGGCGGTCTACGCCACCCAGGCCGGTCTCGGCCCCGGCCAGGTGTCGTTGTTCATGGGAGCACCGATGGTGGGAGGGGTCGTCGGTCAGTTCCCGGTCGGCTACCTCGCCGACCGGGTGCCGAGACGGCCCATCATGATCGCCCTCGGATTCCTCGCCGCAGTGGCCGCAGGCGCCCTCCTGGTCATCGACTCCGGATCGATCCTCGGTTACCTGCTGATGTTCACCATCGGGGCGTGCACGTTCCCCCTCTATTCCCTGTCGATCGCGTACACCAACGACTGGATTCAGCCGGAACAGATCCTTGGGGCGAGCGCTGCGCTCGTCACCACCAACGCCGTCGGGGCCACGGCGGGCCCCTTTCTCGCCACCGCCCTGATGAACACGTTCGGTCCCACCCAGTACTTCGTCTCACTCATTGTCACCCACGGTGCCGTCGGGGCCTATGTCATCTACCGGGTGCTGACCAAGCCTGGTTCGATGATTCCGAAACCCCGAGATTTTCTGCCCTATCCGGCCCGGGCGTCACCACTTGCGGTGTACCTCCTGCCCCGCCGGCCCCGACGCAACGGAGCCTGAATCGGCGGCCGTTTCTCAGCCGTCCGGCAGATGATTCGCTCTGGATCTGCAGCGCATTTCATGATACGGTACAGTTCCACATCGTGGCACGCGAGTCCTTGGCGAGGCCGAGGAGCCGCTTGGCCCAGTCCGGATCGCGCCCTGTCGGGCGAGCCCGGCCGTCGCGGTCGTGACTGTCGAGACCGACGTCATGAACATCCGCGGTCGAACCAGTACGCTTGACCAGAATTGCAGGAAACCGGTTGAACTCGTTTCGGGTTGTAGGGGAGAACGCCAATGTCTGAGAACCAGACCGATGACGCGGCGATCGACGACGAAGACGACATCGATCTTGCGTCGTTGAACGACGAAGATCTTCGTGCCCAAATGCACGACGATCTCTACGACGGCCTGGCCGACGAGATCGCCGAGGGAACCAACATTCTGCTCGGGCGCGGATGGTCGGCCGACAAGGTTCTCAACGACGCACTGGTCGAGGGGATGCGGATCGTCGGTATCGACTTCCGCGACGGTATTCTCTTCGTCCCCGAGGTCCTGTTGGCGGCCAACGCCATGAAGGCCGGCATGGCCATACTGCGGCCCCTCCTGGCCGAGACGGGGGCGAAACCCATCGGCAAGATGGTCATCGGAACGGTGAAGGGCGACATTCACGACATCGGCAAGAATCTGGTGGCCATGATGATGGAGGGTGCCGGCTTCGAAGTGATCGATCTCGGCATCAATACCGACGTCGACGGGTTCCTCGCCGCGCTCACCGAGCACAAGCCGGATATTCTCGGCATGTCGGCACTGTTGACCACGACCATGCCCTATATGAAGGTCGTCATCGACACATTGATCGAGAAGGGTGTGCGCGAGGACTACATCGTTCTCGTGGGCGGCGCCCCGCTCAACGAGGAGTTCGGCGAGGCAATCGGGGCCAACGCCTATTGCCGTGACGCCGCCGTGGCGTCGGAAACCGCCACCAAGCTCATTTCCGAGCGTCGAGCTGCGGCCTAGGAATCATGGAGCCCGCGACGTTGGCCGAAGGCAAACTCGACCGCGATCTGCGAAGCAGTCGCACACCCGCGACGTTGGCCGAAGGCAAACTCGACCGCGATCTGCGAAGCAGTCGCACACCCGCGACGTTGGCCGAAGGCAAACTCGACCGCGATCTGCGAAGCAGTCGCACACCCGCGGTCC
>JAOTVU010000231.1 GCA_029863385.1 Acidimicrobiia bacterium
TGGGCCGATCCCGCCGATATCCGGTTTGTGTGGCGTGACGAAACCGGCAATCCCTACGGACAGCTCCAGGCCGGCCGAGAGGCACTCGAGGATCGGGGGGAGCGGGTCGTGGTGATCACCAACGGCGGCATCCACCGTCCGGGCCTGATCCCTTCCGGGCTGTACGTGGAGGACGGGGCGGAGCTGACGCCATTGAACCAGGGCTCGGGATCCGGCAACTTCTTTCTCCAGCCCAACGGTGTGTTCTGGATCGGCGACGGGGTTGCCGGGGTCGACACGACCGAGGAGTACGCGGCCGGAGCCGGCGGCCGAATGGTCCACGCTGCGGTGCAGAGCGGTCCGATGCTCGTGATCGACTCGGTGATCAACCCCGCGTTCTCCGAGTCGTCGACCTCCACCCACCGGCGAAACGCGGTCGGTGTCGACGCAGAGGGTCGAGTGCTGTTGATCATGGCCGAACGTGCGGTCACCCTGTGGGCGATGGCCGATCGATGCCGGGAACTCGGCGCCGTCGCCGCGCTCTATCTCGACGGAACGCTGTCCCGGCTGGAGTACGCGGTCGACGGAAAGTCGATCTTCCCCAACCTGCCGGTCGCGACGATGATCGCCGTCGTCGACGGCGAAACCGATTCGGCGTCTTAGACCTTCTCGGCTCGATCCTCCAGGGTGTCGAGCACCTCATCGAAACTCTTCGAGAAGCTGGCCACACCCTCGCTTTCCAGCTTGGCGGACACGTCGTCCATGTCGACGCCCACCTCGGCCAGATCGACCATGACCTGCTGGGCGGCCTCGGGGTCGGCATCGACGGTTCGGGCCACCGTACCGTGGTCCTCGAAGGCGAGCAGGGTTGAATCGGGCAGGGTGTTCACCGTGTTGGGGCCGATGAGCGTGTCGACATACAGCGTGTCGGGGTAGCTCGGGTTCTTGGTCGACGTCGACGCCCACAGCGGCCGCTGCAGGCGTGCCCCCCTGGCCTCCAAGGCCTCCCATCGTTCACCACGGAACGTCTCGAGGAACAGCTGGTAGGCCAATTGACCCTGCGCGATCGCAGCCTTGCCCCGAAGGTCGAGGGCGGCGTCGGTGCCGATCTCCTCCAGCCGCCGGTCCACCTCGACGTCGACCCGGCTGATGAAGAAGGACGCAACCGACGAGATGGAGCTCAAATCATCGTTGTCGCACGCCTCGAGGCCGGATATGTAGGCCTCCATGACCTCGCGATAGCGGTCCAGGCCGAAGATCAACGTCACGTTGATCGAACGGCCCTCCGAGATCAGGGTGCGGATGGCCGGCACACCCTCAGCGGTGGCGGGAACCTTGATGAAGAGGTTCGGGGCGTCGATTCGGTCGTCGAGGCGGCGGGCCGCCTCGACCGTTCCGGTTTCGTCGTGGGCCAGCGAGGGAGACACCTCGACCGACACGTAGCCGTCCTCGCCACCGGATGCGTCGTGGACGGGTCGGAGATGTTCGAGCGCTCGCTCGATGTCGCCGACGACGAGCTGCCAGTAGGCCTGCTCGACGTCGGCTCCCGCCTTGACCAGGCAACGCAGCTCATTGTCGTAGTCGTCGGTCTCGGTCATGGCCTTGGCGAAGATCGAGGGGTTCGAGGTGAGACCGCGAACGCCGCGGTCGATCCACTGCTGCAGCTCGCCGCTGGTCATCCACCCCCGGCGGAGGTTGTCGAGCCAGGGGCTTTGGCCCTGTTCGTCGTGGAGTTCGTGTAGGCGTCCCATGTGGCTTTCTCCTGACTATGTCGCGCGTAAAGGGGAAGTGGTGAGGGCGGCCCGGGCGGAGGCAACCACATTGTCCACCGTGATTCCGAGTTGGTGCAACACCTCGCCGCCGGGCGCCGATGCCCCGAACCGGTCGATCCCGATGCTGACCAGTGCATAACGCTCCCATCCCAGGGTGACGCCCGCCTCGACCGACACCGTGGGGATCGACGGGTCGAGAACCAGACGGCGGTCGGCCTCCGATCTCTCGGCGAACAGCTCCCAACTCGGCATCGACACCACCCGGGTGGCCACACCATCGGACGACAGCTCCGCGGCGGCCTCAACGCAGACCGAGACCTCGCTGCCCGTGGCCACGAGGATGACGTCGGGATCGTCGACGTCGACAACCGCATAGGCGCCTTCGGCGACGCGAGCCGCGTCGGTCGATTCGAGGACCGGCAGGTCCTGGCGGCTGAGGATCAGCGCAGTGGGCCCGTTGTTGTTCACCGCCACGGCCCAGGCACCGGCCGTTTCCCTCCCGTCGGCGGGACGGATCACGGTGAGATTGGGGATGGCTCGCAGGCTCATGATGTGCTCCACCGGCTGATGGGTCGGGCCGTCCTCGCCGACGCCGACCGAGTCGTGCGTCCAGACGAAAACACAGCGGGCCCCGGACATGGCGGCCAGCCTGACCGCCGGACGCATGTAGTCGGAGAACACGAGGAAGGTGCCGCCCACCGGAAACACGCCGCCGTGATGGGCTGCGCCGACCAGGGTCGCTCCCATGGCGTGTTCCCTCACCCCGAAGTAGATCTGACGTCCACCGCCGTTCTTCGTCGACTGGACTTCGGAATCGACGTTGGTGCCGGTGTTGCCGGTAAGGTCGGCCGACCCGCCGATGACGGACGGCATGACCTCGGTGAGCGCAGTGAGCACTTTCTGCGACGCCTTTCGGGTCGCCGCCTTCGAGCCCGGTTCGAAGCCGTTGGCCGCGGCCAGGGCGGCGGCGACGACGTCGGGCCGATCCGTTGCCCAGGCCCGGCGCCAGTCGTCGGCATGGGGTGACGAATCGAGCCGTTCCTGCCAGGCGACCCGTTCCGCTTGGCCCCGCGCCCCGGCGGTTCGGTACATGTCGAGGACCTCGGGCGGTACCCAGAACTGCTCGTCCGGTGGCAGCCCCATGACCGTTTTGGTGGCGGCGATCTCCTCTTCGTCGAACGGGTTGCCGTGGGCGGCATGGTCGTCGGTCAGCGACGGGGACGGATAGCCGATGTGGGATCGCAGCACCAGGAGCGTCGGTTTGGTCTCGTCGTTCTTGGCCGCCTCGAGCGCGGCGGTCAAAGCGTCGACGTAGTTGGCCACTTCACCCAGATCGACGACGTCCCATCCGTAGGCCCTGAAGCGACCGGGAGCGTCGTCGGTGAGCGAGAGCTCGGTCGGACCGTCGATGGTGATGTGATTGTCGTCGTAGACACAGATCAGACGACCCAATCCGAGATGACCGGCCAGTGATGCAGCCTCGTGGCTGATCCCCTCCGAGAAGTCGCCGTCGCCGGCGAACACGAAGGTGTGATGGTTGCAGAGTTCCGAGCCGAACCGGTTGCGGAGAAAGCGTTCGGTGATCGCCATGCCGACCGAGTTGGCGAAGCCCTGACCGAGCGGACCGGTGGTGACCTCGACGCCCGGGGTGTGACCGGCCTCCGGGTGGCCCGGTGTTCTCGAACCCCACTGACGGAAATCCTCGAGCTCCTCCAGCTCCAGGCCCTGACCGGTGAGATACAGCATCGAGTACAGCAGTATCGAAGCGTGGCCGCCCGACAGAACGAAGCGATCGCGGTCAGGCCAGGAGGGATCGGCGGCGTCGTAGCGCAACACCCGGGTGAAGAGGGCGTGGGCCAGCGGGGCCAGAGCCATGGCGGTGCCCTGGTGGCCGGAATTGGCCTTCATCGGAGCATCCATGGCCAAGCCGCGGATCACGTTGATACCGAGCGCTTCGATCTTCTGCAGTGAGCTGTCTTCCACGCTGGCCACGCTAGCGGAAAGGGGCCGAGCCGCCATCGGTCGCCGGCCCGGTTCCACACTGCCCTCAATCCTCGTCGAAGGCGTGGACCAACACTGCGGCCACCTCCGCCCAGGGTTCGCCACCAGCTGTGCCGGTGGAAACCGCACCGATGGTGGCGACGGCGATCGGGTCCAGGAAGTCGGCGTGCTGCGATCCGATCTCGTGGTCCGTGAGAACCCCACGGTCGCCCGGTGTGTCACTGCGCCCAACGTGCTCGATGACGACCCGGGCCGCGACCTCGGGATCGTGGGCGATCAACTGGACCCGATCGCCCACGTCGACCTCATCGGCCAGTTCGACCGAGCCGTCCTCGGGATCGACGGCGATGATGTCGATCAGTCCGCCGCCTCCCACGAGGTCGGAGGACCGGTGCACCCGGGCTCGCAACGGCGGGAACTCGACAGAGGGTCCATCGACGAAGGCTTCGGTGGTCTCGAGTTGGTCGACGAGGACCGCCCGAACCGGTACATGGTCGAGTCGCAGGAGCGTTCGGCCCCGGGCCTCGGTGGCCACCATCGTCGGACCGACCTCACGGTGGCCGCGGGCCCGTATCAACGTCGCCGACCCGGCGGCAAATCCGATCGACGGCCTCATCGGGCGCCAACTCCGACCGTCACCGCTGATGAACAGCGGACGCGGCGCGTCGGCACCCGTGCGAAACCCGACGACCACCGAACCGTCCGACCGTTGGTGCATGGCGAGGATCCCGGATCCGGATGTGTCCGGCGTTCCCGTGGGTCGCCGGTCTTCGTCATCGACCGCCGTCACGTCGATCCCGCACACGGCCCAGACGACGACCGAGGCCCGCGCCGAGCCGAGCACCTCGGCCCCGGCGACATGAGTCGCGGCCACCGCCAGCAGCAGATCCGGACCGAGCAACCGGTGCACCGTGGCTGCGATGGTCGACAGCAGCGACCCGTTCTTCGCGTCGACGAGCACCAGCGCGAACTGGGGTGAACCGGCCAGCGAGTTCTGGAGGTGGCCGACGACCTCCCCGACGGCCACCGCCGGATCGGGATGATCGCTCGCCCCACAGCCGGTCAGACGTCGGCCCTCCGGCATCTCGGGCGAGCCCTACTCGACCGGAGGGAGGAGGGTGTAGGGCACGACATGGGCCCGACCGCCGTCGATGCGGCAGGTGGCGACCACGGTCCGGTAATCGTCGAACTCGAGGTCGGCCCGGACCAGGCGATAGTTGAACTTCCCCGGCTCGATCTGCAGCGGCTGGACGTTGCGGGCCAGCGGCTCCGGCTCGTCGTCGCCATCGGCGGCAGCCGGCGCGTCGTGGAAGTCGAACGTGACCTCGAGGGCTCCGAACTCCTTACCCTCCGGCGGGTTCCACACGAGTACGACGAGGTGGGGGGCCACGGTGACCGGCGCCGGAGCGGGGGCGGGAGCGGAGAACTGGATCCCCCCGAGGTCGATCCGCGTCGAGGGACCCGGAACCGAACGAAGCTCGATGTCGTCCATGAACAAGGCGGCAATGATCTCCATGGAGCTTGACCGTATCGGGGATCGGGCGCGTGAACCTCGCCGGGAAGGAGTAGCTCCGTTCGTGACCCCGCCGGCGGCAATCGGAGCCGATGACGGTCTGAGTGCGGCTATGTTGAACCTGGTGGGAGATCCGACGACCAAGGAACGAATTGTCGCCGAGGCCCGTCGCAGCTTCGCCGATCATGGTTACGAGGGGGCCTCGCTCAACGACATCGCCGAAGGCGTCGGAATCCGTCGTCCGAGCCTGCTTCACTATTTTCCTTCCAAGGAAGCCATGTATCGCCACGTCCTCGAGGAGGCGCTGCTCGAGTGGAGCCGGCAAATCGACCGGGCCCGTAGCACCGAGGTCGACGGCTGGAAAGTGGTCGATCGGATTCTCGAGGTCAGCTTCGAGTTCTT
>JAOTVU010000232.1 GCA_029863385.1 Acidimicrobiia bacterium
GGGACGAGCATGAAGCCGGCGGTCAACACCACCATGGCGCCGAGGTACACGGCGGTTGCATTGCGCCGTATCCACCGCCGGAACCGGTAGGAGAGGTTGGGCCGGTATCGGATCGCCCGCTCGAGTCGTTGACGGCCCTCGGCGACCAGCCAGAAGCCGACGTGGCCGTCCCTCCCGTCACCGGTGCCGCGGGCCATGGCCACAGCCCGCCGAGCCACTTCGTGCTCGTCATGGTGGGAACCGCGGGCAAGATCCTCGACGGCCCGCCGGTAGCTGTCCCTGGTTTCCGAGTCCATCGCCGTGAAGATTCCGACGGGATCATCCTGAAGTGCGGCATCGATGGCACTGGTGGTCTCGACGAACTCCGGCCAGGAGATGGCGTTCAACGTGGTGAGGCTTCGCACCGAGCGGGCTATCCGCTCGGTGTCATCGAGCTCGACCGACGTCTCGTGGACATCGGCGACGGCGAATGGCGCCCGTCGCCCTGGGACCAATCGCTGCAAGGACCCGACCAGCGTCTCGAGACAGGTCAGCCGCAGCATCGTGGGCAGCGCCCACAGTTCCGCCAGCTCGAAACGATCCACGTCCTGGTAGGCGGTCACGAACTTCGTGACCGAGTCGGCGTTGAGCTGGAGGTTTGTCGCCTTCACGATGTGGCGGGCCACGTCGTAGATCCGTGGCGGGGGCGACCCCCGGCCATCGGCGAGGCTGACCAGCAACGAGTAGTAGCCGTCCGGCATGTTCTCGTTGATCTGGCGCGCCACCTGATCGAGAACGTGACGGTTGTCGAGCAGCCACTCGGCCGCCTTGGCGGTGGCCGGCTCCTCGGCAACCTCGCGGCTCGTCTCGTAGAGCCAGTCGGGGATCGACTCCAGATACCTGCGGGCCGGGAGTTGAGCGGCAGGCTGATCCGACAGTGCGTGCCCGCGGGCCAGAGCCCGGGCCGAAGCAACGAGGCCGGCCGGCGCGTCGACGGCCGACGGCTGCGGCATCAGCCGTCGGTGGCGTGCGGGAGCCGCACACCGGCTCGGGTCCGCGCGTCCGGTCCATCGGGTGGATCCGGCTGGGAGGACTCCCGCACGATGAACAGCGGTGCGGTGACGTGCTCGATCAGGAGCCGGGCGACGGACCCAACCGGTTGCCGTGCCCGCCCGCCGTGGCCGTGGCCAGCGAGCACCACGAGATCGACGTCGTCGAGGTCGATCCGATGCTGGATCTCGTCGCGGACGTCGGCGTCGACGACCACCTCGGTCTGGACTCGGATCCCGTCACCTTCCAGCCGGCGAGCGACCCCCTGGAGATAGACGGTCGCCGCCCGGACATTCCGATCGACGAGGCGACGGTCGAGATCCCGCTCCTGGTCGTCCAGCGGACCAGGGCAGGGATGCGGGGGAGTGGGCACCACGTGAAGCAGTAGGAGCTCGGACCCCTCGGATCTCGCGATCCGGTCGGCGACCGCAAGTGAGCTCTCGGCGCGGGCCGACCCGTCGAGGGGTACGAGCACCCGGCGGTACATCGCAGCTCCCTCCGATGATTTCGCGGGCGGGCGAGCCGGAACCAGCAGCACCGATCCCTGGACACCCTCCACCAGTTTCCGGGCGGTGCTCGCCAACGCCCAGTCGGTCCGCCCACGTTCGCCGTGGCTGCTCAAGACCGTGAGATCGACATCGTGGCTTCGAACCCAGTGTCGAATCGACTCGGCCGGGCGCCCCTCGAGCACTTCGGCGACCACGTTGGTCAACTCCGCGCCGCCGGGCTCGACGCCCACATATCCCGATCTCAGGCCTTCGAGATGGCGTTGGGCCTCGGTCCGCTGGACCTCCCAGTCGAGGGGATCGGTCAACGCGACTCTCAGTCCGTCGTGCGTCGGTTCCAGCACGTGCAACAGGGTCAGTCGGGCGTCGAACGCCCTGGCCACCACTGCGGCGTGGGGTAGGGCGCGATCCCCGATCGGCGACCGGTCGATGCAGACCGCAATGTGGCGGATGGGCTGCCGATCGCCCAGGTGGTGGACGGGACGTTCGGTGGTCGACGTTTCAGACATCACTTCCTCCGTCCGACGATTCCGCCGGTTCGGCCTCATTTCAAGGATCGACCCGGTGCGGTTCCCCTTGGAGAGGCGAAAGTCCCGATCCGGTCGTCGCCTCCCGACGGAACGGATCGTTCACTGGGATCGTTCGCGGACGACCCGGGCGACATCGAGGGAGGCGATGGTGCGGGACGCCGGCCACTGGGCAAGGGCGCTGACAGCGAGCACGGCCGCAGCCGACAGGATCAGGGTTCGCACCCGTATCTGGAGACCGAAGTCGAACAGATCACTGCTGAAGCTGTTCATGAACACGGCCGAGACCCAGTAGCCGACGGCCAGGCCGGGGATGATCGAAAGGGCGGCAAGCAGGAGGTTCTCCCCGGCGACCAGCATGGCGAGCTGACCGGTCGATGCGCCGTTCACTTTCATTGCCGCCAGTTCGGGCGACCGCTCGGAGGTGTTGACGGTGGTGGTGTTGAACAGCAGGGCGAAGGCCATCAACGCTCCGAAGGCCAGCATCACCCCGACGAATGCGTAGAAGAGCGAAAGGAGACTCTGGGCGGTGTCGTAGAGAGACCGAGAGTCGACGTAGGCGACGACACCCGGGAGAGCGGCGATTCGTTGGCGCATGACCTCGCGATCGGCCCCGTCGGTGAAGGACACCAGCACCGATTTCGTCGCCGACGAAGCAGTGAGGGATTCGACGGTTCCGGTCTGGGCGTACACCATGGTGCCGAGCGGTTCGTCGACGAACTCGACAACGGGCAGCTCGATCGATACCGGTCGGTCGGTTCGGGTGATGGTCACGGCGTCGCCGGTGGTGATGTCGAGCAGCGGTCCGAGCGATCGGCCCGCCACCAGGCCGGCATCGGGAAGGCCGGTCCCGAAGTCGTGCATCTTCGTTTCGGAATCGAAGGCCATCAGCTCGGTGGCGTAGCGGCGATCGCCGACACTGACGACGACACCGGCGGTGGCGACGGGTTCGGCCCGCGCCACGCCGTCGAGGTCGCCGATGGCGCCGACGGTGTCGCCGTCGGCGCGATCGATCTCGACCTGGGCGTCTTGACGCTGGATGTCATCGAACTGGCGTTGCAGCAGGATGTCGACCGTGTCGACCATGCCCCAGGAGGCCAGGATGAGGATCAACGCGAGCACGACACCGGCCGCGGTCGAGAGGGAGCGTCTGGGTTCCCGACCGATGCCCCGCAGAACCATCCGCCACCGGGCCGGCAGCCGGCTCAACGCAGGTACCAGACGCTCAAGCAGGCTTCGGCTCCCCGATCCAGGAGGCGTGACCCCGCCCAGCGCCGCGGCCGGCTGGGCCCGGCCCGCGGCGATCGCCGGGGCGGCGGCCGCAATCGCACCGGTGGCCAGCGAAAGGACAACACCGGTGACGATGGTGGTGAGGTGGAACCCGGTGATCGTGTCGGGCACGTTGATGGCATCGGTGTAGAGCCCGGTGACGAAACGGCCGGCGAGGATGCCGACGACCAGGCCGGTGAGTCCGGCCACACCACTGATGGTCATGCCCATCGTCAGGTAGTGCATGACGATCCGCCTCGGAGCCATCCCGTTGGCCGTCAGGGTCGCGACCTGAGCCTCCTGGGCCCGCACCACGCGGCCGAGCAGGATGAAGGTGGCCATGGTGGCAGCGCCGAGGAACAGCACCGGGAACAGGAACGACAGCTCACCGAAGCCCGACACGTCCTCCTGGAGGGCCGCGTTCGACGGTTGATCGGCGAGGGGCTGGACCGATGACGCCCCGTCGGCGATTGCCCTCGTTGTCAGCTCTGCGGTGAGCTGGTCGCTCGCCGCATCCGGCGAGAAGGTGACGAGGACCTGGTTGGTGGGTTGCGCCGCGATCTCATTGAACAACGTGGATGTCGCGAACAGGACACCGAAATCGTCCGGTGAGGTGAGCAGGTCCTGGCGGCTCCGGGCCGGCCAGATGTACTCGGCCGAAGCGACGGAGGCGGCAACGTTGACGATCCGCCAGCCTGAGGGCGAGCGGACCTCGACCGTCGCTCCCGGCCCGAGGTCGAAGTGGTCGCTCATGTGCCGCTCCATCAGGACCGAGTCGCCATCGCCGGCGCTCGGCCAGGTACCGGCGAGCACGGCGAGCTGGTTGACCAGCGGCTGGCCGGAGATCGGCAGCTCGACCACACGTCCGAGCAAGGTGTGATCGCCGTTGACTCGCACCCCGACATCGGCCTGGCGCCGGGTTGTCACCGCGGCCACGCCGTCGACGGTGCCGAGGTCGGCGGCGATGCTCTCGGCGTCGCCGCCGGTGATGGTGAGGTCGGCGAACGACAGGCGTTCGTAGGTGTGCTGGTAGCTGCGTTCGAGGTTGAGGAAGGCGTCGTAGGATGCAGCGAACAGTACGACTCCCAGAAAGACCGTGATGGCGACGCTCAGGTACTGCCATCGCTGACGGCGGATATCCCGGCGGGCCTTGCGGGCCAGAACGCTCACCATGTCACCTCCGCGACCGGTCGGGGTGTCGGGTTGCGATGATCACCGGCCACATGGCCGTCACGCAAGTGGATGACGCGATCCGCGATGTGGGCGATGGCCGAATTGTGGGTGACGAGCAACACGGTGCGGCCTGTGCTCGTGGTGTCCCGCAGGAGTCCGAGCACCTGCTTGCCGGTCTCGAGATCGAGCGATCCGGTCGGCTCGTCGGCGAGCAGGACCGGCGCGCCCTTGACCAGGGCTCGTGCGATGGCAACCCGCTGTTGCTCACCGCCCGAGAGCTGACCGGGGAAGTGGTCTCGACGATCAACGAGACCGACCTCCGCCAGCGCGGTGACGGCCCGCGTTGCCGCGTCGGGACCGGTCAGCTCGGCGATGACCTCGACGTTCTCGGCTGCGGTCAGCGTCGGCACGAGGTTGAAGAACTGGAAGACGAAGCCGACCTCCCGGCGGCGGAACCCGGTGAGTTCCGTTCCGGCCAGCGAGGCGACGTCGACGCCATCGACGACGATCGAACCGGCGGTGATGGGCTCGATGGCACCGACGAGGTTCAACAGCGTCGTCTTGCCGGAGCCGCTGGGTCCGAGAAGCACGACGAGCCGGCCCGGCTCGATATCGAGCGAGACGTCGACCAGAGCGTGCACGTCGTGGGTACCCCGGGTGTAGGTCTTGGAGAGCCGTTCACAGACGATGGCGCTGTCGCCGTGATTTACTGATGAAGGGGCGCGTCGCCTGCGGTGAGGTGTGATGCTCATGGTTTCATCATCAGCCTCACTCGACGGCGGTCGTAGGGTCGGTCGTCCTTCTGTACCCCCACGTGTCGGTTGTCTACATTCAGGTGCGTGCCCCGACAGCGAGGTTTTCGATGAATCACGAGATCCGCCGAACGTCCCCCAAGCTCCGCCAACGGCTCGATCTGGTGTCGGCGCACCGGGCTCGTGAGACGGTCCCGATCGAGGTGTTCGAGCTGCAGGAGCTGAGCGGACCCGAGATCGACCCGCTGACCTGGCTGGAAACCGCCGATCCGTCCGGGTGGCAGCCGATTCCGTGGGGTTCGACGTGGGGTCGACCCCGCACCGATTTCGTCCTGCGCAGCCGGTTCAGGGTTCCGGACCGTTGGGCGGACGATGCCGAAACCGGAGCGGTCCGTCTTCGCCTCGCGAT
>JAOTVU010000081.1 GCA_029863385.1 Acidimicrobiia bacterium
CCGCTTTGTGACCGACTGGTCGGCGGGCTCCCGCACAGAGTTGCGGCCGAGCGCCAGTTCCGCCTGAAACTTGACCGGCTGTCCGAAAGAACGTACATTAGAAGGTAGCGCTCCTTCTGTCGCTGTCGCGTTCATCCGAGGGCCCGCCACATCGGTCGTCCATCCAAGGGGGATACACCATGACCACCACATCTCACCACCGAGTCGTGATCGTCGGCGGCGGCACCGCCGGCATCTCCGTCGCCGCCCGGCTCGCCGGCAAGGTCGACAGCATCGCCGTGATCGAGCCGTCGGACAAGCACTACTACCAACCGCTCTGGACCCTCGTCGGCGGCGGTTGTGCCAAACGCGAGACGAGCATGCGGTCCGAGGCTTCGGTCATGCCGAAGGAGGCCACTTGGATCCGTGATGCCGCCACCGAGTTCGACCCGGAGAACAACGCCGTGATGACCGCCGGGGGCAAGACCATCGGCTACGACGTGCTCATCGTTTGCCCGGGAATCCAGCTCGACTGGGATCGTATTCCCGGGGTGTCCGACACCCTCGGCCGCGATGGTGTCTCCTCGAACTACGCCTACGACCTGGCTCCGAAGACCTGGGAGTTCATCCAGAACACCCGCTCGGGAACGGCCGTCTTCACCATGCCGTCCGGCCCGATCAAGTGCGGGGGCGCACCGCAGAAGATCGCCTACCTGGCCTGTGACTACTGGAGGCAGCAGGGTGTGCTGGGCGACATCGACGTCCACCTCGTCGTACCAACACCCCGAATCTTCGGCGTCAAGGTCTTCGCCGACGCACTCGACGAGGTCATCGCCGAGTACGGCATCAACCTCCACACCGAGGCCGAGCTGGAATCGGTCGACGTCGCCGGTCGCAAGGCAACGTTCATGCCGATGAACGAGGGCGGGGCCAACTTCACCCTGCCGTATGACGTCATGCACGTTGTGCCCCACCAGTCCGCTCCCGACTGGATCAAGTCCAGCCCCCTGTCGACCGACCAGCCGACCGGCTACGTCGAGGTCGACAAGCACACCCACCAGCACGTGCGCTACCCCAACATCTTCTCGCTCGGCGACGCGGGCTCGACACCGAACTCGAAAACCGGTGCCGCCGTTCGCAAGCAGGCACCGGTCGTCACGGCGAACGTGCTGCGGCAGCTGGAGGGCAAGGATCCGACCGAGCGCTACGAGGGTTACTCCTCCTGCCCGCTCACGACCTCGCGTTCCAAGATGCTGCTTGCCGAGTTCGACTACACGGCCGAGCCGGCGCCGTCGATCCCGATCATCGACACCACCAGGCCTCGCCGCGACATGTGGTATCTCAAGAAGTACGGCCTGCCGTTCCTGTACTGGAACCTGATGCTGAAGGGTCGGGCCTAGCGGCAATCGCAACCCCCACGAGGCTGGGAGGTTGACAACCAGTCTAAATGTCCGTATATTCGGTCATTATGGAATTGGCCACAGCACTTCCCGTCTCGCGGTGGATCCGCACCTACGACCGGGCCTGGCTGCGCAGCGATCTGGCGGCCGGCCTGACGGTCGGAGCCATGCTCGTGCCCCAGGCCATGGCCTACGCCCTGTTGGCCGGCCTGCCGCCCGAGGTGGGGCTGTACGCCTCGACGGTGTCAATCGTCGCCTACGCCCTGTTCGGTACGTCACGACAGCTGGCCGTCGGCCCGGTCGCCATCGTGTCACTCCTGACCGCCGCCGCCCTTGCGCCGATCGTCGAGGAGGGCACGGCCGGGTACCTGACCGTGGCCGCCCTGCTCGCCCTTCTGGTCGGTCTCGTCCATCTGGTGATGGGCGTCGGTCGCCTCGGCTTTCTCGTCAACCTCCTCTCGCACTCGGTGCTGGTTGGGTTCACGGCGGCCGCCGCCATCATCATCGGGTTCTCCCAGGTCAAACACCTGCTCGGCGTCTCGCCTGAGCGCGCCGAGAACTTCGTCGGCACCGTGCGGGGAGTCGTCGCCGAACTCGGCTCGACCAGCACGGTGACCCTTGTCATCGGGCTGGTGAGCCTGGTCACTCTGTTCGCACTGAAGCGATGGGCCCGGCGGATACCGGGGGCTCTGGTCGTGGTCGTCGGTTCCATCCTCGCCGTCGAGCTGTTCGGTTTGGAGGATCGTGGTGTCAGCGTCGTTGGTGACATCCCCGACTCGCTTCCCGTCTTCAGCCTCCCGACGCTCGACGGTTCGCTGCTCGGAACGCTCCTGCCGACGGCCGTCGTCATCACCATCGTCGGATTCATGGAGTCCATCGCGGTGGCCAAGGTCTACGCACGACGCCATCGCTACGACATCGAGGCCAACCAGGAGCTGATCGGACTCGGAGCGGCCAACGTCGCCTCGGGGCTGTTCGGCGGTTACCCGGTCACCGGCGGCTTCTCCCGCACGGCGGTCAACGAATCCGCCGGCGCTCGTACACCGCTGGCCTCGCTCGTCACCGCGGTGGTACTTCTGGTCACGATCGCCTTCCTGACCCCGTTGTTCCGATCCCTTCCCAACGCTGCGCTGGGCGCCATCATCATCGCCGCCGTGGTCGGTTTGGTCGACATCGCCGAGATGCGTCACATCGCCTCGGTGAAGAAATCGGACCTGGTCGGGTTGGTGACCGCCTTCGTCGCCACACTCGTCCTCGGCATCGAAATCGGCATAGGGGTCGCCGTCGTCGCCTCGATGCTTGTAGTGTTCGCCCGGATGTCGAAGCCGCACACCGCCGTGTTGGGTCATGTTCCCGGCACCACGACCTACCGCAACGTGGCCCGTTTCGACGACGTCGAGGTGATCGAAGGCATTCGCATCATCCGTATCGATGCCGCCGTGTCGTTCGTCAACGCCGACCACGTCAAGAAGCTGATGGCCGACCACGGTGCAGAGGCGCTCGCTTCACCCCCGAGCGCCCTGGTGCTCGACGCCTCCGGGATCAACGACATTGATGCCACGGGAGCCGAGACGATGGGCGAGATCGTCGAGGATCTCGACCGCATGGGTGTCCGGCTGCATCTCTCCGGGGTCAAGGGCCCGGTGCGCGACGTGCTCCGCCGAAGCCGCCTGTGGGATCATCTCGTCGACCGGATCCACGCCTCGACCCACGATGCGGTCGCCGCCATCCTGGCCGGAATCACTGCGCCGGCCGACCCGATTGCCTCGGGAATCGACGAACGCCCCCGACCCGACTCCGAACTCGTCACGACCACACGGGAGACACAATGACGACCGTCAACACCTACACCGAACACCCGATGTCCGACTACCGCTCCCTCCTCGGCGACGGCGTCCAGCTCGTCGATGTGCGCGAACCCGAGGAGGTGGCGACCGGTACGCTGCCCGACGCGGTCAACATCCCCCTCGGCGAACTGCCCGTCCGGGCCTCTGAACTGGCCGCCGACCGGCGTGTCGTCCTGTTCTGCCGCTCGGGCGGCCGCAGCGCTCAAGCCGCCGAGTACCTGATCGCCCGGGGTTTCGGCGACGTCATAGACCTGGCCGGCGGCATGCTGGCCCACCAGAAATGAGGATCAGATGATATTCAACCAGTACTACCTCGACTGCCTGTCCCACGCCTCCTATCTCGTCGGCGACGAGACAACCGGCCGTGCGGTTGTCGTCGACCCCCGTCGAGACATCAACGAATACGTCGACGACGCGGCCGAGGCCGGTCTCACCATCGAACTCGTCCTGGAAACCCACTTCCACGCCGACTTCCTGTCGGGGCACCTCGAACTGGCCGAGGCGACCGGAGCCGAGATCGGCTTCTCCTCGGTCGCCGAGACCGAGTTCCCCTCCCGCAAGCTGGCCGACGGTGAGAAGATCCCGCTCGGTGAGGTCACGCTCGAGATTCTGCACACCCCCGGCCACACCCCCGAGTCGATCAGCATCGTGGTGTGGGAGCACGCCGACGACGAGATCCCCTACGGCGTCTTGACCGGTGACACCCTGTTCATCGGAGACGTCGGTCGGCCGGACCTGCTTGCGTCGATCGGCTTCAGCCGCGACGAGCTCGCCGAGAAGCTCTACGACAGCCTCCACAACAAGCTGATGCCGCTGCCCGACGCCACCAGGGTCTACCCCGCCCACGGCGCCGGCTCGGCGTGCGGTAAGAACCTGTCGACCGACACCTGGTCGACGATGGGGGAGCAGAAGCAGACCAACTACGCCCTGCTGGCGCCGGATCGCCAGACGTTCATCGATCTGGTGACCGAGGGTCAGCCGCCGGCCCCCGACTATTTCGTCTACGACGCCATCCTCAACCGCAAGGATCGGGACCTGCTCGACGAGACGGCCATGCCGACCGCCCTGACACTCGACGAGTTCGACAGGGCCGTCGCCGACGGCGCAATGATCGTCGATGGACGGGACCCCGAGGAATTCGCCCGAGGTCATCTGACCGGATCGATAAACGTCGGTCTCAACGGCCGGTATGCCGAGTTCGCCGGATCAGTGGTGCCCTCCGACGTCGACATCGTCCTCGTCGTCGACGACGGCTTCGAACTCGAGGCCAAGAACCGGCTGGCCCGTATCGGCTTCGACCGGGTGGTCGGCCATCTCCAGTCGCCGCTGACGGTGATGGAGGCCAATCCCGAGCGGGTCCGTCGGGCATCACGGCTCACTGCGGCCGAGTTCGACGACCGCCGGGCCGACCTCGGTGACCTGCAGCTGGTGGATGTTCGGAACCAGGGTGAGTTCAAGCTTGGGACCATCCCTGGTGCCGTCAACATCCCCGTCGGTCAGATTCCCGCCCGAGCCGGCGAGCTCGATCCGGACAAGACGACCGTGGTCTTCTGCGCCGGAGGCTATCGCTCATCGGTGGCTGCAAGCTCGCTCCGCCAGTCCGGTTTCGACGATGTCTCCGACATTCTCGGGGGCTACGGAGCCTGGAACCGGCCCGAGGTCCCGGCATAGCCGATTCGGCTCGCTCGATCGGCAGGAGGCCCAACGGACCCGCTGAGGTCGGGTTTCGGTTCTGTGCACGACGTGGCCCTGACCCCGGATGGTGATCCCGGGTCGGATAAAACTGAATCCTCATGGATAGGCCAACCAATTGAACAGTTCTCCTCTCGCGGTCGCTGCGCCGGCCGACGGTAATCAGGTAATGGCATCTCAGGAGCCGACTGAATTCGTCGCCCGGCCCGCCGGATTGTGGCGGGAGCTGTTGGCTGTCCCGGAGCATGTGGTGTTTCCTCTGGCCGCGGTGACGGCCGCCCTCTCGACGCCGAGTGCAGAGTCCCGGCCCGTGCTCGTGATTCCTGGTTTCGTCGGAACCGATCAATCGACCCTGCCACTGCGAACCTTCCTGTGGAGCCAGGGGCACCAGCCCTACGGATGGGGTATCGGGCGAAACGTCGGTCCCGCCGATCACGTCGCCGCAGGACTGGACCGCATGCTCGTTCGGTTGCACAAGCGCCACCAGCGGCCCATCGACGTCGTCGGCTGGAGTCTCGGCGGGGTGTTCGGTCGGATGCTGGCCCTGAACCGTCCGGAGATGGTCCGACAGGTGATCACGCTTGGCTCACCCATCCGGATCGACCGAAATCAGTCGAACGTCCGCCTCCTGTTCGATTTGATGGGATCGATCTGGAAGTTCGCGTTCGTCTCCCGGCGACTCGACGTCGATCGTATTCCTGTTCCGTCGACCACGATCTGGACCCGCCACGACGGCATCGTGCCGGGAATCGCCTGCCGTCAGACACCCGGGCCCCGGGCCGAAGCGGTCCAGGTCCGGGGTAGCCATTTCGGTCTGGGCTGCAACGGTGCCGTCCTCCGGGTGGTCGCCGATCGGCTCGCACTGCCCGACGGCGAGTGGCGACCGTTCGAGGTCACCTCGGCTACCCGGGTGCTGTACCCGAGCAGCGAAGGGGGCTGATGCGACAACTCACTGCCCGTGAGGCCGCTCTCCTGCGATCGGAGACGCCGACCAATCTCGGCCACTCGTCCGTCTACACCGTGGTCGATCGGTCGGCGGCGCCGGATTTCGATTTCGAACACCTCTTTGACCTGGTCGAGCAGCGACTCGCCGCCGTCCCCGAACTCCGCTACCGGCTCCGCGAGGTGCCGCTGCGGCTCGATCGGCCCTGGTGGGAGCACGACGACCGGTTCGATCCGAGCTTCCACATTCGCCACATCGGGGTTCCGTCCTCCGGTCGCGGAGACAAGGAGGCGGCGCTGATCGCCCGGCTCCACGAGCGGCCGCTCAACCGGGAACGCCCGCTCTGGGAGCTGTACCTGATCGATCGACCCGACGGCACCGCCGGCATCTACGTGAAGGTCCACCACGTTCTGATCGAGGGCATCACGGGCCTCGACCTTGTAACCCCGCTGACCGCCGCCGAGTCTCCCGACCGGGGCGGGATGTCCACCGCGCGGCCGGTTCTGGACGAGCCGATGACCGACCAGCAGCTTCTGGCCGAGGCCGCGATGTCGCAGCTGCGTTCGCCGGTCCGCTGGGGAAGGTTCGGGGTCTCACTTGTCCGGAACATCCCCGTCATCGGGCCGCAGATCCTCCCATCGCTCGCCGCCCAATGGGCCGCACCCCAGGGCGATGTCGATGTCGAGGCCGGCGAACTGACCGCCCCTCGTATGCCGTTCAACCGGGCGCTGGGGGCATCGCGCAAGGTCTCGTTGACCTCGCTGCCGGTCGGCGCCTTGCGTGACATCCGCAAACGCCAGGGTGCCCGCTTCAACGACGTCGTTCTCGCCGCCGTCGGTGGCGGTTTGCGTCGCTGGCTCATCGATCGGGCGGAACTGCCTGTCGACCAGCTGGTGGCGTTGGCGCCGATTCTCGTGAACTCGGTCGACCAACCGCTCGGAACCGCACTGATCGGGCTGGCCACCGACACCGGCGACGGGCTCGCCCGGCTCGACTCGATCCGCTCGCAGATGGACGATCTGCTGGCCACCGTCGAGGCCCATCCCGTCGACACCATCCGCCGTCTGTACCAGGCCTCGCCCGCCGTGGCGGCCATGGCGTCGCGGCTGATGGCCCGTACCGGTTCGGCTTCCCGATTTCATCCGCCGTTCAACGTCGTCGTCGTCAGCGTGCCCGGTGAGACCAGACAGAGCGATGTGCTCGGGGCGCCGGTGCTCCATCGGTTCTCGCTTCCGGCGCTGGTCGACGGAACGGGACTCTCGATCTGTGTACTCTCGCAGGCCGAATCGGTCGACCTCTGTCTGATCGCCGACCGTGAGCTGATCGACGACCTCGATCCGCTGGCCGATGCGATCAGGGCCGCTGTGCTCGAACTCGACGCACTCTGACCGATTCGCTCCCGGTTTCAGGCCCGGAGCAATGAGGCGATTGGACCGGTGTCGCATATCTGCCTAACGTTTGTTAGGTTTCTCGGGATGCGCTAGGCTGAACCCGATGCCAACCGCAACCGCGTCGTCGAACCCGACTGAGACTCAGAGCGGCCGTGAGCGAATCCTTGCCGCCGCCGCCCAGCGATTCCTCGAAGCCGGCTACGTGGAGACATCGCTGCGGGATCTCGCGGCCGACGTCGGCATGAAAGCCGGGTCGATGTACTACCACTTCGAGTCCAAGGACGCTCTGTTGATCGCCGTGCTCGAGCGGGGGATGACCTTCATGGTCGAAGCGTTCGAGGGTGTGGTCGAGCAGTTCGCAGCGGCCGATCCGCCCGATGCGGAACGGCGCCTCACCGCCCACATCACCGCCCACCTGCGCGCACTGCACGACAATCGGGCATTCACCGCCGGCCATGTCACCCTGTTCCGCACGGCTCCGGAGGCGGTGCGGGAGGCCGTGTTGCCACTGCGCGACGACTACGAGGCGAGGTGGACGGACCTGCTCGCCGACGTGTTGCCCGACCGCCCGATCGGCGATCTCACGATGCTGCGTCTTGGGCTCTTCGGGGCTATGAACGCATCCATTGAATGGCTCGACACCGGCCGTGGTACTGTCGACCGATTCGCCCGGCTGATCGCCGCCCAGTTCTGGTACGGGGTGGGCTCGGGCGCTCCGTCCAACACCGCAGGGAAGGGGAAACGTTGAGACCGATCGAATCCGCCATCGACACCGGTTCGGCTCAGTTCAAGGACAACACGAAGGCATACCAGGCGCTCCTCGAAACGCTCGACGAGCGCCTGCAATGGGCGATCAGTGGCGGCCCCAATCGGGAACAGAGCATCGAGCGCCACCTCGATCGGGGCAAGATCCTGGTTCGGGATCGGATCGACATGGTGACCGACATCGCCACGCCGTTTCTCGAGTTCTCGACGCTGAGTGGATGGGGGCAATACGACAACGACGTCCCGGGCGCAGGCATCGTGACCGGCGTCGGGCTGGTTCACGGTGTGCCGTACGTCTTCATCGCCAACGACGCCACGGTCAAGGGCGGGTCGCTGGTTCCGATGGCCATCAAGAAACACGTCCGTGCTCAGGACATCGCGGCCGAGAACGATCTGGGCGTGATCTACCTGGTCGATTCCGGCGGCGCGTTCCTCCCGCTGCAGGACGAGATCTTCCCCGACAAGGACCACTTCGGTGGCTCGTTCTACCGCCAGGCGAGGCTTTCGGCCCAGGGTCTGCCCCAGCTGTCGGTCGTGCTGGGCGGCTGCACCGCCGGGGGTGCCTACGTTCCGGCGCTGAGCGACGAGGTCATCATGGTCGAGGGGATCGGCGGCATCTTTCTCGGCGGCCCACCGATCGTCAAGGCGGCGCTGGGCGAGATCGTCAGCCCGGACGAGTTGGGCGGGGCCGAGGTCCACACCCGGATCTCCGGGGTCAGCGACTACATGGCGGCCACCGAATCCGAGGCCTACGGCCGGCTGCGCGACATCTGTGCCACCACCAACCAGCGTTCGATCGAGGATCGCCAGGGCTGGATCGGCTGGGTCGAACCCGAACCGCCCGCCTACGATCCGGCCGAACTCCACGGCATAGTCTCGGCCGACGACCGGATTCCGTTCGACGCGACCGAGATCATCGCCCGCATCGTCGACGGTTCCCGTTTCTCGCCGTTCAAACCCGAGTGGGGTTCTTCGATCGTCTGCGGATTCACCCGGATCTGGGGTCACCTGGTCGGCGTGATCGCCAACAACGGCATCATCTTCTCCGAATCGGCCCTCAAGGCCACCCACTTCATCGAGCTGTGCGAACAGCGGCGGATCCCTCTCGTGTTCCTCCAGAACACGTCGGGCTACATGGTTGGCTCCGACTCCGAGCGGGGCGGTATCGCCAAGAACGGGGCCAAGATGGTGTCGGCCGTGGCCAACGCAACCGTTCCCAAGTACACGGTGCTGATCGGGGGTTCCTACGGGGCCGGCAACTACGGAATGTGCGGCCGGGGCTTCAATCCCCGGCTCCTGTTCGCCTGGCCCAACTCGCGGATAGCGACCATGGCCGCCGACACTGCGGAGACGGTGTTGACCGATATCCGCCTCGGCGGTCTCAAGGGGGCTGAGACGACCGAGGAGGAGATCGCCGAGATCCGGGCCGGCATCCGTCATCAGTACGAAACCCAATCCGATCCCTACCACGCAACGTCGAGGCTGTGGGATGACGGGTTGATCGATCCGGTGCAGACCCGCGACGTGCTCGGCTTGTCGCTGGCGCTGGCCGCCCGCCAGGACGAACCGGCCGCCGGTCCGGCTCTGGTCTACCGGATGTAGGGGAGGGAGTGATGACGGACGAGATGCTTGACATGAAGCTGTTGGTGGCCAACCGGGGCGAAATCGCCCGCCGGGTGATGCGCACCGCCCGCCGCCTGGGTATGGCCACGGTCGCCGTGTACGCCGAACCGGATGCGACCGCCCCGTTCGTGGCCGAGGCCGACGAGGCGGTGTTGATCGGCCCGGCCGATCTGTCCCAGTCGTATCTGTCGATGGAGCGGATCCTGGCCGCGGCGACCGAGACGGCTGCCAGCGCCGTGCATCCCGGCTACGGGTTCCTGTCCGAGAACGCCGAGTTCGCCAAAGCGGTGATCGACGCCGGTCTCGTGTGGGTCGGACCTCACCCCGGCGCGCTCGAGTCGATGGGCGGCAAGATCGAGGCCCGGCGGATCGCGGAGCGGGCCGGCGTGCCGATCATCCCCGGCTTCGACTCATCGCAGGATCCCGATGATCTGGCCAAGGCCGCGGCCGACATCGGCTATCCGGTCCTGGTCAAAGCGGCGGCCGGAGGCGGCGGCAAGGGCATCCGGATCGTGAACGAGCCCTCCGCGTTCGCCGCCGGTCTGGCCGAAGCCCGAGCCGAGGCCGAGCGGTCGTTTGGCAACAGTGACATGATCGTCGAGCGCTACATCACCCGGCCCCGCCACGTCGAGGTTCAGGTGGTTGGCGACAAGCATGGCTCGGTGATCGACCTGGGCACCCGTGAGTGCTCCGTGCAGCGCCGCTACCAGAAACTGTTCGAGGAGGCGCCGGCCCCGAACCTGCCCCCAGCCACTCGCCAGGGGCTACGGGACCGGGGCCGGGCGCTGGCCGAAGCCATCAACTACGACTCGGCCGGTACCGTCGAGTTCATCGTCGACGACGAGACCGGCGACTTCTACTTCCTGGAGATGAACACCCGCCTGCAAGTCGAACACCCCGTGACCGAATTCGTGACCGGCCTCGACCTCGTCGAACTCCAGCTCCGCTCGGCCCTCGGCCAACCGCTCCCGGTGGCCCAGGACGACGTGCGGTTCGAGGGGCATGCGGTGGAGGCCAGGATCAACGCCGAAGACCCGGCCAGCGGGTTCACCCCCCAGATCGGCACGGTTTCCCATCTCGTCGTGCCCGACGGTGTTCGCTGGGATTCGGCCATCGAGGCCGGCAGCACGATCAGCCCCCACTACGACTCGATGGTGGCCAAACTCATCGTCGGCGGAGCCGACCGGACCGAGGCCCTGGCCGGGCTGCGGGCCGCCCTCGACGGGCTCGTGGTTGGTGGACTCACCACCAACACCGGTTTCCACCGCTGGCTGGCCGATCAGCCTCCGCTGACCGCCGGCCGGATCACCACCCGTTTCCTCGACGAAACCGACATTCCGGCGGTCGGGGCCGACCAGCTCGATGCCGCCGCCGGTACCGCAGCGGCCACCTGGCTGGCCCATGTCGAGGCCGGCCGAAGCGCCGGACCGTGGGGTCGCCTCGGAACCTTCAGTCTGACTCCTCGGACCTCCACCCAGACGATCGCCCTCCGTCACCACACCGGCGAGGTGATCGACGTGGCGATCCGCGACCTGGCCGCCAACGGTGGCGGGACCGGAGGCAAAGCCGTCGTCGACCTCGATCCCGGTTCCCATCGAACCCGACGGTCGGCCGCGATCGCGGTCAATGTGGCCGGTGCAACCCACACCTTCGAGCCGATAACCAGGTCCGAGCGATGGGCCCCCGACGCGGCCGCCGCCGGCGCCTCGGCCGGTGCCATCGTCGCCCCGTTCCACGCCGTCGTCGCCGAGATCCGGGTTGGCGTCGGTGACCCTGTGGCCGGTGGCGACGTGGTGATCGTCATCGAAGCCATGAAGATGTTGCACTCCCTGTCCGCCTCCGGCGCCGGCACGGTCGACGAGATCCGTGTCGCCGTCGGCGATCAGGTCGAGGGCAACCAAACGCTTGTGACATTCGTCGTCGACGACGACGAGACCTGACCTCTCTTCGCCAGAATCGAACCGCTCCAAGGAGAACAACCATGACCGCGACCGTGTCCTCGCTCCGCCACCGCAACGCCTACATGACCGATGAGCTTCAGGCCATCTACGATCAGACCGTCGACTTCGTGACCAAGGAGGTCATGCCTCACGGCGAGGTTTGGGAGGAGGAGGGCAAGGTACCTCGTGACGTCCTCACGAAGATGGGGGCACTCGGCATGCTCGCGCTCCGGGTGCCCGAGGAGCACGGCGGGTTGGGCATGGGCATGCTGGCCTCGGCCGCCTTCTCGGAGGCACTGGGTGCGTCGACCTTCGCCGGGTTCGAGGTGACGGTGCTGGTCCACACCGACATGGCGGGCCCGCACCTGGTCAACTCGGGAACGCCCGAGCAGCTCGAGCAGTGGATGCCCGGGGTGTTGTCGGGCGAGACGATCCTGTCGATCGGGGTGTCGGAGCCCGACGCCGGCTCCGATGTCGCCGGTATCCGTACCTCGGCGGTGAAAGACGGTGACGGCTGGCGGATCAACGGCACCAAGACCTTCATCACCAACGCCGTCTACGGCGACATGACGATCGTGGCGGCGAAGACCGACCCCGACAACAAGTACGGCATCACCATGTTCCTCGTGCCGGCGGGAACGGAGGGATTCTCGGTGGCCAAGAAGCTCGACAAGCACGGCTGGCGGTGCTCCGACACCGCTGAGCTGGTGCTCGACAACGTCTTCGTCCCTGACGACCAGGTGCTGGGTACCGTGCACCGTGGCTTCTACGAGACGATGAGGAACTTCCAGAACGAGCGGATGGTGCTGGTCGGCATGGGAGTCGGGGCGGCGCAGGTCGCCATCGACATGACGAACGCCTACACCCAGGATCGCAAGGCGTTCGGGGCCACGCTCTACGATCTCGGAGGCATCCGTCAGCGCATGGCGATGAACCAGGCCAAGATCGACGCGGTTCGGGCCTCCATGTATCACGCCGCCTGGCTCGGCGACCAGGGCGTCGACAACGTCAAGGAGATGTCGGGGGTCAAGGCCTTCGGGGCCGAGGTTGTCAACCAGATCATGTACGACTGCGTGCAGTTCCACGGTGGGATCGGCTACATGCGGGAATCCACGATCGAGCGGATGTACCGCGACGCCCGGATCCTGCCGATCGGCGGTGGCGCAACGGAGGTCATGCTGGAGGAAGTGGCCAAGCGGGCCTATGTCTGAGCTCGCTGTTTGATGCGGTGACGTCGATCGATCAGCTCTCCACGCCGGCACTCGTCGTCGACAAGGCCACCTTCGAAGCCAACCTCGACGCCGCCGATGCCGTCCTGCCCGGCGATCGTCTCCGTCCTCACGTGAAGGCCTTCAAATCGACGGCGATCGCGGCTGAGCTCGCTCGTCGTGGCCACCGCAACTTCTGCGCCGCAACCCCTCGCGAGATCGAGGGCATGGTCGCGGCCGGTCACACCGACGACCTCCTTCTCGCCAACGAATCCCTCGACCTGGCCCGACTCGGCGCTCTGACCGACGTTGCGTCGATCACCGTCGCCGTTGACTCCGACACGATTCTCGAAGCTGCGGTCGCCGCCGGGATCGACCAGGTGCTGATCGACGTCGACGTCGGCCTACCCCGATGCGGTTGCAGCCCCGAACAGGCCCCGAAGTTGGCCGACCTTGCCCGCGCCCGCGGCCTGACGGTGCGGGGCGTGATGGGCTACGAGGGTCACCTCATGATGATCGAGGATCGGGCCGAACGGATCGAGAAAGTCGCGGAGTCGATGGCCGTTCTGGCGGCGGTGGCCGTCGAGGTCGGGGGCGACATCATCTCCGCCGGCGGGACCGGCACGTTCGACGTCAACACCGTGGCCACTGAGATCCAGGCCGGCAGCTTCACGCTCATGGACAGCGACTACGCCCGTCTCGACGGACCTTTTCGACCGGCGCTGTCGGTGCTGGCCACGGTGATCTCCGTCAATCCCAAGGGTTGGATCGTGGCCGACGCCGGCATCAAGGCGATCGCCATGGATCACGGCAATCCGATCTGGGACGGTGGTGACGTGCTGTTCTGTTCCGACGAGCACGCCACGCTGGTCCTGCAGGATCCCGGACAGTGGAAGGTCGGGGATCGGGTGCGGCTGACGCCGGCGCACATCGACCCCACCGTGGCCCGCCACGAGTCGCTGTGGTTGCTCGACGACGACCGGGTGGTGGAACACTGGCCTGTCGACCTCAGGGGTTGGTGAGGTCGTGCTCTCGAAGCGACGCCGAGCCGATCGGAAGACCTGGCGGAACTGGGGGCGGACCGCGGCGTCGCGGCCGAGCGAGAGGCGGCAGGCGACCGACGTCGAGCAGGTGGCGGCCATCATCGCCGACGCATCCCGCCGAGGGCTCCGGGTCAAGGCGGTGGGCAGCGGCCACTCGTTCACCGACATCGCCTGCACCGACGACATCCAGCTCGATGTCGGCGGAATCGACCGTTTCGAGGCCGTCGACCAGCGGTCAAAGGTGGTCACCGTCGGCGCCGGTATCGAGATTCACCGCCTGAGCCTCGAACTGGCCGAGCGAGGTCTGGCCCTCCCGAACCTGGGTGACATCGACCGGCAGACCGTCGCTGGGGCGATCGCCACCGCCACCCACGGAACCGGGCAGGCCTACGGCAACCTGTCGACAGGCGTCGTCGGGATGGAGCTGGTTACCGGGACCGGTGAGGTGATCTGGTGCGACCCGTCCACCGAGGCCGACCTGTGGCGTCCGGCCCGGGTTGGCCTCGGCGCCCTGGGGGTGGTGACCAAGGTCGCCCTGCAGTGCCTCGATGCCTTCCGGCTGCGGGCCGTCGAGGAACCGGGCGAGCTGGACGACATTCTCGCCGCATGGGCCGAGTTCACGTCGAGCGCCGATCACGTCGAGTTCTTCTGGCTGCCCGGCCAGGACCGTTGCCTCGTCAAGCGGAACCATCGGACCAGCGATCCGGCCCGTCCGGCGTCGGCGGTCCGTCGCTTCGTCGACGATGAGATCCTCGAGAACGCTCTGTTCGATGTCGTCATGCGGATCAACCGCCGCTTCCCGGTCACCCGGGCGACCTTGGCACGGCTTTTCGCCGGTGCCGTGACGGCAAGTGAGGAGACCGACGACAGCCATCGGATCTTCAGCACGGTCCGCCGGGTCCGGTTCAGCGAAGCGGAGTTCGCCATTCCCGTCGAGGACGTGCCGGAAGCGGTGGACCGGATCCGGACGCTGATCGAGACCCTGGATCCGGCGCCGCTGTTCCCGATCGAGGTGCGGGTGTCGGCCACCGATGACATCGCCTTGTCGACCGCCGAGGGTCGCGACACCGGCTGGATCGCCGTCCACCAGTACCGGGGCATGCCCTACGAGGAGTACTTCCGCGGGGTCCAGGCGATCGTCGACGACTACGGCGCCCGCCCCCACTGGGGCAAGCTCCACTTCCACGACGCCGGCTCGCTGCGTGGGCGCTACCCGAAATGGAACGAGTTCATGGACGCCCGGATCCGCCTCGATCCGACCGGAACCTTCGCCAACCCCCACCTGGACCGGGTCATCGGCCCCGTTGTCCGTTCTTCCTGAGGAATCCGCGCACAATGCGCGGATTCCTCAGGAAGAGGTGGGGGATGGACTATCCGAGTGCCTGCTTGTAGGCGGCGAGGATCCGTTCCCGGGCCGCCTTGTGGTCGACGATCGGCTCGGGGTAGGTGTCGCCCAGCCTGATCCCTGCGGCCGCCAGCTCGAGGGGCCCCAGCTTCGACGGTTCGTGGATCGCCTTGTCGTCGAGCTCGCCCAACTCCGGAACCCAGCACCGGATGTAGGTGCCGTCGGGGTCGAACTTCTGCGACTGCGATGTTGGATTGAAGATCCGGAAGTACGGTGCGGCGTCGGGTCCGGCGCCGGCGGCCCACTGCCAGTTGCCGCCGTTCTGGGCCGGTTCGCCGTCGACGAGGAGGCGGCGGAAATGACGCTCGCCCTCCCGCCAGTCGATCAGGAGATCCTTGACGAGGAAGCTCGCCGTCACCATGCGGACCCGGTTGTGCATCCAACCGGTTTGAGCCAGTTGCCGCATCCCGGCATCGACGAGCGGATAGCCGGTTCGGCCCTGCTTCCATGCCTCGAGTTCGTCGGGGGCGGTGCGCCAGCGAATGCGGTCGTAGTCGGGACGGAGGGCTCGGTAGGGGAGATCTGGACGCTCGGCGAGCGTGTGCGCCCACCAGTCCCGCCAGGCCAGCTGGCGAACGAACGCCGCTCTCCCCGGTGAGTGGGTGCCGACGACGTCGAGCACGGCTCGTGCGGCCACGGTACCGAAGCGGAGGTCGGCCGACAGGCGGGATGTGCCCTCGACGCCCGGGATGTCGTGGGTGTCGGGGTAGTCGTCGACCCGCTCCAACCAGTCGTTGAGCCGGGCCCAGGCCGCGGCCTCGCCGCCGGACTGGTACGACTCGCCGCCGTCCGGTACCGGCAAGTCGGCTCCCGGCACGGTTATCGTTTCGGCCTCCCCGCCGGCCGGCCAGGGGGTCATCGCGGTCTGCTGCCAACGGCGGTGGAACGGGCTGAACACCTGGGACAGACCGCCCGACTTCGTCAGCACGGCACCAGGCTCGTGGACGACGTTGCCGTGAAAGATCTCGACCGCCGTGGCCGAGTCGGCAAGGGCCCCGATCACAGTCTCATCCCGCCGTCGGGCAAAGGCCGAGTAGTCGGCGTTGAGGTAGAGAACCGACGCGTCGACTTCGCGGGCAACCTCGGTGACTGCAGCGCCCGCGGGCCCCGACCGAACCGTCAAGCCACCGCCTTCGGTCCGCAGCGAGTCGTGAAGCGCGTGGAGGTGGTGGAGGAGTTGCCGACGTCGATGGGGTCCGGCGGCGGTCAGCAACTCGGGTTCGAGCACGAACAAGGCCACGACCCGTGGATGCACGTCGGTGGCGCGGGCCCAGGCCGGATTGTCCGCCAACCGGAGATCCCGGCGGAACCAGACGATCGCCGGTCGGTCAGGGTCGGGCGGGGACCCGGCTGATGTGGAAGGCCGGTCGGGGAGTGGTCGACCGGTTCTTGGTTCCGGAGTTGAGGACATGGCGGGAGAACACGAACATACCACCGGCCCGCCCGGTCAAAACGATCCCGTCGGGAATGTGGATCCAACCGGCGTCCTCGGCGAACATGGCCGGCCGACGGTTCGAGGTTGCGGCCAGGGCCGTCTATCATCGCCACCCGATGCCGTGGACACAAGCTGTTTTCGGCCCGGACGGCCCCAACAACGGAAGGACGATACGCCCATGACCACGCATGAGTACGAGACGATCGAGGTTGCGGCCGACGGCGCTGTCGGTCGGGTCACGCTGAATCGTCCCGAGAAGCTGAATCCACTGAGCACGACCACCCTGCTGGAGCTGGCCGATGCCTTCACCGCGCTCGACCGGACCGATGGCCTCAAGGTGGTGATCGTCTCAGGCCGCGGTCGGGCCTTCTCCGCCGGCGCCGATCTGAGCTTCTTCGGTTCCGCCGAGGCGAATCAGGGCCTGAGCCCGCGGGCGGCGGCCGACGCCGGCCGATTGATGGTTGAGGCACTGGAGCGGCTCGGGTCCGTGACGATCGCCGCTCTTCGCGGTCACTGTGTCGGCGGCGGCTTGGTGTTGGCTGCAGGCTGTGATCTGCGGGTCGCCGCCGACGACACCCGGTTCTCCATTCCCGAAGTAGATCTCGGCATTCCGCTCGCCTGGGGTGGGATCCCTCGCCTGGTCCGCGAGATCGGGCCGGCGATGACCCGGGAGCTGGTGATGACCTGTCGGCCGTTCGGTGCCGACGAGGCCAAGGCGCTCGGATTCCTCAACCGGGTGGTACCGGCATCCGACCTCGACGCCGAGGTGGAGTCGATGGCCTCGGATCTGGCGGAGAAGTCCATGCTCACGCTCCAGGCCACCAAACGCCACGTGAACGCCGTCCTGGAGTCGATGTCGGGTGCGGTCCGGAATTGGAACGACGCCGACAGCCTGGTTGCCGCACTCCATGATGACGAGTCCCGGGCCGTCGCCGCCCGCTACCTGGAACGGGTTAGAAATCCCCGAAATTGACGTAAAGGGGGTCGGAACTGGGCAATGTTTCCTAGCAATGGAAGCTGCTTGTCCAGGCTTTTGCCAATCTTAACGAGGATTGCCGGATTGTTGGTCCGAGATCCTTGAGGGCCTCTCCTACCGGGGTTAGGTTGACCCCGTCCGGGCGGGGGCGAACCTGAGAGGGCTTCGTTTTCAGCGCGGGCATTTGTCGTAATCATCCACCAAACGGGCGACGGAGGAACAAATGTCACGAAAGCCACTCACTCGAATTCTCGCTGCGATCGGTGTCGTTGTCGGCCTGCTGGCCACACTCGTCGTGCTCGGCGGCATGTCGGCCGATGCCGAGGCCAACGGCCCGGCACCCCATCCCGATTACCTGGTCAACATCATCGGCGTCGACAACGCGAAGACGAACGACCTGGACGACACGGATCGCCGGACCATCTTCGTCAATCTGGAGGGACTGTCGAGGATCAACCTGGAGGAGAGTGAGGAGTTCCAGGTTCTCGACGGCAACGGCACCGACAAGGACGGTGCCACGCTGGGTCTGCTTGATCCCGACGTTGACGGCGACGGTGTACTCGACGGCACCTATTCGGTCCACGTTCGGGCGCTCGGCACCCCTGGCGGTTCGGCCACCATCTCCACCTGCGCCGAGATCGTCGACCTCGGTCTCGACGGTGAGCTCTCGGTGAAGAACCGGAGGTCGTTGATCGATCCCGACGCCTATTGCACGCTCGAGCAATACGACGTGAACCTGGTGCGCAACAACGGCCGCCCGATGTGGGGCAACGTCACCCAGGAGCTGCTCACGATCACGTTCGAGGTTGAGATCACCGTCGACGATGTCACCACCACCGAGCGCATCACGATCCCGCTCTTCGACGACCGCATCGAGGGTGAGTTCTGGGAGTACAACAACAACGGCCTCCGTCTGGTCCAGGTTCGTTTCACCTTGAACGACTGAGTCGAAAGCCTCACTCGACGTCGGAAGGGGGAGGGCCGTCGGTCCTTCCCCTTCCGACGTTCTCGCGTCTACTGCAGGCTTCGGGTCGCACCCCCGTCGACGGCGATCGCCTGACCGGTGAGGAACCGGGCGTGCCCGGAGCACAGGAACGCCACGATCCGGCCGAAATCCGCCGGGTCGCCGAGCGCCCTGGCCGGTACGGTCTCGGCCAGCACATCAGGATCCTCGTACACCGACTTGAGTCGGTCGGTCAGATGGAGGCCGGGCTGCACCGAGTTCACCGTGACCCCGTCGCCGGCGACCTCCCGGGCCGTGGTCTTGAGGAATGCGGTGAGGCCGGCTCTGGCGGTGTTGGACAGGATCAGCCGGTCGATCGGTTCCCGAACCGACGTCGAGGTGATGGCAACCACCCGTCCCCAACCCCGCTCCTGCATCGGGGGAACGAACCGTTTACAAAGATCGATGGCCGGCAGCAGGTTCAGGTCGACGGCGTCGGTGTAGGCCTCGAAGTCGGTGGTGGCGAAGTTGCCGGCCGGGGGACCGCCTCCGTTGGCGATGACGATATCGATCCGGCCGAGTTCCGATTCAGCCCGGCCCATCATGATCCGCCGCTCGTCGACATCGCTGATATCGGCCGGGATCGTGATGGCGCCGTCGGGGATGGTGTCGGCCGCCGCGGCCAGCTTCTCGGCGGACCGTGACGACAGCGCCACTCTCACCCCCTCGGCGGCGAGCGCCTGGGCGCAGGCAAGTCCGAGCCCGGCCGAGGCCCCCGTGATCAGTGCCGTCCGTCCGTCGATTCCCAGGTCCATGACTGTCGATCCCTTCCGGTTGTATCACTCGACTTGGGACCAAGACTAGGCCTCTCAGGATCGCCTGGCGGCCAGGTCGGCGGCGATCTGGATGATCTGGTCCTCCTGGCCGCCGACGAGCTTGCGGTTGCCACATTCCATCAGTATGTCGGCGCCGGACACGCCGTAGCGTTCGGCCGCCCGGTAGGCGTGCTTCAGGAAGCTGGAATAGACCCCGGCGTAGCCCATGATGAGTGACATGCGGTCGAGTACACACTCGCCGTCCATGACGGGCCGCACGACATCCTCGGCGGCGTCGATCATCTTCAACACATCGAGACCGGTGCTGATCCCCATTCGCTCGGTGACGGCAGCCAGGGCCTCGCAGCTGGTGTTGCCCGATCCGGCCCCGAATCGGCGGGTCGAGCCGTCGACCTGCACGGCCCCGGCCCGCATGGCGGCGATCGTGTTGGCCAGCGACAGCGACAGGTTCTCGTGGCCGTGAAAGCCGACCTGGGCGTCGTCACCGAGTTCGGCCACCACCGCGGCGACCCGGTCCGATGCCTCCTCCAGGATCATGGCGCCGGCCGAGTCGACCACGTAGACGCACTGGCAGCCGGCGTCGGCCATGATCCGGGCCTGTTTGGCCAGGTCCTCCGGAGACGAGGTGTGGGCCATCATCAGAAAGCCGACGGTTTCCAGACCGATCTCCCGGGCCAGGCCGAAGTGCTGTTCGGAGATGTCGGCCTCGGTGCAGTGGGTGGCGACCCGCACGATCGACACGCCGATGTCGGCGATGGCCTTGATGTCATCCTTGGTGCCAAGCCCGGGAAGCATCAGGGCCGCGATCCTGGCGTTGTTGGCCTCGTCGACGGCGGCCTTCATGAGGATGCGTTCGTCGACGAGCGAGTGCCCGTAGTTGTACGACGAGCCGCCGAGGCCGTCGCCGTGGGTGACCTCGATGACGGGCATGCCTGCGTCGTCGAGTGCGGCGACGATCGAGCGGACGTGTTCCTCGGTGAACTGGTGGCGTTTGGCGTGCGAGCCGTCGCGCAGGGACGTGTCGGTGACCCGGACGTCGAGGGTGTCGGAGTAGGTGCGGGGGAGTGCGTTCATGGAAGCGCTCATGCTCGGAGTTCCTAGGATTGGGAGGGGACGGGGGACTTGGCGATCTCCTCGCCCACCTTGGTGGCGGCTGCGGTCATGATGTCGAGGTTGCCCGAGTATGGCGGCAGGAAATCGCCGGCGCCCTCGACCTCGATGAAGATGGCGACCCGGCCGGTGGTTTGGCCCCGTTCGGGCGGGTCGAACTGGGGCTCGGCCGTCAGGCGGTAGCCGGGCACATACGTCTGGACCTCGGCGGCCATATCGGCGATCGAGTCGCTGATCTTGTCGGTGTCGGCGTCGGCCGGGATGGAACAGAAGATGGTGTCGCGCATGATGAGCGGCGGCTCGGCCGGATTGAGGATGATGATGGCCTTGCCCCGTCCGGCGCCGCCGATCTCCTCGACGGCCCGTGACGTCGTGCGGGTGAACTCGTCGATGTTCTGGCGGGTGCCCGGTCCCGCCGACTTCGAGGCCACCGTGGCCACGATCTCGGCGTAGTCGACGGGCACGACCCGCGACACGGCGTGGACCATCGGGATCGTGGCCTGGCCGCCGCAGGTGACCATGTTGACGTTCAGCTCCCCCAGGTGTTCGGTGAGGTTGGCCGGCGGAACGACGAACGGGCCTCGGGCCGCCGGGGTCAGGTCGACGGCCCGAATACCGGCCTCCCGGTAGCGGGGAGCGTTGCGAACGTGCACGTAGGCCGACGTAGCCTCGAAGACGATCTGCGGAAGCTCGCTTTGGGCCAGCAGCCAGTCGACGCCCTCGGCCGAGGCTTCCAGGCCCTGATCGGCGGCCCGCTTCAGGCCTTCGGATTCGGGGTCGACGCCGATCATCCAGCGGGGTTCGATGTGGTCGGACCGCAACAGCTTGTACAGGAGGTCGGTACCGATGTTGCCGGAACCGACGATGGCGGCTGTTGCCCTGGCCGGAGACGTCGAGATGGTCACGGTTGCTCCAGGTACGTCGTCACGGTGCCGAGGGGCCCGAAATCGGCCTCGACGGTGTCGCCGGGGCCGATCGGCTTCATGGCACCCAGGGAGCCGGTCATCAGCACGTCACCGGCCCGGAGGGGAATGCCCCTGGCCGACAACGTGTCGGCCAACCAGCGGGCTGCGTTGAGCGGGTGGTGGAGGCAGGCGGCACCGATCCCGGTGGTGGCCTCGACGCCGTTGATCGACATCGTCATCGGCACGGTCCGCAGATCGAAACGGTCCAGTCCGATCGGACGACCGCCGAGCACGTAGAGGCCGCAACTGGCGTTGTCGGCCACCGTGTCGACGATGGTGATGTCCCAGTTGGCGATGCGGGAGTCGACGATCTCGATCGAGGGAAGGGCATACGCGGTGGCGGCGATGATGTCGTTGAACGTGTGGCGCCCCATGTCGAGATCCTTGTCGAGAACGAGTGCCACCTCGGCCTCGGCCCGGGGTTGGAGTAGCCGTCCCGGTTCGATCGGCACCCCGTCGCCGTATTCCATGTCGGCGAACAGGGTGCCGAAGTCGGGCTGGTCGACGCCGATCATGTCCATCACGGCCTGAGCGGTTACGCCGATCTTGCGGCCGCAGACCCGTCGACCGGCGGCGATGTCGATCTCGGTGTTCAAATCCTGGATGGCGTAGCCGAGGTCGACGTCAGTGTCGGTGCCGACGATGTTTCGGATCGGATCGATCGGGGTGAGCGAAGCCGCCGCCTTGCGCAGCGCGAGGGCGGCCTGTTCGATCAGGTTCTGGTCAACCATCGGTTCCTCCGTTCGACGACGGTTCTTCGGGGCTGGCTCCTTCGGCTGTAAGCCGTCGCTGCCTGTCGGCAAGGAGTTCGCCACCGGCCATGTAGTCGAGATTCGACATCTCGGTGATCCAGACTCGCACCGAATCCCGGGGAGCGTCCAGTGTGTTCACCACCGCGTCGGTGATCGCGGCCATCAGCGCCTTCTTCTGCTCGGGGCTGCGGCCTCGGGCCATATGCACGTTCACGAGAGGCATCGTTGGGCTCCTTGGTTGATCGGGGCTCAGACCGCGGTGACGGTCACGTCGCCGAGCACCGAGTATCGGGCCGTCGCCGTGGTGCCCGCCGCGAACGGCTTGGCGTCGGTGACGGCTCCGGCCAGGATGTGCCAGCCCGCCTCGAGCTTGAGACCGGCCCTACCGACATGGTTGGCCAGGTGGGCGACGCAGGTCGCCGGGTCTCCGAGAAGCGCGGCGCCGGTGGCCTCGCCGACCTGTTCGCCGTTGATGTCGAACCAGCAGTCGATGGCCGCCAGATCCTGTTCCCGCGGGCCGATTCCGTCGGTGCCGAGCACCACCCGGGCCGCCGAGGTGTTGTCGGCGATGACGTCGGGCAGCGTGAACGAGAACGCCTCGTAACGGGAGTCGATGATCTCGATTCCGCCCGCCACCATGTCGGTGGCGTCCAGCACGTCATCGGCGGTCACGCCGGGCCCGGCGAGGTCCTCAGCGAGCACGAACACCAGTTCCGGTTCACAGCGGGGGTGGATGAGCTCGTCGAGCGAGATCGTGCCGCCGTTGGCGACGACGGTCGAGGCCGGCACCCAGCCGTAGCACGGCTCGCTGACCCCCATCTGCTCCTGCTTGGCCACTGATGTCAGGCCGAGCTTGGCACCGGCCAGGTTGTCGCCCCGACCGAGCTGGAGTTCGAGCAGAGCAGCCTGAATGGCGTACGCGTCATCGATCGACAGCTCGTCGACCTGCTTCGTGATGGCCTGCAGCTCCCGCCGGTCGTCGACTCCGGCGGCGA
>JAOTVU010000233.1 GCA_029863385.1 Acidimicrobiia bacterium
GAGTCGGCGGGAGAACACGATCAGTGTGCGTCCGCCGACGATCCCATCGAGCGAGCGGACAAACCGCTGCTCCTCCTGGGCTCCGAGATCGGACGTGGGTTCCTCGAGAACGAGGATCGACGGGTTTCGGAGCAGTGCCCGAGCCAGGGCAACCCTCCGCCGTTGCCCGGCCGACAGCACGATCGTGGCCGGGGCATCACCGTCGCCGGTACCATCGCTGACCACGGTGTCGAGACCCCGGGGCAGGAAGCGGGTGCATGCTTCGATACCGGCGTGGTCGATCGCCCACTGCAGTCGATAGCGGGACACGCCCTCGAGCCCGATCGTGATGTTCTCGCCGATCGTGCCGTGTTGGATCCGCGGCTCCCGTGGAATCACGATGAGGCGGTTGTCGATTTCGGTGGGGGACATCGTCGAGAGGTCGATCCCGTTGAGTTGAATCGCACCCGAGGCGACTTTCGTCTCACCGTTCAGACACGACAGAAAAGCGGCCTGGGCCGATTCGTCGTCTCCGACAATGCAGGTCTTGGTGCCCGGTTCGAGTTGGAGCGACAAGCCATCAAGCACAACCGTGTTGTCGTCGGTTGTGACGGTGATGTCTTGAACTTCAAGCGAACAGGTGCGGCGGTCACGGACCTTCCTGAACCGGAAGAGCCGTGAGGTCTGTTCAGTTGTTGTCATGCAATCTTCAGTTGTCGTTCTACCGCGTCGGAGGACCGCGCCAGGCCCCGTTGACGTATGCCGCGAAACGGCATCAGCCGAACATATTCGATGGACGCCTCCACGTAAAGAGGTTGTTTTCTCCATTTGTCACTCTGGTGCCCGTCCAACCGGCGTGACGGTGCTGCACGATGATTGACGAAGAAGTCAGCGCCGGTTGTTCAGGACCGCTTCGGCCGCCGCCAAACCGGACAGGAAGGCCCCTTCGACCTTGGCCCCGGCGAATCCGTCTCCTGCGATCACGAGTGGTCCCGGCGATTCCGCCACGACGAGACAGGGCTCGGGTCGAGGCTCGACGGGACCGGCGTAGCGCCAACGTTTCACCTGAACTTCGCTGACCGCAGCCCCACCGAGATATCGCCTCATGTCGGTGTGGATGTGGGCGAGGACGTTCCCGTCGTCGAGCGGCCACAGCTGTCTCGACAGTTCAAGGGCGCAGTGGAAGGTGACCGCCGGGGCGTCACTGACACCTTTGGCCTGGTTGTCGGCCACGAAGGTGAAGGTGGGATCGTCGGCTTGCTGGATTGCGCCGGGTTCGGGCAGACCGGGGGATCGGTCGAGGGTGACCAGGATGGCGACGACCTTGTGGTAGTCGATCTTCTCCAGGTCGTCCAGGTGCGGCGTGGCCACCACACCGGAGCGGAGGAGTTCGACACACTGGGGGACCGGCGGTGTGAGGATCACCGCGACCGCATCGTCGGGCTCACGGCTGCCGGCGGCATAGGTCACGGACCATGTGTCGGCGCCGGCCATCACGGCGTTGGCTTCGGCTCGTGAGGCGTGGACCGGTGGCCGAAGGAGCTCCGACTGGAGTCGACCGGCCAGATACTTGGCGATCGACGACATGCCCTCGACGGCGCGGTAGCGGGGATGGCCGTCATCGTCGGAGAACCCGTGGGCCCAGACGTCGACAACTCCGTCCTCGACCCAGGTTTCCACCTCGGCCGCGAAGTCGGCGCTGCGAACCGTGAAGAACTGGGCACCGTGGTCGAGTCGGGCGGCGCCGATACGGCGGGTGGCGAGGCGGCCTCCGGGCGACTTGGCCTTGTCGACGAGCAGCACCCGGGAGCCGGTTGACGCCAGGCGCCGGGCGGCGGTGAGACCCGCCAGCCCGGCGCCGACGATCAGACAATCGACGTGTTGGGATTCAGATTGTGGGGATGATGTCGCCGGTCCGCCGCTCACAGTCCTTCAAACGGTATCCAGTCGAGACGGGAACCGCTGTCGAAGTCGTGTACGCCGACGCCGTTCTGGGCCACGGTGTACAGGGTGTCGCCGACGACGACGGTGCGGACGATCTCCGGCGAGTAGGTCCAGCAGTACCGGTCCGGCCCGGGGAGGATGGATGCCGGAGCCTCGATGATCGGTTCGTCCTCGGGGTCGTCGACGAACGAAGCCTCGGCGTCACCGGATCCGTTGTCGGTGTCCGCGTCATCGGTGTTCGACCCGTCGTTGCGTTCGGCGGCGTCGGGATCGAGCCCGCCGGACACCGAGCCGCCGATCGACGTGCCGGCCAGCAGGGCGTCGAGGTCCTCGGGTTCGACGTAGCTGACCTTTCGGTCCTGGCCCTCGCACTCCCGCCGCATGGGATGGGCGACCCGATCGACTTCGACCAGGCGGTCGCCGTCGACGGTGACCATGACGGCCTCGGTTCCGTTGATCTCCAGCCACTCGCCCTCGGTCTCCCGGGACAGCCACCAGCCGATCGGAACGATGGCGGTGTCGTCCCAGTAGGTGAACGCCCTGGGGTCGCCGTCGACCGGGCTGTAGGTGTGGCCGAACATGTTGTTCGCCTCGTCGGTCACGAAGTCGGCAAGCGGCAGCTTGTCGAGGAGCCGTGGATCGTCGGGATCGGACACGTCGAACAGGGACACGACCGTCCCGCCCGTCACGCCGTCTTCGTCGCCGTCGACGCCGACAGCCAGCAGGAGACCGTCGTCGAGCGGGTGGAGGTAGGTCGAGAAGCCCGGGATCTTCAGTTCACCCTCGACCGTCGGGTTCGTCGGATCCGACAGGTCGACGACGTACAGCGGGTCGATCTGTTCGAAGGTGACGACATAGCCCAGATCGCCGAGGAAGCGAACGGCGAAGATGCGTTCACCTTTGCCTAGCCCGCCGACCTGACCAACGGGCACCAGTTCACGATCACGTTCGTCGAGCACCGTGACGAAGCTCTCGGAGCCGACCGAGTTCCACGGTGTGCCATCGGTGGTGGCGACCCGCAGGTAGCCGTCGTACTCCGACAGGGAGTACCGGCTGAGCAGGGTGCCCTTGACCGACCCCGAGGCCACATAATCGGTGCGGTCGAGATCGGTGATGTCGAAGGTGTGGAGGGCGGTGCGGTAGTCGGAGTCCTCCTCCGGCATGCCGGTCCGGGTGTCGAACTCGGGCCAGCGTGGTGTGGCCACGACCATGCGGTCGGTGGAGGAGTAGACCGTCTGGCCGTCGGTGAAGACCGACACGGAATCGGTCAGGTCGAGGCCGTTGTCGAGGTCGGCGGTGAGAATCACGAGCGAACCGAAACCGGCGAACTCACCCGGCAGGTACACCCGGTCGCAGTCGACGATCGGTCCCTGCTCGACGACGTCGCCGTCGACTCCCTCGACGATCCGGTAGGTGGGGATCCACTGGTCGATGGTCGACTCCTCCACCAGGTTCCGGTTGAACTCCTCCGCCGAATCCTCCGCTCCCGGGTTCGAGGGGAACACGAAGGCGAACCGGTTGGCCGAGGCCTGGAGGGCGATGCGGATCGTGCCCTCGACCTCCCTCGCCGAGAGGTAGGAGCCTTCGAACTCGAAGGTGCGGACGATCTCGCCGTCGTCGAGATCGAGCTCGATCAGGCGACCGGTCGGCATTCCGGGATACCAGGCGATGTCGGCGACCAGTCGGTCGTCGACGGGCATGAACGGCACGTCGGTCCAGCCGCTGGTCATCAGCAGGGCCGAGTCGCCGTTGAGGAACAGCTCCCCGCCCCAGAACTCCTCGGGCAGCTTGATGGTGGAGACCAGACGGGGGTCGTCGTCATCGGTCACGTCGAGGACATTGACCTGATTGCCGGAGACAGTGACCAGGCGACGGCCGTCGGTCTTGACCAGATCGGCCTCGTCGACCGACGACTCCTGATTGTTCGTGCCGGAGAAGTCGCCTTCGCCGGCTCGGGCAGATTCCGCGGCTGTGTCCGTGTCGAACGAAGCGGAGTCACCTGCCGCCACCGCTGCGCCGACCTCTTCCATGGCCGCGTCATCGGTTTCCATCACCTCTCCGTCGAACATGATCGGGCCGCCATCGCCGAAGCCGTACGGGCCGACGCGATCCGAGGCCTCGGCTCGAAGCCGGGCCAGCAGGTCGTCGCAGCTGTTGACCGTCTCCAGGGATGAGGTCAGCAGGATCTCGGAGGAATCGAGATCGAGCGTTGGCAGGGCCGCCCCATCGTCGCCGGTCGAGCCCGGACTGCAGGCGGAGGCGGCGAGGGCCGCCGTCAGGATCACGGCGGCTGTTCGGGTGAGAATCGAGGTGCTTCGTCGAGCTGACATCGGAGGTTGCTTTCGTGAGGGTCCAGCGGTTGCTTCCAATCCCTGTGACGATCCTCAATCGGTGTCTGGTTCCCGACTCCCGGCCGCGACGAAGAATTCGTCACGCCCTCGTAACGTCCCCGACCCCCGGTTCTGTGCGTCGACGGCTCGACAAGCCGGCCGTGGGGCGCACAGATGGGGCGGGGGCGGACTCTAGACCGAGGCAGGCATCCAGGCCGGTCGGGACGACTCGAAGGCGTCGATCTCGTCGACGTGGCGAAGGCTGAGGCCGATGTCGTCGAGACCCTGCAGGAAACGCTCCCGGGTTGCGTCGTCGAGGGGGAACGGCTCAGCGATCCCCAACTCGGGCACCTCCACCAGACGTCGTTCGACGTCGATCGTGATCTCGAGCGCGGGGTTGGCCTCCACCTCGGCCAGCAGCCGCTGCCCGAGTTCGTCGGACACCACCACCGGCACCAGACCGTTCTTGGTGGAGTTGTTGCGGAAGATGTCACCGAACCGGGGGGAGATGACCGCCTCGAACCCCCCTTGTTGGATGGCCCACACCGCATGTTCCCGGGAGGATCCGACTCCGAAGTTGGATCCGCCGATCAAGATGTTGGCGCCGGCGAAGCGCTCATCGTTCATCACGAAGTCGGGATCATCGCGCCACTCCGAGAACAGGCCCTTCTCGAAGCCGGTGCGCTCGACCTGCTTCAGCCAATCGGAGGGGATTATCTGGTCGGTGTCGACGTCGGACCGATCCAACGGGACCGCTCGGCCGCTCACCACTCGTACTGCTTTCATTCAAGTTCTCCTTCGACGATGTTTCGCCAGCGGCGAAACTCGAGGTGGGCGGCGGAGCCGATCACACGTCCAGATCGGCGGGGCTGGCGAAGTGACCCAGGATGGCGCTGGCTGCGGCCACGCCGGGCGACACGAGGTGGGTGCGACCGCCCCGGCCCTGGCGACCCTCGAAGTTGCGGTTGCTGGTGGACGCCGACCGTTCGCCGGCGGCGAGCTTGTCGGGGTTCATGGCCAGGCACATCGAACAGCCAGGCTCGCGCCAGTCGAAACCGGCGTTGGTGAAGATGGTGTCGAGGCCTTCGGCCTCCGCCTGCTGCTTGACCCGGAACGACCCCGGCACGACCAGGGTGCGGACGCCGTCGGCCACCCGGCGGCCTTTGGCCACCTCGGCCGCCGCCCGCAGATCCTCAATGCGGCTGTTGGTACACGAGCCGATGAACACGGTGTCGACGGCAACGTCACGCATGGACGTGCCGGCGGTCAATCCCATGTACTCGAGCGCCCGCTCGGCCGCCTGACGATCACCGTCGGTGGCGAACGAATCCGGGTCGGGAATGGTGGCGTCGAGGGCCATGACCTGACCTGGGTTGGTGCCCCA
>JAOTVU010000234.1 GCA_029863385.1 Acidimicrobiia bacterium
CGACTCGGTCGATCCCGACCCGAAAAAGGTCATGGAGACGGTGCGTGAGTTGGTCAACGACCGACGCAACGGCAATGGCCCGTCCCTGTCCGACGGTGGCCTCTCGATGCTGCTGGCCACGCCCGAGCAGAGGGCGGTTCTCGACAAGGTCACCGGCCTGATGTCGCTGCTCGAGGGCCACGGCGACATCACCATGGATCGAGCCGCCGGCGACCTGATCCCCGGGCAGGAACGATTCCACAAGGTGCTGAGCGAGCGTCGCAAGAACATGACCGGCGTTTCCAAGCTCGTGGTCCGGCTCACCGGTATGGAGGCCAAGATGGCTCAGTACGAGGAGGGAGAGAACTTCGTCAAGGCGGTCGAGGCCGCCGGTGGACGGGACCTCTTCGACCAGGTTTGGGCCGGTCCCGAGAACCTTCCGGACATCGACGAGATCCGCTCGCCGGATCTGTGGATCGCCCGTATGGGCGTTTCCAGTGCCGTCTGACGGCGACCTTCTCGACCGTCTGACGGCCCGCTGTACGTTTCCCGCTCCGGGCACCGAGGTGGTGTGCGCGGTGTCGGGCGGCGCTGACTCGCTGGCGTTGCTGGCTCTGGCCGGCGGTGCCGGGCTCGCCGTCACCGCGGTCCATGTCGATCATGGGCTCCGGCCCGGCTCGGCGGCCGAAGCCGATGTGGTGGCTGCTGCCGCCGAACGGTTCGGGGCCCGGTTCCGCTCCGAGACGGTGGTCGTCGAGCCAGGGTCCGACCTGGAGAATCGTGCTCGTCAAGCCCGTCACCGCGTGCTCGGTCCCGACGCCATGACCGGTCACACCGCCGACGATCAGGCCGAGACGGTGCTGATCAACCTGTTGCGAGGAGCCGGACTCGATGGCATCGCCGCCATGGAACCCGGATTTCGGCATCCGATTCTCGGTCTCCGTCGGGCCGAAACCGTGGCATTGTGCGCTCAGCTACGGCTCGAGCCGGTCGACGATCCGTCGAACCATGATCCCCGCTTCGTTCGTAACCGCATCCGCCACGAGGCGCTTCCCCTCCTCGCCGACATCAGCGATCGAGACCCGGTACCACTGTTGATCCGCACCGCCGATCACGCCCGCCGAGTCGCCGCCGACCTCACGACGCTGGCCGCAGCGCTCGATCCGACCGATTGCCGGGCCCTCCGGGAGGCGCTGCCGTCGGTCGCCCACCAGGCGCTCCGGCGCTGGCTGCAGGGCGCTACTGATTACCCGCCGACGGCCGCCGAGCTGGAGCGGGTGATGACGGTGGTGCGAGGCGAGGCGGTGGCATGCGAGATCGAGCCCGGGTTCCGGATTGCCCGCTCCGGACAACAACTCTCGGCCGGTCCGGCTTCCTTCTGAGGACTGCCGACCGCAGTTACGCGCGAATTGGAACAGTCCTGTCGCATTCGGCGCGTAACCACCTGGTGGAGTGGGTGAGCCTGTGCAACAGCGTACGTGAGACTCGTCGGTAGACTGACCAGGCTGTGCTGGGACAAGGATCGAAGCCGCTCGTGATGGGCATCCTGAACGTCACCCCCGACTCCTTCAGTGACGGGGGCCTTTTCGTGGAGCCCGAGGCGGCCATCAATCACGCCAAGACGATGCTCGACGAGGGCGCCGACGTCATCGACATCGGTGGCGAATCGACCCGCCCCGGGTCCGAGCCGGTGGATCGCGACACCGAGATGGACCGTATCCTCCCCGTGGTCGAGGCGTTGAGCGGCACCTGCCGTGTCGCCGTCGACACCCGGCACGAGGAGGTGGCCAGGGCCGCAGTGGCGGCCGGCGCCACCATTATCAACGACATCACCGCCGATCTGTGGCCCGTCGCCGCCGACCTCGGCGTCGGCTGGATCGCCATGCACATGCAGGGGACGCCCGCGACGATGCAGCGCAACCCGAGCTACAACAACGTCGTCGTCGACGTGCGCGACTATCTCGTCGATCGGGCACGCAAGGCGACCGAGGCCGGTGTCACCGAACTCTGGATCGACCCCGGTTTCGGATTCGGCAAGACCTTCGAGCACAATCTCATGCTGCTGGCCAACATCGATGCGTTCGTCGCCACCGGCCATCCCGTGGCCATCGGCACAAGCCGCAAGGCGATGCTCGGCCAGATGCTGGCCCGATCCGACGGCGCCGACCAGCAAATTCCGCCGGAAGGACGGCTCGTGGGGTCGGTAGCGACCGCAACCTATGCCATGCTGATGGGGGCGAGTCTCGTCCGGGTACACGATGTGAAGGCGGCCAAACAAGCCGCGACGGTTGTCGCGGGAGAAAGGTGACATGGCCAAGGGAAAGTGGGCGCAGGGAATCAAGCCCCGGGCCTTTCAATGGGTGATTCAGGATCAGCTTGCCGTTTGTGAACGGCCCGGCGGGTACGGCACGAACCATCGCAAAGTTCGGCGCCAGGAGGAGATCATCTGGATCCGGGAGAACGGGTTCGCCTTCGTCGTGTCGCTGATCCCGTCGGATCACAATCTGCATGCCTACGACGAGTTCGCCATGCCGTGGAAGCACTGGCCGTTCTCGCCTGGTCTGGATCTCGACCTCGCACTGCCCCAGATCTACACGGAGTTGCAGACGCTGCTCGCCGGCCGTAAGAAGCTGCTGCTTCACATGGAGGAGATCGGTGACCGGCTGATGGGCCTCATGGCCGGCTACCTGCGGTGGACCGAGATGGTGCCGGTGACGCACGAGGCCATCGTCGTGGCGGAGCGGCTCTTCGGTCGGCAGATCGGTCCCGAGGGCCGGGCCATCGCCGATGCGGCGGCCACTGCGCCGAAAACCGTGCCTGTCCGCCCCCGGCCATCGGATGACGGTACCGGCGCCGACGGCGGTTCCTCGGGTGATGCCGCGGTGGCCGGTCAAGCTTCGTGACCGTGGAGCCGTTGGGCGCCGTGGGCCCCGATGTCTCCGATGTCGTCGAAGTTCGAGGGCTCGAGCTGTTGCTCTACTGCGGTGTGCTCGTTGAGGAACAGGCGCGCCGTCAGCCCTTCCGTTTCGACCTCGATCTGCGCCTGGATCTCAACGCCGCCGGGGAATCCGACGACCTCCGCGACACGGTCAACTACGGGGCACTCATCGATCTGCTCGTCGCCGCCCTTCCGACCGAGCGCTTCCAACTTCTCGAACGCCTCGCCGCCCGTGTGGCCGAACTGGCGTTGAGCTACCCGTCGGTCGACGCGGTCACGGTACGGGTCCGCAAGCTACGGCCACCGGTGTCGGCCATCGTCGACACCACCGGCGTCCGCATCCACCGGGCCCGGACCGGCTGACCCGGTGGGGGAGACGCCGCCTGCCGCCCCGGTCCGGGCCTTCCTCGGCCTGGGCTCGAACGTCGGCGATCGTCTGGCCCACCTGCGGAGGGCGGTGGCAGGGTTGGGCGACGGGTTCACCAAGGTTGTCGCCGTGTCCAGCGTGTACGAGACCGAACCCGTGGGCGGTGTCGACCAGGACGCCTTCTACAACATCGTCGTCGAGCTTGACACCGGGCTGACCGCCGAGGCCCTGCTCCGGCGCTGCTGGGAACTGGAACGGGAGGCCCGACGGGTTCGACTCGTCCGCTGGGGACCCCGCACGCTCGACGTAGACGTGTTGCTCTACGGCGACCGGCGGATCGACACCCCGGATCTGATCGTGCCCCATCCCCGCCTGACCGAGCGCAATTTCGTCATGGTGCCGCTGCTTGAACTCGATCCGGGGCTGGGTGACCACCCGCTCCTCGCCGGGTACGACCCCGATGCCGCCGTCGGCGAGGTGCGGGCCATCGGGACGCTGCTCCCGGCCGGCCCTTGCTGAAACGCGCCACCAGCCACCGATCGCAACTGCCGGTGGCAGGGCGATGGTGGCCGGCCTGCGCCTCAGGGGCTAGACGCAGTTGGTGCCGTCGAATCCTCGGCTGCAGAAGAACCGGGCCTCGATCGTCCGAAGCTCGAATCCGTCGCCGCTGTCGTGCGGTTCGGCGAAGATGTGGAGCCGCAGGCTCCTGACCGAGTCGTCGGCGAGCCCGACCACGTCGTAGGTGACCTCGCCGAGATCGCCAACGGTGGGGCCGACGCTCATGACGATGTACGAGCCCTGTGCGTCGGGCAGGAAGTCCGCGGCGACCTGTGCCCCCAGATCGACCATCGAGATGGCCGCCGGCCGGGGGTGCTCGGCCAGGTAGGACGACGTCACGTCATCGACGGCGCCGGGGATGGCCAGATACCGGGCGTTGGCCCAGCCCTTGGTGCCACTCCGGGTTGACACCTCGTACCAGATCGATCGTGTCAGCTTCCGGGCCTTGCCGGTGGCGAATACGGAGTCGGTGGGGGCCAGCCTGGCGACGATCCGATGGTTGATGCCCGCACCGGAGCGGAGGTTCAACACATCGTCGTGGGCGACGCCGATGACCGCCAGCTCGTCACCGGTGCGACCGGGGTACACGTCGTCGGACGGCGGGGGCGTGTTCCAGCTGTGAGCCACGTCGATCACGAGGCGTGAGCCATGACCCGGGCCGGCGAGAGTGAAGACCCGGAACGGCAGCCGGGCCCGGACCCCGAGCCCGAGGCTGGTCCGACCTTCGAAGCTGCCGGCCCATTCGATGTCACGGAACGTTTTGTAGCCGGTGACGTTGGTGGCGCTGACGGTCGTCGGGTCGATGGTGGCCGAACCGTTGTCGTCGTAGGCCGGTGCGATGGCGACGATGCCGATGATGGCTCCTCCCTTGACGGGAACAACCTCGCCCGATCCGTCTTGGATCAGTTTGTCGACGTAGTCGACCCGGTACCCGGGGCGGGGACCGTCGAGGTCGATGACCAGACGGTCATAGCAGCGGTGGCGACCGGTGCGGACCTTGGTGACGTGACCGCCGATCGATCCGTCGGCCGACTTCTGGATCGAACCCCAGTTTGTGCTGCAACCGGTGGCGGAGACCGGGGCTGCGGCAAGCATCCCGATCGAACTCAGAATGAGCGTGAGGACGAGCGCCGCCCGAACGGCAAGACGGTTCACAGCGATTCGGTTTGAAATGCGACTCGCCGAGCGTCGTGGAATGGTGGACATTTCCTTTCTCCTTGCGTGCATGCCGGCCCGATTGGTCGGATCTGTTGCAACACACCAACGAGAGGGTCCGCCAGGTTTACCTGCCTGGGGGTCTTCCTGTACTGCAACAACATGCAGCGCGCTGCATCGATACTCGGCTTGGCGCTCGCAGGGCCGTAGGATGAGCGCAGTCGCGACTCGCCGAATACCGGGAGGTATGTTGCAGACCGTTGATCAGCTACTCGGCGGCGCACTCGTCATCGCACCGCCGCGTTTTCACGACCCCCGGGGAAGCTTCACGGTCCCCTTCGAATCCACCGCCGCCGCCCAGCTCGGCCTGCCCGAGCGCTTTGTGCAGGACAATCACTCGACCTCCTACCAGGCCGGGACGATCCGCGGCGTCCACCTGCAGCTCCCGCCCCACGAACAGGGCAAGTTGGTGCGGGTTCTTCGGGGTCGCATCTTCGACCTCGTCGTCGATCTCCGACCGGACTCCGAGACCGTCGGCCAGGTCGCTACCGTCGAGTTGAGTGCGGACGCCGGCGAGATGCTGTGGGTTCCCCGCGGCTTCGGCCACGCCTTCTGCACCCAACTCGACGGTAG
>JAOTVU010000235.1 GCA_029863385.1 Acidimicrobiia bacterium
TCGGCTGCTCCGGCACGAAGCTGATGACCACGCTGGTCAACGAGCTGGAGCGCACCGGCGGACGCTATGGTCTGCAGACGATGTGTGAGGGCGGCGGCCTGGCCAACGCCACCATCATCGAGCGCGTCGACGCCTGATCCCCGGGCCCGCACGCCGATCACATCGGCATCTCCGAACAACGAGAGGACTGAACACCCATGCCCCGAATGAACCTCGAAGGCAGCTCATCGATCGTGACCGGAGGAGCCTCCGGTATCGGCGAGGGTTGCGCCCGTCAGTTGGCCGCCGCTGGATCGCGGGTGGTGGTGGCCGACCTCAACGAGGAGGCCGGCCAGGCCGTGGCCTCCGAGCTGGGCGGCCTGTTCGTCAGATGTGATGTGTCGTCGGTGGAGGACGCGAAGACGGCGGTGGCCGCAGCCTCGGAGATGGGCCCGCTGCGGGCTCTGGTCAACTCGGCCGGCATCGGCTGGGCCGCCCGCACCATCGACCGCAACAATGTGCCGATGGAGCTGGAGCGGTTCGAGTTCGTGATCCGGGTCAACCTGATCGGCTCGTTCAACATGTTGAGCCAGGCCGCGGCGGCGATGGCGCAGACCGAACCGCTCGACGCCGACGGTACCCGGGGTGCCATCGTCAACATGGCGTCGGCCGCAGCGTTCGACGGGCAGATCGGTCAGGCCGCCTACTCCGCCTCCAAGGGCGGTGTGGTCGGCATGACCCTGCCGATCGCCCGGGATCTCTCTGCTGCCGGCATCCGGGTGAACACCATCGCCCCCGGTCTGATCGACACCCCGATCTACGGTGAGGGTGAGCAGTCGGAGCAGTTCAAGGCCCACCTCGGTCAGAGCGTGCTGTTCCCCAAACGTCTCGGGACGGCCGAGGAACTGGCGTTCGGCGTGATGGAGTGCATCACCAACCCCTACATGAACGGGGAGACGATCCGCCTCGACGGCGGCATCCGTATGCCACCGAAGTAGCGGCGGTCTGGAGCGCCCTCAAGGTCTCAGGGACCGCCGGATCATGACCCGGCTGTCGTCGTCGGCCTCGAATCCCTCCCGCTCATAGAACCGCACGGCGTGGTGGTTGGCGCGATCCACCGCGAGGATCAGGTAGTCGGCATCCCACTGCTCCCGTCCGCGACGGGCCGCCTCGGCCAGCAACGCCGAACCGATCCTACGGCCTCGGTGCTCCGGTTCGACGACGAGGTCGAGAATGTAGACCCCGGGTCTTGCCAGCCAGGTCGAGAAGTCCGGAAGATACACGCAGGCACCGACTGCGCCGGCGCTGGATGCCGACCGGTCGTCGATCGCCAGCAGGGTCTGGAACATCGGTCGGGCACCAAAACCGTAGCGGGCAAAGCTCTCCGGTGTGCTTCGATACCGGTGCTGATCCCCCAGATGGCCGGCCAGGAGTCCGACGAGGCGCCACAACTCGTTCACGTCGGCCTCCTGGCCGGAACGAATCGTGAACGGTCCGTGGCCCTCGGGTGACGATGACGCTGCCATCACGCCAGTATCTCAGCCAAGGCCCCACGCACGTGGCCCGACCACGCGTTTCGCTACGAATGTCGGAGGAGGCCGAGGAGGCCGGTGAGCCAGGTCTCGTCGACGGCACCCGGGCGGCCGATGGCCACGACCTGCGAGGTCACGATCTCATCAGCGGAGCGGGCGATCGGTCGCAGCGACCAGCGGCGGCCGACCCGCTGCAGAACCCAGGCCCGTCGGTCGTCGTCGGCCAGACGGAGGATACCCTTCACCCGCCAGATGTCGTCCGGAACCTGACCCATCAGTTCCTCGAGCGCACCCCGCTGGAGCGGCTCCTCGGACGACCAGGTCCACGACTCGAACTGCTGGTCGGCGGCGGTGGGCGTAGCCTGATTCGGCCGATGGTCGGAGCCGTGACCGAACAGCAACTCCGGAGCGATCACCGACTGCCGGGTCGGAACCTTCAACGCTCCCTGAGCGCGGTCGTCCAGCCAGGCGACGACGTCGGCCACCGTGGCGTCGTCGACCAGATCGATCTTGTTGACGACGACGATGTCGGCTGCCGCCAACTGGGCGGCGACCATGTCACCGACGTACGCGTCGGCCGCCTTGGCCCGGACCGTCTCCACATCGACCACGACGACGACGGCGTCCAGTAACAAACCCGGCGCGTGACAGAAGCCGGCGACCGTACCGGGATCGGCCACACCGCTTGCCTCGATGACCAGGCGCTCGGGTTGCGGCTCGAATTCCAGAACCGATGCCAGCGCGGCGGCCAGACCGTCGACCATCGAACAACAGATGCAACCGTTGGCCAGGGTGATCGTCTCACCGTCATGGGATTCGATCAGACCGGCGTCGATGTTGATCTCACCGAAATCGTTCACGAGGACGGCCAACCGACTCGTGGCGGTGGTGAGCAGATGGTTGAGCAGTGTGGTCTTGCCGGCACCGAGATAGCCGCCGATGACGGTCACCGGTACCGCAAGCTGAATGTCGGCCATGGTCAGACCCTACCGGGGTGTGATCGGACGGGGTCGGGCCGGTCGGGTCTCGCCGACGAAGGCGAGCAGACAGGCCAGACCGATGAGCGTTACCCCCGCCATGGCGAGGGAGGCGATGTCCAGACCGAGCAGTTCGCCCAGTAGACCGACGATGAAAGGTCCGAGCAACCGGCCGGCGTCGTGCATCGCGCCGAATCGACCGAGAAACGGGCCCTCCTTCCCGGCCGGTGCCAGATCGGTGCCGAGGGTCAGCAACAGACCGGCGCTCAACCCGTTGGCCAGGCCGAGCACGACCGCCGCCGCCCCCACCAACCAGCCCGTGTCCGCGAGGCCCAACAACACGAACCCCGCGGCGGTCAGGCTGAAGGATGGGATGATCGTGGCCAGCCGCCCGCGACCGTCCATGAGCGGACCCGAGACCGGGGCCGTCGCCACGTCGGCAGCCGCCGACAGGCCGACCAGCAGCCCGATGCGTGAGGCCGTCTGCCCCAGCTCCAGCCCCACGAGTGGAAGAAGCAGCCCGCGGGCCGATCGGGCGGCGGTGAACAGCGTCGGGCCGGAGCTGTACCGGATCATGGTGAGAAGCGGGGTGATCGGTGCGTCCCCGGCGCGGACCGTGGGCGATGGATCAACCACGATCGAGCCACCGACCACCACCATCGACCACGCGGCCGTGGCGGTGAGCACGAAGCTCCAGGTCGAGGTGAACCGCTCCCAGGCAAAGCCGATCGCCACCGGTGTCGCCAACATGGCGACACGACCGATGAAACCCTGGCCTGCGTGCACCCGACCTCGACGACGGTCATCGATCCGATTCCGCACGACCATCTGGCTGCCGACTCGAAGCATCGATGTGCACACCCCGACCATGCCGTTGAGTGCGATCATCATCGGCAGCGTTGCCGCAAAGCCGATGCCGATCACGGATGCGCCCATCACGATGCTCCCAACTCGAATCAGCCGAACCGCCCCGATTCGGGCCGCGGCCCGCCCCACCGGTTCAGCCGAAACGAAGCCACCGATGCCGGCCGACGCGGTCACGGCGGCGATTGCGTCGACACCGAAGCCGAGCGCCGTCAAGTGGAGCGGAATCAGGACGACGAGGGCGGCGATGAGAAGCGTCACGCCCAGCCAGTTGGCCAGGATGTAGCGAAACGGTGACCGAGCGCTCAGGTGGACGCCGACGCCGGCTGGGGTACGCCCCCGAGGACGGTTCCCCATACCCCGATGTCTTTCAAGCTCATCGGATCGACGGTGAGCGGGTCGTCGTCCAACACGGCGAAGTCGGCGAACTTGCCGGCCTCGATCGAACCAACGAGATGATCCATCTTGATCTGGTAGGCGCCACCGAGCGTGGCGGCGTGGAGGGCGGCCTCGACCGGTATCGCCTCCTCCGACCCGAGGACCTGCCCCGAAGCGGTCCGTCGGTTGACCGCGCACCAGGCGACATGGAGATGTCCCATCGGCGTGACCGGGGTGTCGGAGTGGAACGAGAACGACACCCCCTCACGCAACGCCGTGGCGCAGGCGTTCATCCCGGCCGCCCGCTCGGGCCCGACCGTGATGTCGCGATGCTGATCGCCCCAGAAGAAGATGTGGTTGGAGAAGATGTTGGCGGCCATGCCGAGGCGGGCCATGCGCCGGTACTGGGCTTTGGTGGTCAACTGGCAGTGCTGCACGGTGTGACGGTGGTCCCACCGCGGATGCTCCTCCAGGGCCTGCTCGACGGCGCTGATGAACACCTCGGAGGCCTCGTCGCCGTTGCAGTGACAGTGCACGGTGAGACCGGCTTTGTGGTAGGCCCCGACGACCTTTGCGACCGTGGACGGGTCCATGAGCCAGAGGCCGTTGCCCGGGTGCTCCTCGGGGGCAGAGTAGTAGTGGGGCCAGCTGATGCGGGCGGTGAAGCCCTGGATGGAGCCGTCGAGAACGATCTTGACGATCCCGAAATGGAGTTTGTCGCCGGTGGTGTCGTCGTCGCGTAGGTCGACGGCGAGGCGGGCGTACTCGTCGTGGTCGCCGCCACCGCCGCCGATTCCGGGGCCGGCGGCCAGCATGACGCGGGCCGGGTATTCGGGATCGGAGGTCGCCCGCCGCCAGCGGTCCAGCTGCTCGGGGTCCTGCAGCTGGGTGGTGCCGAGGTCGGTGATCGTGGTGTGGCCGGCGTTGCGGGCCTCGTAGGCGTAATTCCACGGCACCTCATCGATGGCGAACGCCGCCCGGACCTTGCCGAACGCCACCGTGGCCAGGCTCATCGCCGCCGGCTCCTGGAGCTCACCGTCGGGTTCACCGTCGGCCCGACGCGACACACCCGGCGTCGGGGTGTGCCGATCGATGCCCTCGGCCTCCAGCAGCGCCGTGTTGACCGTGGCCAGATGGCCACTCACGTGGTAGACGAAGATCGGGCGGGTGTCGGACACCCGGTCGAGGTGCTCGGCCAGGAGCCGGTCGTCGGCGTCGAAGTAGATGGGGTCGAGACCCCACGCCACCAGTGTGTCCTGCGGATCACCCATGCCGGCCGCCGCCGAACGCAGCCGATCGAGCACCTCATCGATCGATTTGCAGCCCGGCCACCGGGTTCCGTCGGGGGCGACCCGGTCGAAGTAGCCGACATAGGGCAGCGTCCACATGCCGCCCACCATGACGTGGGAGTGGGCCTCCACGAATCCCGGCAACAGGACGTGGTCGGCGAACGTCCGGTCGACGGTGTGATCGCCCCAGGCCCTCAGCTCCTCGAGCGGACCGACGGCCACGATCTTTCCATCGGCGACGGCCACGGCTTCGGCGAAAGGTCGGGCCGGGTTCATCGTGATGATCCGGCGCGCGGTGAAGATGGTCATCTCGGACTGGGAACCCAAGGCGCTTACTCCTCCCGGGCCACCAGGTGACCCGGCTCGACTTCGATGTGTTCGACCAGCGTCGGACCTGTGCCCTGCCTCCACACCGGGCTGGGAATCTCACCGGTGAGCAGCGGCCGGTCCCTCCGCTGCCGGGGGTCGGCGATGGGAACCGCTTCGAGCAGCCGCTTGGTGTAGGAGTGCTGGGGGTCCTCGAAGATCTGGGCCCGGGATCCGAGCTCCACGATCTGGCCGAGATACATCACGGCCACCCGGTGGCTGACCCGTTCGACGAC
>JAOTVU010000236.1 GCA_029863385.1 Acidimicrobiia bacterium
CAGAAGATCGAACCGGAAATCGACAGAGAAGAACGAATCGCACAGGAACGAATGACTCACCCGAACCCTTACCTGGCATCCCAGTTCGTGCACCGGGCCCTTGCTAGCCTTGAGGGTGGAATGACGAGGTTGGAATGAGTAGTCAGAACTATGTTGCCGTCGTAAAGGTCGTCGGTGTCGGAGGCGGCGGCTGCAACGCCGTCAACCGAATGATCGACGCCGGACTCCGAGGAGTCGAGTTCGTCGCGGTCAACACCGACGCGCAGGCCCTCTTGATGAGCGACGCCGAAACCAAGATCCACGTCGGCCGGGAGCTCACCCGTGGCCTCGGAGCCGGTAGTGATCCCGCCGTCGGCCAGCAGGCCGCCGAGGAGCACCGCGAAGAGATCAGCGAAGCCCTGTCCGGCGCCGACATGGTGTTCATCACCGCCGGCGAAGGAGGTGGTACCGGAACCGGTGCCGCTCCCGTCATCGCCGAGATCGCCAAGAGTCAGGGCGCACTCACCATCGCGGTGATCACCCGTCCGTTCGGCTTCGAGGGTCGCCGTCGCGCCGCCCAGGCCGAGGCCGGCATCAAACGCCTGCGCGACAAGGTCGACACGCAGATCGTGATCCCCAACGATCGGCTCCTGTCGATCGCCGATGAGAAGACGTCTATGGTGTCGGCGTTTCGGATGGCCGACGAGATCCTCCTGCAGGGTGTCAGCGGCATCGCCGATCTGATCACCACGCCGGGCCTGATCAACACCGACTTCGCCGACGTTCGCATGATCATGCACGAGGCCGGGAGCGCACTGATGGGCATTGGACGGGCCGGGGGCGAGAACCGTTCGCTGTCCGCGGCGCGAGCCGCCATCGCCAGCCCGCTGCTCGAGGCGTCCATCGAGGGGGCGCGTGGCATCCTCCTCACCATCGCCGGATCGAGCGATCTCGGCCTGTTCGAGGTCAGCGAGGCGGCGGAGATCATCCACGACGTGGCCCACCCGGACGCCAACATCATTTTTGGAACGGTGGTCGACGAGAACCTGGGCGAGGAGATCCAGGTCACCGTCATCGCCGCCGGCTTCGATCGCTACGAGGACGTGGTGATCGATCTGGTCGACGACGAGGCCGGCCTGGTCACGACCGACCACGAGTTCGAGCCCGAGATCGCCCGCCGCAATGGCAACGGCACCGCCGAGCGCACCAACGGTTCGGCCACCCGTGAACTCCTCGACCTGTTCGAGGAGGACGAGGATCCCGAGGACGACTTCGACGTACCGTCGTTCCTTCGCTGACCGGAACGCTCCGTGGGCTACCCCCGACGGGTTCTGATCGACGGCGGGACCGTGCGGGTGTTCAACACCGACCGGTCCGACGGTGACTTCCAGATCCGCGACCCCGCCCCGGACGTGGAGACGAGACGGCGCGCCATCGTCGACGCGCCGTGGTCCTGGATTCATCAGGTTCACGGCACGACCGTCCTGGAGGTGTCCGAGCCCGGAGAGCAGGCCGGTGCCACCGCGGACGGCCTGCTGACCACGGCACCCGGCTGCCCTATCGCCGTGACGGCCGCCGATTGCTCGCCGGTCGTTCTGGTGGCCGAACGCGGCGTGGCCGTACTGCACGCAGGGTGGCGGGGACTCGTCGACGGCATCGTCGAGTCGACCGGGAAACGATTGATCGACCTGGCCGGGCGTCCGATCGAGGCGCTCGTCGGTCCCTGCATCCACCCGAACCATTACGAGTTCGGGGCCGATGTGCTGGCCGAGGTCATCGATCGCTACGGCGACGAGGTCAGGGGTCTCACCGCATGGGGAACCACGGCGCTCGACATGCCGACGGCCGTCGGTCGAGCGTGCCAGGCGGCAGGGTGGAAGGTGACGGATGTCGGTCCCTGCACCAGCGGCGACCGATACTTCAGCCATCGGATGCGAGGCGACGATGAGCGACAGACGACCGTCGCTTGGATCGAACCGGCCCCCGCGTGATGGCACCGACCCCGGCGACCGTCGAACAGATCACCGCCCGACTGGCCGACCTACGGCAACGTATCGACGCTGCTCGGGCGCCGGATCAGGCGGTTGCGATCGTGGCCGTGACGAAGACGTTCGGTCCTGAGCTCGTCGCAAACGCCGTGGCCGCCGGACTGACGGCGCTCGGTGAGAACTACGCGCAGGAGCTTGGGGCCAAGGCCGAGGAGCTGAGGGAACGGTTCCCCGACGTGGCCGATCGGGTGCGCTGGCACTTCATCGGTGGCCTGCAGAGCAACAAGATCAAGATGCTTGGTGACCTGGTCGACCTGTGGCAGACCATCGACCGGCGGTCGCTGGTGAAGGAGCTGGCCAAACGTCAACCGGGAGCCGGCATGCTCATTCAGGTCAACACGACCGACGAATCGCAGAAGTCCGGTTGTGCACCGGCCGATGTTGCGGCCCTGGTCGACGACGCCAGCCAACGGGGACTCGACGTGCGCGGTCTGATGACGATCGGACCGACCGACGGCTCCGACCCACGCCCGGCGTTCGATCTTCTGCGTCGCCTCGGCGAGGAGCACGGCCTGATCGAGCTGTCGATGGGCATGAGCGGCGACTATGAGATCGCCGTTCGCCACGGAGCCACCATGGTTCGGATCGGCTCGGACCTGTTCGGTCCCCGAGACCGGGTTTGACGACGGAACGAGTATGCGCAACCGGGACCGACGAGGCAACTAGAATCTGGCCCAAGGAGAAAGAGCGATGTCGCTGTTACGTGCCTTGAGAGCATATGTCGGGCTGGGCCCCGACGACGAATACGACGAATTCGGCCCCGACCGCCGGAACCGCACGGCCGCGTCGGCCGCCGGCCGGACCGGTCGGTCCGAGCGACCCGTCAGAACCAGACGAGGGGGCTACCTCGACGATCTCGAGCGGCGTGCCGACGACGAATCGGTCGACCTCGACGTTGTCGACATCACGACGGCGAAGATCGAGGCCCGCCGCGCCGACGGCACCGTCGATCGACAGGGCCGCTCGACGGCAAACCACAGTCGCGTTCGGGCCGGCCGCGGGTCCGAGCGCCAGCAGCGGCTCGTCCAGAACCGACGGCTTCTCGAGGAACTCCGATCCGACCCGCTCGACGAGTTGGAGGTCGACCTCGCCGAGTCCGAACCCTTCGACGAACCACCGACAACCGATGCAGCAACCCAAGCCGAAGGAGCAGTCGTGCGTTCGATCGAGTCCGCCCGCAGCCGTCCCCGAACCCTGACCCCGGAGTCGTTCGCCGACGCGAAGGAGGTCGGTGACGAGTTCAAGCGGGGAACACCCGTGGTGGTGAACCTTCAGGGTCTCGACCGCGACCTGGTGCGCCGGCTCGTCGACTTCGCCAGCGGAATCTGTTACGCCCTCGACGGCAGTATGGAGAAGCTGGCGCCCCAGGTCTTCCTTCTCACGCCGGAGGGCCTGGACGTGTCCGACGACGACCGACGGCGAATCGAGCAGCGGGGTTACGCTAGGTAGCCCATGAACGTCTCAGAGATTCTTTGCGTTGCCGTTCTACTGTTCGAGTTCGTGTTCCTGTTGCGGCTCGTGCTGTCGTTTTTCCCGATCCAGCCCGACACCACCTGGGGGGCGATCCGCTCCATGTCGGTTGCCGCCACGGAACCGGTGGTCATGCCTGTTCGTCGGGTTGTGCCTCCGCTGCCGGGTGCCATGGCGGGCTTCGGTATCGCCGAGCTGTTGATCCTGATCGCTCTGCAGATCGTCGCCCAGATCCTCTGCTGACCGGGCTGGAAAAGCACGCCGGGAGCATGTCTCAGCGGTGTCGCCGGGCCGTCGACGCCAAACGTCTCGACCCGTTTGTTTCAACGTGGGCGATTGGTCGACGTGTTGGTTAACCTAGACGAATGCCATTGCAAAGCGACAAGCTGCGACTTCTCCGGCGGATCCCCGACATCCGCTTCGAGGAGGAACCCAGGGGATACAGCAAGGATCAGGTGGATCGGGTGCTGGCCAATCTGGCACCGCTCGCTGATGAGATCGAACGGCTGCAGGCCCGCCTCTCCGAAGCCGAGAATCGGGCCGCTGCCGCCGAGGCCCGTCTGGTCGAGGCGCGGAGCCCGTCCCGGTCGGCGGCACCCGACATGCCACCGGCACCCCAGCCCGACTTCGACGAGACGCTGCGCAACACGCTGGTCTCAGCCCAACGACAGGCCGACACCACGATTCGGGAGGCGAAGGAGGAGGCCGAGCGCCTCCGGACCGAAGCCGAGTTCCAGTCGAACGCCCTGTTGGCCGACGCCCGTGATCAGTCGGCGGAGATGACCACCGAGGCCGTGGCCTATCGAGAGCGCCTGATGTCGGAGGCCGCTGCCGAGCGGGCTCGCCTGCTGGAAGAGGCCCGTGACGAGGCACGGAAGCGCCTCGAGGCCGTCGAAACCGAGCTGTCGGAGGCTCACGATTCCGAGCGCACCCGCCTCCTCGGCCAGATCGCCGAGCTCGAGGAAACCCACGCCCTGCTTCAGCAGGATGTGCTCCGCTTCGAGGAGCACCTGTCGGCCCGGAGTGCGCAGGTCAAGGCCGCACTCGAAGACATCGCAGTGGTGTTGGAGGATCCGAAACGGCTCCGCAGCAACGACGGCATCGAGCCCGCGCAGCTGAAGGAGTTCAACGCCGACAACTACCCGCCCATCGCGGTCGAGGTGGTGGCACTCAACGAGCTCGAGGCCGAGGCTCAGACATCGGTCGAGGCCACTGTGAAGGCGGAGGACACGATCAGCGCCGCCGATCTCGATGTGCTGGCGCCGGATCTGGAAGCCGACGTCGATGAAGGTGTCGACCTCGACCTCGACGACGGTCTGGCCGTCCAGACCGGCGACTTCGATCCGGGGGAGTTCGTCAACACCGGCGACGTGCCGGCGGACGTGGCCGAAGCCGGAGTTGGGGCGACCGACGGCATCGTCGATCTGGATGCAGCCGACGTCGAAATCATCGGCGATCCCCAGCTCGGTGTCGACACACAGGTCATCCCCCCTCCACCTGCGCCTTCGGCGGAGGCCGAGGCCAACGGAGACGGCGCAACCGGAGATCCCTTTCTCGACGAACTTCGCCGGGTGACCACCGAGGAGCCCGAGTCCGACGACGCAATCGCCGATTTCCTCGATGACAAACAGGATCGAGGCGGGGGCGGCTGGTTCGGTCGAGGCCGGGGCTGAGACCGGTAGGCCGGACCGATGCCTGCTGCTCCGACCGCCTCTCTGTGGTCCGGGCAGTAACGAACAGCAACTCCCTTTGAGCGCCTCGAAGGCGCGACCTCTCGACGTCGTGCCGGCTGGAGTCAGCCGCCAGTCCAAGCTTCAACGACAATTCCATCGCGGACGTACAGGCCAACCAAATCTGATACGTAGTCCAGAACTCGGTCGGGTCGCTCAGCGTCCATTTCGACGGTGACGACCTGCGACCAGCCGCCAGCCTTGGCCGCCGCCTCGGCTTCTTGGACAGGCAGTCCTTCGAGAGCCGGCAATCGCGTTGGTGACCTGAATCTTGCGGGACCCTCAACGTTCAGTGGCTCGACGGTTGTCACGACGGCCGGTTCGTCGCTCTCGGACGTTTGGGTCGAGAGCAAGGAGCCGCACGCTGTT
>JAOTVU010000237.1 GCA_029863385.1 Acidimicrobiia bacterium
GTCGCGCGCCACGGCGCGAGGATCCGTCATCGTTGTGGTGGGCGGCCGGACGATCGTCGACGAACCAGTCGTCGAAGGCATCGGCGCCATCACGGTCGTGGCCGTCGGGTCATACGCCGCGGCCGCCGCGGCGACGGCCCGCCGCGCCACCGGCCGGGCGGGCGCCGACGTCAGGAGCCCGGCCAGTTCCTCGCCATCGGGGCGCTCGCCGGGGTAGGGGCTGAGGCACCGGTCGATGATCGGACCGACAGGATCGTCGACCGGCATCGGACGATGTGACCGGTCGGCGCCGTTGAACGGCAGCCGGCCGGTGAGAAGCTCGTACAACACGACACCGAGGGAGAAGATGTCGGACTTCGAGGTCGCCTGTTGGCCCGCAAGCACCTCGGGCGCAGCGTAGTTGGCCGTGGTCAGGAAGTAACCGGGCGTCGTCGGTTGGTGGGTGCCGAAGCCGCCGCCGTTGGTGGCGATCCCGAAGTCGGTCAGCTTGGCGCCGCCGCCAGCCAGAAGGATGTTGCCCGGTTTCACGTCGCGGTGGACCACGCCGGCCCGGTGCACAGCGGCCAGCGCCCGGCCGATCTGCGCCCCCACCTCGATGATCTGCTCCCGCCCGAGTCTGCCTTTTGCGTCGGCCAGCGACGGTGCGTTGACCAGCTCCATGACCAGGTACAGACCCTCGGCGTCGCTGCCGGCGTCGTGGACCGTCACCAGATGCGGGTGATTGATGGACGCCGAGAGCTGCGCCTCGCGGGCCAACCGATCGTGGCGGGGATCACCGACAGGAACCGGGTGCGGTCGTTTCAGCGCCACCATTCGCTCCAGTTTGATGTCGCGGGCGCGCCAGACGGTGGCCATCCCTCCGGAACCGATCACCTCGATCAGTTCGTACCGTCCGTCAACCAACTGGGTCATGTCGCTCGATCCGTCATCAAGTGTAGGTGTATCGAGCCGCTTCGAGGCCGCGGCGGCTGGAGCGACAGCAGAGTCACCAGCCAGGAATACACTCGACCACGTGACAGACCCCCACGACCAAGCGCCGACCGAGGATCTTCTCGTCGCCGCGCTCGACGCCACCGGTGTCGACTACGACATCATCGACTGTGACCCCGAACTCGCCGACACGGCGCAGTTCTGCGAGGCCTACGGCTACGACCTGGAGGACTCCGCCAACACCATCGTGGTGATCGGCAAGGCCGAGCCGCCCGTCTACGCGGCCTGCGTCGTTCTCGCCAACACCCGCCTCGACGTCAACAAGGTCGTCCGCAAACGCCTTGGCACCCGGAAGGCCTCGTTCGCGTCGGCGGCCGACACCGAGGAGTTGACCGGTATGACCATCGGCGGTGTCACCCCGTTCAACCTTCCCGACGGGATGCCGGTTTGGGTCGATGCCCGCGTCCTCGACCGCGATCGCATCGTGCTGGGCGGCGGCGGTCGGGACCGTAAGGTCGTGACCTCACCGAAGCTGCTCGTGGCCGCCGGGGCCGACGTCGTCGACGATCTGGCCAAACCCCCGTCCTCGCCGTGACCCTCTCGATCGGTGCCATGCTGCGCCGCGAGATCGAACCGGCCCACCTCACCGAGGCGGCGCGGGCCCTCGACGGCGTCTACGACGAACTGTGGATCGTCGAAGACCTGCCCTATGCCGGCGGCATCGCCCAGTTGACCGCTGTGCTGGCTGCGACCGAGCACGCCCGCATCGGCCATGGCATCGCGCCGGCGCCGTTCCGCAACCCGGTGGCGCTGGCCATGGAGTGGGCGACGCTGGCCGAGATGTATCCCGGCCGGCTCATCACCGGTCTCGGACACGGGGTTCAGGAGTGGATGGAACAGATCGGCGCCACGGTCGTCTCTCCCCTGACGCTGCTGGAGGAAACGCTGGTGACCACGCGAGGTCTGCTGGCCGGCGAGGAGGTGTCCCTGGACGGCCGCTACGTCTCCGTCAACCGTGTCAGGCTCGAGTTCCCACCCCATGTCGTGCCGCCGGTGATGACCGGCGTGACGGGTCCCCGGTCGCTGCGGCTGTCGGGGGTTCACGGTGACGGAACCATCCTGCCCGAGGGCCACGGCCCCGACGAGATCGCGACGGCCCGTTTCCGCATCGACCAGGGTCGCAACGCCGGCGGCCGCACCGATCACCATCATCTCACCGTCTTCGCCGCCTTCTTCGCCGATTCCAGTGAGCTGCCGGAGCTACCCGCCGGCGTTTCGTCGTCTTGGTTGGCCGTCGGTGCCGACGTCGACGAGGTGGTCGCCAAGCTGATCGACCTGATCGAGACCGGCATCGATTCGCTCGTTCTCGTCCCGATGGGTGGCTCGCCCCAGTATCAGCTCGACATGGCCGCCTCCCGGATCGTGCCGACACTTCGAGAACACGCAGCGGACGGATAGCTTCACTGCAATGGTTGATCTTCGACTTCCGGGACGGGGCTGCGAGCCGATCACCCTGTGGGGTAATCCGGTTCTGCGCAAGCAGACGACCCGGGTCACGGTGTTCGATGCGTCGGTCCGCAAGCTCGTCGACCAGCTGTTCGAGACCATGTACGCCATCGACGTCGGCGTCGGCCTGGCCGCGAACCAGATCGGCCGAACCGACGCCGTGTTCGTGTTCGACTGCCGCGACGGGCTGATCGGTCACGTCGTCAACCCCGTCGTCGAACGCATCGGCCTCGAGATCCAGGACGGCGAGGAGGGGTGCCTGTCGCTACCCGGGTTCGGCGCTCCGACCGTTCGTTTCGACGCCTGCGGGGTCAAGGGCCAGAACGTGAAGGGGGAGGACATCGTCTACGAGGGGACCGGGCTGCGGGCTCGCTGCTTCCAGCACGAAACCGATCACCTGAACGGCAAGCTCTACATCGATCACCTCAACGGCGATCTCCGAGCCGAACTGGAAGAGGAGATGCGGGCCGCCGAGTGGTACGGCCACAACGCACTCGACCCGAAGTCGAGGCTCTACCGTCGGGCTCAGGGCGACTGACGTCGGCCGACCACTACTCCGGTCCACGGTAATCAGTAGGTAACTACTCCTACTCGCTGGCCTGGAGCCGGACATTCGAGAAGACTGTCCTGTGACCAGGAGGGAGTCGAATGGGATGCGATTCAGGTGGACAGGGTGACGAGCGAGCCGGCTTGCTGTCATGGAGCCCAACCCATCACACGACACCTCTGACACCTCTCGTCGGCCGAGTCACCCGCCTGATCGCCGTGTCGCTGGCGCTGGTTGCCGCCGTGCTCGTCGCACCCGGTCCCTCGGTTGCAGCCGAGACCAACCCCATTGTCGTCGAGAACACCCGTCAGGGAACCTCTGCGTGGCGGATCACCCGTCCCGGCGACGCCCTGGCCAAGCAGATCAAGGGCTACGCCGACCGATCGAGCGTTGCTCAGGGCGAGACCATTCGATTCCACGTGTCGGTGAACACCGCCCAGACGTTCTCGATCGACTTCTACCGCATGGGCTACTACGGCGGTCAGGGTGCACGGCTCGTCGGATCGAGTGGCACGCTGAACGGATCGCCTCAGAGCTACCCGCCGCTTGACACGAACACCGGTTTCGTCGAATACAGCTGGCCGATCTCCTACCAGCTGACCCCGACGACCGACTGGGTCAGCGGTGTGTATCTGGCCAAACTCACGAACGCCCAGGGCTTCCAGAACTACATCCCCTTCGTGGTCAGCGACGACCGACGGGCCGACGTGCTCTTCCAGCGACCGACGCTGACCGAGGCGGCCTACAACAACTTTCCAGCGGTTGACCCCTCGACCCCCGGCTACAACCCCAACAACCCGGCCCACGTCGGCAAGAGCGTCTACGACTACAACAGCTACGGACCCAACACCCTGACCGGCACGACCCGGGCGGTCAAGGTGTCGCTCAACCGGCCGTTCGACGGAATCGGTGACGGCTTGTTCCTCAACTGGGAATACGACCTCCTCGTCTGGATGGAGAAGGAGGGCTATGACATCACGTACACGACCAACGAGAAGGTTCACGCCGATCCGGCGAGTCTCCGGCCCCACAAGGTCTTCGTCTCGCCCGGGCATGACGAGTACTGGACAAGCGAGATGTTCAGCGCCGCCGAGGCCGCCCGCGACGGGGGTGTCGGCCTCGGATTCTTCGGCGCCAATTCGGCCTACAACCAAGTTCGCCTCGAGCCGTCGGGCTCCGGTACACCGAATCGGACGCTCGTCGTCTACAAGCAGGCCAATCTCGATCCAATCGCCGATCCGTCGCTGAAGACGGTGAGGTTCCGGGAGGTCAGCAGGGCCGAGCAGACCCTCGTCGGCGTTCAGTACATCGACTTCAACAGTTTCTCGAACTCCGACTTCCGCCCGATCAACACCGATCACTGGATCTACAGCGGCTCCGGTCTGAGCACGTCGTCGGCGGTCAACGACATCGTCGGCTACGAGGTCGACGGCTTCGATCCCGCGTATCCGGCGCCGGTCGGCCCCCAGACATTGCTGGGTGACTCGCCGTTCCTGGCATCCAGCGGTGCCACCGTACGGTCCAACGCGTCGATCTACCAGGCCCCTAGTGGCGCCTGGGTGTTCGGCTCCGGGACGATGTCGTGGAGCTGGGCCCTCAGCCGGTCGGGCTATGTCGACAACGGTATTCAGACGATGACCCGCAACCTCATGGCGGCGTTCCTCACGGGCAGCGGTGGTGGTGGTGGCGGCGGCGGCGGATCCTGCGGACCCCTCACCCAGGAAGCAGAAAACGGCACCATCAACGGAAACCGCATCGTCGTCGGCAACGACACGAACGCCAGCGGCGGCCAATACATCCACCTGCCCGACGGATCAGGCAACTACTGGAACGGACCCGACGACAACGCCCGCATCGACTACTGCTTCGACGTCACCACACCCGGCACCTACCGAATCGCCGGCAACGTCCACACCCTCACCAACTACAGCGACTCCTTCTACCTCACCGCCGACGGCACACCAACCACCGGACACCTCTGGGACGTACGCGTCAACCAGAGCTACCTCACCGACCACCTCAACGACCGCAACACCGGAACCGACCCCGTCGAACTCGACCTCACCGCAGGCCAACACACCATCAGCGTCCACGGACGCGAAGACGGAACCCGCCTCGACACCATCAGCCTCGAACTCATCACCCCAACCCCAGACGGCGGCGGCGGTGGTGGTGGCGGTGGCGGCGGCGGATCCTGCGGACCCCTCACCCAGGAAGCAGAAAACGCCACGTTGTCCGGCAATTTCGTCGTCCGTAACAGCGCAGGGGCGTCCGGGGGTTCCTACATCGTCGCCCCGGAAGGTACCGGCTCGCTGTGGAACGGCCCTGATGAGACTCACAAGGCCGAGTTCTGCTTCACCGTTTCATCACCGGGACGCTACAACATCGAAGGTCTCGTGCGAGGTACCGGGCCGCAGAGCGACTCGTTCTATGTGAAGGTCGACGGCGGTCCACCGGCCGGCTACACCTGGTTCACCTACGTGACCAGCAGCCTCCGACCACTGCTCGTGACCGACTACCCGTCGAACGACACCGTGTCGGTGAACCTGAGCTCCGGCGACCACACCGTGACCATCTATGTCCGGGAGGACGGCACCTGGCTCGACGTACTG